>DATAUO010000251.1:0-15967 GCA_036268215.1 Steroidobacteraceae bacterium
GGCGCTTCACGCTGGACGCCGACATCTATTACGTGAAGTGGAAGAACATCCAGCAGGTCATCGACCTGAGCTGCGGCTATCCCTACAGCACCAACGCCGGCAACGCCCTGGCGTACGGACCCGAGGTCGAGGCCTCGGCGCTGATCGTGGAAGGACTGACGTTCAGCGTCTCGGGCGCGTGGACCAAGGCCTATATCAACCAGCCGACCGCCAACGAGGCGACCGTGATCGCCGGCGCGACGCCGGGCACCGACCCGAGCCGCATCGTCAACGTGCCGCGCTACACGGCCGACATCTCGCTGGAATATCAGAAGGATATCGGCAACGATCTGACCGGATTGTTCCGCATCGCCGACTCCATCGTGGGCCCGATCGAGGACATCTCCTACGTGCGTGAAACCCTGCCCTCGCATGCGTTCCTCGACGCGCGCGCGGGCGTCTCGCACGGTCAGTGGGCGGCTTACCTCGTCGGCACCAACTTGACCAACAAGATCGCAGCGCTGACCATCGACAACACGACCTTCGCGTGGCAGCAGCCGACCATCATTCGTGTGTCCACCAACCAGCCTCGCACCGTCGGAGTGGATTTCCAGTACAAGTTCTGACGTTTCGAGGGAGACAGGGTGAGCACGCAGACCACGGGCGCGGGAGATCGGGACGCGGAGCAGTTGAAGGCGCTCGGCTATGTATCGCACTTCGACCGCACCATGTCCAAGTGGGAGAACTTCTCCCTGGGCTTCACCTATCTCTCCCCGGTGGTCGGCGTGTACACCATCTTCGCCGGCGCGTTCCTCGCCGGCGGTCCGCCGATGTGGTGGAACTACATCCTGGTCGGGCTCGGCCAGCTCATGGTGTGCCTGGTGTTCGGCGAGATCGTGTCGCAGTTCCCGATCTCGGGAGGACTCTATCCCTGGGCGCGGCGCCTGGTCGGCAAGCGCTGGGCATGGATGGCCGGGTGGGTGTACGCATGGGCGCTCTGCTGCACCATGGCGGGCGTCGCCACCGGGATCGCGCCTTTCCTGGCGCAGCTCTTCGGCATGGATGCGACGCCGCTCGCGACCACCGTCATCGCGCTGGTGCTCATCGCCGCGACCACGCTGCTGAACCTCTCGGGGACGCGCCTCCTCGCGCGGGTCGCGATGTTCGGCTTCGTCTGTGAGCTGGTCGGAGCGATCGTGGTCGGCAGTTACCTGCTCCTGTTCGCACGCCATCAGCCGCTCAAGATCCTGCTCGACACCACCCTCGTGCATACCCGGGGCAGCTACTGGCCGGCGTTCCTCGCCTCCTCGCTAGCGGCGATGTTCTGCTACTACGGCTTCGAGGCCTGCGGCGACGTCGCCGAGGAGACGCCGAACGCGAGCGTCATGATCCCGAAGGCGATGCGCATGACGATCTACATCGGCGGCGCCGCCGCCATCTGGGTCTGTCTCGCGTTCGTGCTGGCGATCCCGAATCTCTCCGACGTGATGGCCGGCAAGGACAAGGACCCAATCGTCACGCTGCTACGCGCGGCGATGGGGGATGCCGGATTCCGGGCCGTCATCGTGGTGGTGCTGGTGTCGTTCATCTCCTGCCTGCTGAGCCTGCAGGCCGCGGCGAGCCGCTTGATCTTCGCCTATGCCCGGGATCAGATGATCTTCGGCAGCAAGTACCTGAGCCGCATGTCTCCGGGGCACCACGTGCCCTCGACGGCGCTCATCGTCATGGGCGCCATCCCCGCGGTGATCGCCCTGTCGGCGCTCTGGCTGCAGGACGCCATCACCGTCATCATCAGCTTCGCATCGGTGGGCATCTACATCGCCTTCCAGATGATCGTGCTCGCGGCCCTGATCGCGCGCGCCATGGGATGGAAGCCGGCCGGGTCGTTCACGCTCGGCCGTTGGGGCTGGTGCGTGAACATCGTCGCCCTGGTCTACGGCGTCGGCGCCATCGTCAACATCCTCTGGCCGCGCAGCCCGGGCGATCCCTGGTATGCCGACTACTCCATGGCGGTCACCACCCTCGGGGTGGTGGTGCTGGGCGCGGTCTACATGCTGACGGCGCGGCCCTACGAGCATGGCAACGCGCCCGCGGGCGACGCGCATCGCATGGGCGTGCCCGCGCGGCCCTAGGGATGGGGACCGGCGGTGGCGTCGTCGACGGAGAGGTTCGTGCCCGTCACGTAGCTTGCGAGATCGGATGCCAGAAAATGCACGCAGCGCGCTACCTCGAGCGGATGGGCCAATCTGCGCATCGGTATCCCGGCGGCGAGATCCTCGAGATTCCGGGCGGGGTCTCCGCCGCGCTTGGCGAGGATGTCGTCGACCATCCGGGTGTGAATCTCGCCCGGGCACACCGAATTCACCCGGATGTTGTCGCGCGCGTGATCGAGCGCCATGCAGCGGGTGATCTGGATGACGGCGCCCTTGCTCGCGCAGTAGGCCACGTGGTTCGGCTCGCCGTTCAAGCCCCACTCCGAGGCGATGTTTACGATCGCGCCCTTGCCGGCCGCCTGCATGTGCCGGACCGCGGCCCGGCTGAGATAGAACAAGGCGTTGACATTGACCGCCATCGTGTCCAGCCACTGCGCGTCGCTGGTCTCGAGCGCATTCGCCGTGTAGAGAATCCCGGCGTTGTTGACCAGCACGTCCAGGCCGCCGAGGCGCCGGACGGTGTCCTCGACGAGCCGGTCGCAGGCGCCCGCCTCGCGCAGATCCGCCACGGCGAGATCGGCCGCGCCGCCGGCGGCGCGGATCGCCGCGACCACGCTCTGCCCACGTGCTGCGTCGCGGCCCGACACCATCACCTTGGCCTGTGATTCCGCGAACACCGTCGCGCAGGCCTCGCCGATGCCGGTGGTCGATCCGGTCACCAGCACCACTTTTCCCGCAAAGCTCATGACGCCTCCGCTGAAGACCCGCTCCCGGCGCCGAGTATAAGAAGCAAGCAGCAGAACGGTAACCCTCGAGGATCAGACATGGCCAGAGACCCCAAGCACGACGTGTTGTTCGAGCCCATCCAGATCGGACCGAAGACGATCCGCAACCGATTCTGGCAAACCTCCCACTGCGCGGGACCGGGCTCCGAGCGGCCGGGCGCGCAGGCGCACTTTCGCGGCATGAAGGCCGAGGGCGGATGGGGCGCGGTGTTCACCGAGTTCTGCTCGATCCACCCGGAGTCGGACGAGTATCCGTACACCTCGGCGCGCATCTGGGACGACGGCGACATCCAAAACCTGGGCTACATGTGCGAAGTCGCCCATCGCTTCGGGAGCCTCGCCGGCATCCAGCTCTGGTACTCGGGCGGCAATGCACCCTCGCTCGAGTCGCGCGAGTTCGGCCGGGCGCCGAGCCAGTGGCTGTCGCCGATCTTCGCGACCCGCACCGTGTACGGCTCCGAGATGGACGAGTCCGACATCAAGAGCGTCATCAACATGTATGTCGAGGCCGGCAAGCGCGCCGAGCAGGCCGGCTTCGACCTGCTGGAGGTGTCCGCGGGCGATGACACCCTCCCCATGCAGTTCCTGGAGCCGCGCTTCAACCGCCGCACCGACGCCTACGGCGGCAGCTTCGAGAACCGCTCGCGCTTCTTCATCGAGCTCCTGCAGGCGCTCAAGCGCGCGCTTGGGCAGAGCTGCGCCATCACCACGCGCTTCGAGATCGACACGCTGCACGGGCCGGAAGGCGTCGAGGCGCGCGAGGACGGCGTGCGCATGCTGGAGAGATTCCGCAAGGAAGGCGTGGTCGACGGCGTCGCGCTCAAGATCGGCGACTACGCCGAGTGGGGCGAGGATGCGGGCGTATCGCGCTTCCGCAAGTCGGGCTGGATGACGCCGTTCATCAAGCAAGGCAAGTCGATCCTCGGGCCGGGCATTCCCGTGGTCGGCAACGGCCGGCTCACCAGCCCCGACGACATGGTCGCCCTCGTCCGCGCCGGCGTGCTCGACATCGTCGGCGCGGCGCGCCCGTCGATCGCCGACCCCTTCCTGCCGACCAAGATCTCGGAAGGCCGCATCGAGGACATCCGCGAGTGCATCGGCTGCAACATCTGCGTGTCCAAGTTCCAGCAGGGCGGTCAGATCATGTGCACGCAGAACGTCACCATCGGCGAGGAATATCGCCGCGGCTGGCATCCCGAGAAATTCGCCAAGACCACCAAGCCCTGCTCGGTGCTGGTGGTGGGCGCGGGCCCCGCGGGGATGGAATGCGCGCGCGTCCTCGGCGAGCGCGGCTACACGGTTCACCTGCGCGAGGCCGAGCGCGAGCTCGGCGGCCACTGGAAGTCGGTGGCGGCGCTGCCGAGGCTCTCGGAGTGGGGCCGCGTGATCACCTACCGGCAGACGCAGCTCGCCAAGCTCAAGAAATCCGTCGAGGTTCATCTCGGCGTCGGCAAGATGAGCGCGGACGATGTGCTCGCGTACGGCGCGGACCGGGTGGTGATCGCGACCGGCTCGCACTGGTGCGGGGACGGGCTGAGCGCGAGCTTCGGCCCTATTCCCGGCGCCGACCACTCGCTGCCCCACGTGCTGACGCCGTTCCAGGTCACGGCCGGCAAGCCGGTGCCGGGCAAGCGCGTCCTGGTGCTCGACGGCGACGGGCACTTCATGGGCATCACCATGGCCGAGCTCATGGCCAATCAGGGCAAGGAGGTCACTTACGTCTGTGACGCGGGCGACATCGCCGAGTACGGCATCTTCACCATGGAGTCGTTCAACAACAAGCGCCTGATGTTCGAGAAGGGGATCAAGGTCTACACCAGCCACTGGCTGGAGCGGATCGTGCCCGGCAAGGTGCGGCTCTCCTACCTGTACAAGTTCGGTCCCGACTTGAAGGGGCCCTCGACCGGCGAGATCCCGCGCAAGGACAACGGCGGGGAATTCGATTTGGAATCGGACGCCGTGATCCTCGTGACCTCGCGCCGCTCCGACGACGGCCTGTGGCGCGCGCTCAAGGCCCGCAAGGCCGAATGGGCGGCGAGCGGCGTCGAGGACGTATTCCGAGCCGGCGACTGCAAGGCGCCGGCCCAGGCCAATCAGGCGATGTGGGACGCGCACCGGCTCGCGCGCGAATTCGACAGCCCCCATCCCGCCTATCCGCTGCCGTGGATTCGCGAGCGTCAGCTCTGGGGCAACCCCACCATCCCGAAGCTCGGCGACCCACGAGTCCGCGTCGAAGCGGAGTAAGATGGCCGGATAATCCACCAGGGAGCGCTCATGACCCAGATCGAAGCCGCACCGAGCCCGGGCTCCAGCCAGGAGCTGTCCAAGTCACTCCGGGCCCGCCATCTGACCATGATCTCGATCGGCGGCATCATCGGCGCGGGGTTGTTCGTGAGCTCGAGCACCGCGATCCGCGCGGCCGGACCCGCCAGCTTCCTGAGCTACGCGATCTGCGGCTGTCTGATTCTCCTGGTCATGCGCATGGTCGGCGAGATGACCACCTCGCTCCCCAACGTGCGCTCGTTCACCGAGTTCGCGCGCGCCGGCCTCGGCGATTGGGCCGGGTTCGTGGTCGGCTGGCTGTACTGGTATTTCTGGGTGCTGGTCGTGCCGGCCGAGGCCATCGCCGGCGCCAAGATCGTGCAGACCTGGCTTCCGGACGGCGCGCACTTCTCGCAATTCCAGATCGGCATCGTCCTGATGGCCATCATGACCGCCGTCAATCTCATGTCGGCGCGCTCGTACGCCGAGTTCGAGTTCTGGTTCGCCTCGATCAAGGTGGCCGCCATCCTGGTGTTCATCGCCATCGCGGCCTCGTTCGCGTTCGGCTGGACCTCGCCGCACGGATCCACCTTCGGCAATCTGGTCGATCACGGCGGGTTCGCCGCGAACGGCTGGGTGGCGGTGCTCGCCGCGGTGCCCATCGTGTTCTTCGCCATGACCGGCGCCGAGATCACCACCATCGCCGCGGCGGAGTCGGCGCAACCCGGCAAGGCGGTCGCGCGCATGAGCACGCAGGTGATCGGGCGAATCCTGCTGTTCTACGTCGGATCCCTGTTCTTCATCGTCTCGGTGGTTCCATGGACCACCGTGGTCTCCGGCGAGTCGCCGTTCACGTTGGCGCTCACCACCATGCACATTCCGAGGGCGCCGTCGCTGATGAGCGTGATCATCCTCACCGCCGTGCTCTCGTGCTTGAATTCCGCGTTCTACGTGAGCTCGCGCGTGCTGTTCATCCTCGCCGCGCGCGGGGACGCCCCGCAGATCCTGGTCAAGCTGAATCGCCGCCGCGTGCCCGTGGGATCCGTGCTGATCGGCGCCGCCGCCGGATTCCTGGGCATCATCGCCGCCACCAGCGAGTCGCAGAAGGTGTTCGATTTCCTGGTGTCCTCCTCCGGTGCGCTGATCGTGTTCGTCTACATGCTCATCTGCTTTTCCCAGATCGCGCTGCGCCGCCGCCGCGAGGCCGCGGGCGAGCCCGCGCCGCCCGTGCGCATGTGGCTGTTCCCCTGGCTGAGCTATGCCGCGATCGCCGGCATGGCCGCGGTGCTGATCGCCATGGCGGTCACCCCGAACATGCGCCGGGACTTCTACGCGAGCCTGATCTCGCTCGCCGTCGCGCTGCTCTCTTATCTCGTGGTGCGCGCCGTGCGGCAGCCCCGGGTCGCCGCTTCGACGGCAGGCTGAGCACGGGACGTCGTCGGATGGTTGCGGTCATTCTTGCCGGGGCGGCGATGACCCACTTATTGTCAAGCGAGAATAATTTCATCGTCGGTTATAAAGCATCCGCCCCTCGCCCGGCGGATGTTGGCAGGATAGGCGCCGTAGGGTTTAGGAGCATTTCGCGCCGGCAATCCAGCCAACTCCCCCGCCGGTGCGATATCCCGGCGGCGCGCGCCCCTGACGGGCCCGCGCCGTTTTTTATTCCTCCGCGATGATCGCCCCGATGATCGCCCCCCTGCCGCCCCGATGATTGCCCTTCTCAAAGCCAAGGCCGACGGCCTCTGGGCGCGCGGGCAGATCCGCAACAACGTGCTGGCCGGCATCGTGGTCGGCGTGGTGGCGCTGCCGCTCGCCATGGCCTTCGCCATCGCCTCGGGGGCCCGGCCGGAGCAGGGGCTCTATACCGCCATCGTGGCCGGCTTGCTCACCTCGATCTTCGGCGGCACCCGGGTGCAGATCTCCGGGCCCACCGGCGCCTTCGTCGCGGTGCTCTCGATCATCACGGCCCAGCACGGCATCGCGGGCCTGCAGATCGCGACCTTGATGGCCGGAGCGATCCTCCTGGTGTTCGGCTTGGCCCGCCTCGGAGCCGTGATCAAGTACATCCCGAACCCGGTGATCGCGGGCTTCACGGCCGGGATCGGGGTCATCATCTTCGTGGGTCAGTGGAAGGATTTCCTCGGCTTGCAGCCGGCGGCTTCCGGGCTGCGCTTCCATCAGAAGCTCTTCGCCCTGATCCAGGCCATGCCCACCTTGAATCCCGCCACCGCCGCCCTCGGTGCCCTCGCGCTTGCCATCCTCATCGCGGGCAACCGCTACCTGAAGCGCATTCCGGCCCCTCTCATCGCGCTGATCGTGGTGACGGCGATCCAGTCGGTGTTCCATTTCCCCGGGGTCGCCACCATCGGCTCGACCTTCGGGGGCATCTCCCGCAGCCTGCCATCCCTGTCGCTGCCCTCCCTCGACCTCGCGCGGATCCTGTCCCTGGTCGGGCCGGCGTTCACCATCGCCCTGCTCGGCGCCATCGAATCGCTGCTCTCGGCGGTCGTGTCGGACGGCATGGCGGGCACGCGCCACGACTCGAACCAGGAGCTCATCGGTCAGGGCATCGCCAACATCGTGAGTCCGCTGTTCGGTGGATTCGCCGCCACCGGCGCGATCGCGCGCACCGCAACCAACATCAAGAACGGCGCCACCAGCCCGCTCGCGGGCATGGTGCACTCGGCGTTCCTGGTCGCCGTGATCCTGCTCCTCGCGCCGCTCGCGTCGGCGATTCCGCTCTGCTGCCTGTCGGCCGTGCTGTTCGTCGTGGCCTGGAACATGAGCGAGCTGCCGCACGTGGTCCGCATCGTGCGCTCCACGCCCAAGGTGGACGTGAGCGTCCTCTTGCTGACTTTCTTCCTCACCGTGTTCGTCGACCTCGTGGTCGCAGTCAACGTCGGCGTGATCCTCGCCGCGCTGTTCTTCATGCGGCGCATGTCCGATTCCGTCCAGGTCGAGCTGCAGCCCGCGCAAGGCCGCCCCGGCGACGGCATCCTGGTGTACAGCATCGAGGGACCCCTCTTCTTCGGAGTCGCCGAGAAGCTGGAGCGCGCTCTCGAGCACCTGAGGCGTCCCGCCACCACGTTGATCCTGCGCATGGGCAACATGCCCTTCCTCGATGCCACCGGCATCTTCGCCATCGAAGAGATCATCACCGACTTCAAACGGCACGGCGGCACCCTCATGCTCACCGAGCTGCGGCCGAACGTCCATTACAAGCTCGAGCGCGGCGGCGTGCTGGCGCAAATCGGCCCGGACCGTGTGACCGACACCCTGGAGCAAGCGCTGCAGCGGGCACGCGAGCTCACCCCCGACAACGCGCGAGGAGCCTCATGATCAAGACGCCCGATCCAAGATACCTGTCCCGTCGCCGAGTGCCCGGCCTCGCGGCCTTGACCTTGAGCGCGGCCATCGCCGCCGCCGCGGCCGCCCCCACCTCCGCCGCCGCCATCCCGGCCACGTCTGCCGCGCCGGGCGCCGCCGCCGCCGCGCCCGCCCCGACGGCCTCTCCCGCCGCGCTCGGCATCGACCCTGCGGCACTGGCGGCGTTGGATACCGACATCGCCTCCTCGAAGCTGCCGCTGGTCGACAGCCTGCTGGTCATGCGCTGCGGCGAGGTCGTGCTCGACAAGCGCTACGCCCACGACTACGCCGCCGTCTACGGCAAGGAGGCCCACACCAAGGGGCCGCTCAACGCCCGGCTCACCGGGCCGTACAATTATTTCGATCCCGCGTGGCACCCGTATTTCCAGGGCACCGACCAGCACACCATGCAGTCGGTCTCGAAGACCGTCACCTCGGCGACCATCGGCCTCGCGATCACGCGCGGGGACTTCAAGGCGCCGCTGTCGACCCCGGTGCTGCATTGGTTCGACGAATCGAAGGTCAAGAACCTCGACGCGCGCAAGCGCCGCATGACCTTGCGCGACGTGCTCACCATGACCAGCGGCCTCGACTGGAACGAGGATGTGCCCTACGACGACCCCGGCAATCCATCGGATCTGATGGAGGCCGCCGACGACTGGGTGCAGTTCGTGATCGACCGGCCGATGAAGACCGAGCCGGGCACCACATTTGCGTACTCCAGCGGCGCGACGGAGCTGCTGGCGCACATCTTCGAGCGCGAGACCGGCCTGGACATCGAGAAATACGCCCACGAGCATCTGTTCGGGCCGCTCGGCATCGAGAAGTACCATTGGAAGAGGACTCCCCTCGGCGTGGTGGACACCGAGGGCGGCCTTTACTTGCGCACCGAGGATCTCGCCAAGATCGGTCTCCTGTACGTGCACGACGGCGTCTGGAAGGGCCGGCGCCTGATCTCCTCCGACTGGGTGAAGGAGTCCATGACCCCGCGCATCGATGCCGGCGAAGGTTTCAAGTACGGCTATCAGTGGTGGCTCCTGCCGCACGGCAATCCTTCGCGTCTTGCCTGGCTCGCGCGCGGCATGGGAGGACAGCGCCTGATGATCTTCCCGGAGGACGAGCTCATCGTGGTGTCGACGGCCTGGCACATCATCGACGAGTACTCGATCGAGTTCGAGGTGCTGAAAAAGGTGATGCCGGGCGTGCGGCCGCACCAATGCATGGCGCAGCCATGATGCGCGGGCCCGGGCTACTCCCGTTGCGCCGCGAGCTGCTTGTAGAAAAAGGTCGTGTCGCAAAGGCCGCCCGCCGGCCATAGCGCGAAGCCCGGCACCACGCCCACGCGGCGCCAGCCGAGGCGCTCGTACAGGCGCTCGGCATCGCCGCTCGCGGTGTCGAGCACGAGCAGCGACCGGCCGAGCTCGCGCGCGCGCGCTTCCGCGGCGGCGAGCAAGGCCGCGCCGCATCCATGCCGGCGCGCGCGCCGATGCACCAGCATCTTGGACAGATCCGCCCGATGCGGTTGGTTCTCCGGCAGATCGAGCACGAGCTGCACGGTGCCGACGATCGCGCCGCCGGCGGCTCGGTCTCTCGCAGCCAGCAGCACCCGCCGGCCGGCAAGCACGTCGGCGGCGATCCGCCGCCAGAATTCCAGCGCCTTGGGCAGCGGCAAGGGATGCATGAAGCTCACCGACGCGCCGCCCTCGACGCAGTCGATCAACACGCCGGCGAGACCGTGAAGCTCGGCCTCGCCGACTTGCGACAGGCGCTCGATGATCATTCGGTCGGACAAAGCGTGCGCTCCCGGTCAGGCTGTCGGTCAGGGCGGGACAAGGTGATTCACAAATCCGAGCCCCACCAGCCGACGCTTCGCGCGTAGAACCTCTTGTGGCACGTCATTCTTTGCCATGAATCCGAGCAGGGGGTACTTCTCGACGCGATCTACCTGTCCGACGAGCTCGTTGATCAGCTTCTCGAATTCGATCACATCGGGATGCGGGTAACATTCATACGAAATCGGCGGGGAGGAAAGCAGGAAATCGCACGTCGGCCACTGCTTTTTGAGCGTCAACAGCGCGCGCCGTTCTACATACGGCTTCTGAACACAGATTGCCCGCCGCAACGTCATGCCATGTTTGTGGAGCACCTCGAGCGTGCGCACTACGTTCTCGCCGGAATTCGTCGACTGATCCTCGATGAGGATTGCATCCGGGTCTACGCCCCTTTCGATGGCAATGCGACGAAACTTGTGCGCTTCCGGCTCATGCCAGATTTTGCTGGTGTAATACCCCAAGCCGCCCGAGATAATCAACTTCGGGGCCCACCCATCGAGCCACAACCGCGCCGCCCACTCCGCAATACGAAGATCATGCCCGCCGAAGACCACGATGGCCTCTCGCCGCTCGAGAGGTCGGCCGAGTCGCAGATAGTTCCACAGGACGAGACCGAGACCTCGGACTGACGTGGTATCGCAGACGCTGCTCATGTATCGGATCGGAGTTTCAAGAACGGTGTTTGGATATCGGCACAACGATGCGCCCCGCCAGAGTATCCTCGCGCGCGGGCGCGCCGCCAAGACAGATCCCCGCTCCTCGCAAGGGTCCGCGAGACCACGCTCCAACGCCCGGGATTCAAGGTGGCCGCGAGCCGCGGCACCGGCGCCCGGTCGTGCGGCTCGATTTTTGAGGCCGCGGTCGAACCCAGCGGCACCGCGGCGGGTCTATGCTAGGGTTAGTACCGCCTTCGGGCGGACGGCACCAGGGCCTGCGAACGCCGACGCGTCGGCGGGCCCCAGAGGCGATCGATGGCCACGATGACGCAGCAATCCCGACGATGGACGGCTTCGCGGTACACCACGTTGCTCGCCGTGCTCGCGGGCCATGTGCTGGTGATCGCGCTCATGTGCCTGGCGCCCGGCCGGGCGCCGCCTTCGTCCGCCCCCTTCGACACCGTCGAGCTGATCCAGCTGCCGCGCCCCGACCTGCCCACGATCAAGGCGCCGAACAATCCCAAACGCCAGTTGCGCGCGGCGCTGTTCGTACCGCCCGCGCCGCGGATCGGGGAATCGCAGCCGGCCCCCGACGAGCCGGCCTCGGACCGATCGTCGGAAGGCTCCGGTAAAGGCGTCGACTGGGCCGCGGAGGCGCGCCGCGCGGTGCATGCCTTCGACATCCGCAACGACCGGCTGCTGGCCATGGACAGCCCGTATGGCGTGCCGGCCTTCGACAACGGCTGGCTGTACGTGCGCCATCGCGCCGGAGAGCAATTCAAGACGGCGAACGGCGACTGGATCGTGTGGCTCGACGCGAATTGTTACCAGATCGCCGATGCGGCGCCCAGCCGCGGCGGCGGCGGCGCCCCGCGCGGACGGGTCTATTGCGTCGACCCCGTCAACGCTCGAACTTCGTCGAAAGAATGATCGACGAGGTGGTGCGCTCCACGCCGTCGAGGGCGCCGATGCGATCGATCACCTGATCCATCTCCGCGACGGAGGCGGCCGCTGCCACGGCGATCAGGTCCACATCTCCGCTCACCGAATGCAGCACGCGCACTTGAGGAATGGAGCGCAGGGCTGCCGTCACGCTGCGCGACTCCTTCGGCCCGACCTTGATCATGACGTGGGCACGCACCGCCCCCAACCCATGCTCCGGCGAAAGCAGGGCCGTGTAGCCGACGATGACCCCGTCCCGCTCCAAGCGCTCGAGCCGGCTCTGCACGCTGGTCCGGGAGCGCCCGACCAAGCGCGCGAGCTCCGCGGTCGGTGCCCGGCCGTTTTCGCGCAACGCGGCAATCAGGCGCTCATCGATGGGGTCCACGGGGCCTCCCGGCAAAATGCCTACTCTATTCTACGATTCGTCATAAAAGAACCGTAAAAATGTCTATTTTGTGCCTACCTATTGCCATGTTTACGACCGAAAATGGTGCATCACAGCGAACTTGGGGCAGAGGCAAGCATGAAAGACATCGTCATCGTCGGCGCCGGCAAGATCGGCTCCATGATCGCCGAGCTCCTGGCGGGCTCCGGCGACTACTCCGTCAGCGTCGTGGATCGCTCGCAGCCGCAGCTCGATCGCCTGGAGACCTCGGCGCCCACCCGCAAGATCGTGGCCGACATCACCCAGGGCGAGGCACTGCGCAAGATCCTCACCGGCAAGTTCGCCGTGCTCTCCGCCGCGCCCTATCACGCAACCCGTCTGATCGCCGAGGCGGCGAAGGCCGCGGGTGCCCACTACCTCGATCTCACCGAGGACGTGGCCTCGACGCGCATCGTCAAAGGCCTGGCGGCCGATGCACGCACCGCCTTCATTCCCCAGTGCGGACTGGCGCCGGGATTCATCACCATCGTGGCGAGCGATCTCGCCTCGCGCTTCGACACCTTGCACGACGTGCGCATGCGCGTCGGCGCGCTCCCCAAGTTCCCCTCCAACGCGCTCAACTACAACCTGACCTGGAGCACGGACGGGGTCATCAACGAATACTGCGAGCCCTGCGAGGCCATCGTGAACGGCCAGCTGCGCGAGACCCAGCCGCTCGACGAGCTGGAGCAGTTCTCCCTCGACGGCGTCCTCTATGAGGCTTTCAACACGTCCGGCGGCCTCGGCACGCTGTGCGAGACGCTGGCGGGCAAGGTCCGCAATCTCAACTATCGCACCATCCGCTACCCCGGCCACGCCGCGATCATGAAGGCGCTGCTCCATGACCTGCGGCTTCGCGACCGGCGCGACCTGCTCAAGGACATTCTCGAGAATTCCATTCCCGTCACGCTCCAGGACGTGGTGATCGTGTTCGTCACCGTGAGCGGATTGCGCGGCGGCCAGCTCATGCAGGAGACCTACGCCAACAAGATCTATGCCGCGCCCATCGGCGGGCGGGTGCGAAGCGCCATCCAGATCACCACGGCGGGCGGCATTTGCGCCGTGCTCGACATGCTGGCCGCGGGCAAGCTGCCGCAGTCCGGCCTGATCCGTCAGGAGGACATCAAGCTTCCGGGGTTCCTCGCCAACCGCTTCGGCAGCGTCTACGCGCAACCGGCGGCCGGATCCGCGGCTCCCGTGGCGCCGGCCGTGGGCGCCGCCCGCGATGCGCGCGCGCGCGTCGCGGCCAACGCGGCCTGATCTCTGCCCACGCCATGAGCATGCAATCCGGGGACCCCACCCAGGCCGGCATGGCCGCCGCGGAGTCCGGCTCGGGCCATCTGCGGCGGCTGATCGCGCTCATTGCCGGCGATCGGCCCGCCGCCGAGATCCTCGAAACGCTGCACGTCGAACGGGCGCTGATCGCGGAAAGCGGCGGCCGGGTGTCGCGCGCCGTGTTCGCGATGGCGTTGAACGCACTGCTCTTCCAGGATCTGCTCACGCGCGTGCCGACCGGCGCCGCCTACGTCGCCGATCGCCGCCGGCTGCATCAGCGCATCCAGTTCGATCACGGCGCGCTGCGCACCGTGAGCTTCGCGCAAGGTCCGACCGGAGCGCTCCCCGGGGGAGCCGCCGCGTTCGCGCGCATTCTCGGGCCGCTCGGCTATCGGGTGGCCGGGGTCTATCCGCTGCCCAGGCTGCGCATGACGGGCTACGGATTCGCGCACGGCGAATATCCCGCGACGCTGCCGCAATTCTTCGTCAGCGAGCTGCACGTCGAGAGGTTCTCGCCCGAATTCCAGGCCGCGGCCGCGAGAATCTTCGGCACCAGCCGGGACCCCATCGGCCGATGCGCGCACGCCGTGCTCGACGCGATGAGCACGGCGGGGCACTGCGGCTTCGAGGCCGCGGCGCTCGGGCTGCACGAGATCCTCGGCGCGTTCCGCCGCTGCCACGACACGCCGCGCCTCACCGACTACGCCGCGCTCCAGTCCGAGTCCGCCGAGGCCGCCTGGATCGCCACCGAGGGCTGCGTCTTCAACCACGCCACCGACCGGGTCGCCGACGTCGATGCCACCGCGTGCGAGCAGCGCGCCCTCGGCCGGCCCATCAAAGCCGAGGTCGAGGTGTCGACCGCCGGCTCGGTGCGTCAAACCGCGTTCAAGGCCGACGCCGTGGTCAGGACCTTCCGCACCGACGACGGCGGAACGGCGACGCAGCTCGTGCCGGGATCGTTCTACGAATTCATCTCGCGCGACCTCGTCGTGAACCCCGACGGCTCGCAGACGCTCGACCTGCGCTTCGACAGCATGAACGCGCAGGGCATCTTCAAGATGACGGCCGCGGCCTAGCGGCGCTCGCCACCACCCAGGTTACGCGCCCGGGACCCCCAAATTGCAGATCGCATCCCGGAAGATCGGCGCAAAGCAACGCGCGGCAAATGCGATCGCGCTAATCTAGGGAAGCCGAGCGGCGGCCGTACGCCGCCGCGAATTCCGCAGGGAGCGACGCGATGGAACTGCTCGAGCGCGAACAACACCTCGCCGACCTGAGCAAGTGGCTCGACTCCGCCACCCGCGAGCAAGGCTGCGTCGTGCTCCTGGGCGGCGAGGCGGGTATCGGGAAGACGGCGCTGTGCCGGGAATTCGCCCGGCAATTGCACGGAGTGCGCGTTCTCTGGGGCGCGTGCGACGCGCTGTTCACGCCGCGGCCCCTCGCGCCGCTGCACGACATCGCCCAGCAAACGCAGGGCCCATTGCTCGCGACGGTGAATTCCGCCGCGAGCGCCAACGCCATCTTCACCGCGACGCTCAACGAGCTGCAGCGCATGAAGGCGCTGGTCGTGTTCGAGGACGTGCACTGGGCGGACGAGGCGACGCTCGACCTGCTCAAATACCTGGGACGACGCGTTCATCGCACCCACGTCATGCTGGCGGTGACCTATCGGGACGATGAGCTCGGCGCACGCCACCCGCTGCGCGTGGTGCTCGGCGACCTGCCTCGCACAGGCACGCACCGGATGCTGCTCGCGCCGCTCTCCGAATCGGCCGTCGCGCAGCTGGCGATGACGGCCGGCCGCCCCGCCGCCGGCCTGCACGGCGTCACGGGCGGCAACCCGTTGTTCGTGACCGAGCTGCTTGCCGCCGTCGCCGGCACCGTTCCGGCCACCGTGCGCGATGCGGTGCTCGCGCGCGCAGTGAAGCTCGAGCCCGCGGCTCGGCGGCTCGCGGAGCTCGTCTGTGTCGTGCCCGGGCGAATGGAGCCATGGCTGCTCGAGGAGGCGGGTCATCCCGACGACTCGGCCATCGATGGATGTCTCGGCATCGGCATGGTGCGATTCGATGACGGCTCGCTGGCCTTTCGGCACGAGCTGGCCCGCCGCGCGTTCGAGGACTCGCTGCGCCAGTCGCGCCGGCAGCAGCTGCACGCCGAGGTGCTCGAGGTGCTTACGACGAGGCCCGGGTGCTCGGCGGCGCGTGTCGCCCGGCATGCCGACGGCGCCCGCGATGGAGCGCGGGTGCTCTGCTTCGGGCCTCGCGCAGCCATGGAGGCGGCCGCGGTCGGGGCC
>DATAUO010000252.1:0-9176 GCA_036268215.1 Steroidobacteraceae bacterium
CGTTCCTCGAAGGCCGAGCGTTGCAAGCCGGCGAGCACGACGCCTTTTTCATGCCGGGGATCTCGGAAGAGACCGCGACGCTGTTCGAGCACTGCGCCCGCGGCCTCGATCACGCATTGCGCATCGGCGAGCACGGTCTGCCGTTGTTTGGAACGGGCGACTGGAACGATGGGATGAACCGCGTGGGCGAGAAGGGCAAGGGCGAGAGTGTCTGGCTCGGATGGTTCCTTCAAGCGACGCTCGAGTCGTTCGCGCCCGTGGCCGCGGCGCGCGGCGAGCGCGACCGTGCCGCCCGATGGCTCGCGCACGCGAAGACGCTGCACGAGTCGTTGGAACGGGCCTGGGACGGCGACTGGTACCGGCGGGGCTATTTCGACGACGGGTCGCCGCTCGGCGCCGCGGCCGGCGACGAATGCCGCATCGACTCGATCGCCCAATCCTGGAGCGTGATCTCCGGAGCCGGCGAGCCCGCCCGCGCGGCGCAAGCCATGGCGAGCGTGGAAAGCCATCTCGTCCGGCCCAATGCGGGCCTGGTGTTGCTCTTCACGCCCCCCTTCGATCACACCGCGCACGATCCGGGCTACATCAAGGGATATCCGCCCGGCATACGGGAGAACGGCGGACAATACACCCATGCCGCCACCTGGGCGGTGATCGCGCAGGCGATGCTCGGGAACGGGGCGAGATCCGCGGAGCTGTTCTCGTTCCTCAATCCGATCAATCACACGAGCAGCCGGGCCGACGTGCAGCGCTACAAGGTCGAGCCCTATGTGGCGGTCGCGGACGTCTATTCGGTGCCGCCGCACGTGGGTCGCGGGGGCTGGACCTGGTACACGGGCTCGGCAGGCTGGATGTACCGCGCCGGTATGGAGTGGATGTTGGGGCTCCGGGTGCGGGCCGGAAAGCTTCTCCTGACGCCCTGCATCCCGCCGCACTGGCCCCGCGTCGAGATCCGGCTAAGGCATGGGTCCGCGCGCTACCACATCGCGATCGAAAATCCCGACCGCGTCAGCCGCGGTGTCGCTCGCATCGATTTGGACGGTACGCAGATCGTCGGCGGCGACGGCCGGATCGAATTGAAGGATGACGGCGGTCAGCACGAGGTACGGGTGATACTCGGAGGAGGATGATCGGTCGCCAAATGCGCTCCACTTTCGGGCGGCCAGCCATCGGGCGCTGTCAGCCGATCAGACGAGAGTCTCCGCCGGCGCGAAGAACACGAGCACCGACAGCTCCTCCTCGATGTCGTAAAAACGATGCTCGAGGTCGGCGGCCACGAATATGACGGCGCCGGGCTCGACTGCGCGATCCTCGGAGCCCGCCCGCATCCGTGCCTTGCCGCGCACCACGTAGTAGAGCTCGTCCTCGCGGTGCGGCGACTGGGTGTCCTCGCCGCCGGCCGGGAGCACGTACATCCCGGCGCTCAGCGCGGGGATGCGCAGGAACTCGAGGTAGGCGCGGCCGAGGCGCGAGCGATCGGTCTCGACGTCGCGCACGTGCCAGAAGCCGGCGGATTTGTCGCTCATCGGGGGCTCCTGCGCGCGATCCTGTCCGTTGGATACGGACAGCCGCATTCTAGCGCGCACTTGCAGCATCGAGGTGTTTTCTGACAGCCCGGCCGCGATCGTCGCGCACATACTGCCTGCATTCGGCGGGCAATGCTCCGCCGGGGCGGGGGTCGGTTGCGAAAACCTTGCGGAGGCCACATGAAAAAGCTGATGAATCTAGGGCGGGGCTGCGTTGCATTGGCACTCGTCATGTTCGCGACGGGTTGCGTGGTGGCGGAGCCGCGCGAGGGCTACTACGACCATGACCATCACCGCTACTACCACGAGCACACGTGGCATGAATGCGGGCAGCACGATGACTTCTGCCGCTAGTGGATAACGCTGCCGCTGGGGTAAAGTAGCCCCCCAACGATGAGGCGCCGCGCGGCGCCCGGGGGGCGGGATGAGAACGGGTTTCCTCTGGCGTGCCGGGTTGCCGGTCTGCCTTGCGGCTTGGCTGGCGGCTCCGGCTCGGGCCGGGTCGATGCTGGGATTCACGGCGGCGACCGCGGCCGCCGAGACGGAGACCGAACGGCGCTTCGAAGGCATCCCCACCGCCGATGGCGCGCGGCGCCAGCTGCGCACGTTCACGGCCGAGCCGCACCTCGCAGGCTCTGAACGGAACAACGAGCTCGCGCGCTACATCGCGGACCAATGGAGGGAGCAGGGCCTCGAGGATGTCGTGCTTCACCGCTACGACGTCTTCAGCTCCGAGCCCGGCGAGATCTCGCTCGAGATGGTCGCGCCCGTCCGCTATCGGGCGAGTCTCCGGGAAGCCGCCTACGCGCAGGACCCCGACAGCAAGAATCCCGCGATCAGCGCGGCGTGGATGGGCATGTCGAGATCCGGCGAGATCACGGCACCCGTCATCTACGCGCACAGCGGCAATCCCGCCGATTTCGATCTGCTGCGCCGGCAGGGCATCGACGTCAAGGGCAAGATCGTTCTGGTTCGCTATTCCAATCCGTACAGTTATCGGGGCTTCAAAGCGCTTACCGCGGAGAAGGCGGGCGCCGCCGCAATTCTGATCTACAGCGATCCCGCGGAGGACGGCAACGGCAAGGGAAAGGTGTTCCCGGACGGCCCGTGGGGCCCCGAGACGCATCTGCAGCGCGGCGCCATCGAGTACGATTTCCAGCAGGCGGGAGATCCGACGACGCCCGGATGGCCGTCCATCCCCGGGGCGAAGCACATCGCCGCCGAGGATGCCTCGCCCGTTCCCAAGATCATGGCGCTGCCCCTGTCGTGGCACGACGCCAAGCCTTTGCTTCAGCACATGGATGGTCCGGTCGCGCCTGCCGATTGGCAGGGCGGCCTGCCGTTCAAGTACCACCTCGGCGGCGGCCGGGTGCGCGCGCATCTCAAGATCCGCATGCAGGAGTCGATCAAACCGAACTACGTGGTCGAGGCTCGCATCCGCGGCAGCGAGCACCCGGACGAATGGGTGCTGGTCGGGAATCACCGCGACGCATGGGTGTTCGGCGCGGCCGACCCGGGCAGCGGAACGGCCTCCCTGATGGAGACGACGCGCGGATTGGGGACGCTCGCGAAGCAGGGCGTGCGTCCCAAGCGCACGCTGGTCTTCCTGAGCTGGGACGGCGAGGAGACCAGCTTCTCGGGCTCTGCGGAGTGGAGCGAACAGTTCGCTCACGAACTGCGCGAGCGCGCCGTGGCTTATCTCAACGTGGACATCGGCGTGTCGGGCCCGAGCTTCACGGGCAGCAGCGTCGGCTCGCTCGCACCGATGCTGGCGGAAGCGAGCAAGGCCATCGCCGCGCCGTCGGGCCGTCCGCTGTACGACACGTGGCGCGAGTCGCGCGCGCTCGACCTGAAGGAGCGCGGGGAGCGCGCGCCGGTCACCGACTTCAATCTCGTCGAGACGCGCATCGGCAGCGGCTCCGACTATGCGGCCCTGCTCGATCATGTCGGGATCCCGGTCATCGACGTGAGCTTCGAGGGACCTTACGGCGTCTACCATTCGGCGTACGACGATTTCTATTGGATGAGCCACTTCGGGGATCCGACCTTCGAGTACCACGCCGCCATGGCTCGCGTGCTGGGGGTGCTCGCGCTGCGGTTGGCCGACGCGGACATCGTGCCGTACGACTTCGCGGGCTACGCGATGCACATCCGGACCTATCTCGATCACCTGGTGCAGGCGAGCAGTCCGTCGGGCGTCGACCTTGCGCCGCTGCGCGCGGCTCTCGACTCGCTGGAGCAGGCGGGTCGATCGCTGGACGACTCCGTTCAAGCGGCGCTCGAGGCGGCAACCCTCGACCGCGGGCTCGCGGATCAGATCAATCGCGGCATGATGTCGTTCGAGCGCAACTGGCTGAGCCCGGCCGGCATACCCGGGCGTCCCTGGTATCAACATCTGATCTACGCCTGCCGCTCCACCTACGCGCATCTGGAGCTGCCGGGATTGACCGAGGCGGTCGAGGGGCACGACGCGGCGCGCGCGCAGCAGCAGGCAGATGCGCTCGCCGCCGCGGTGCGCGTGAACACGGAGTTGGTCTTGCAGCTCGACCGGCAACTCGCGTGCGCGGGCAATATTTCGCGGCAGGGCGTCTCGCTGTGCCGCAATCCGGCGAGCGCGGGTCTCAGCGTCGAGGGTGAGTCCGATCGGCGCCGGGAGCCTCGAGCCCATACGGGCTCAGGATCCACAGCGCACCCGGCAGGGCGGTGAAGTCGGCGAGCAGCGCGAGCAGGAACGCCGACGCCGAGACGATGCCGAACTGGCGCATGGGCGGCAGATCCGACAGCGAGAGCGCGAGAAATCCGCTGGCGTTGATCAAGGTGGCGAACAGGATCGGCCGCCCGGCGATCAGCATGGCGTGCCGCAGCGCGCCCGTGGTGGAGCCGGTCGATCGTCCTTCCTGGAAATGATAGAAGAAGTGCACCTGATCGTTCTCGGTCGCGCCGAGGACGGTCGAGCCGATGAGGATGGTGGCGATGTTGAGCGGAATGCCCGCGACCCGCATGACGATGAACACCGACAGGATCGCGAACAACGAAGGGATCATGGTCATGAGGCGCGCGGAAGGGCTGCGGAACACCACGAGAAAGGCGCAAAAGATGACGCTCGCGGTGAGGGCGAAGCTCTGCGTCAAGGTCGGCAGCAGGCGCGCCGTGATCTGCATGGAGACGACGCCTTTGCCGACCGGCTTGCCTTTGGCCGAGCGCAAGGCGGGATCCGCGGCTTGCTCCGCGGCCCAGGTGCGCTCGACGTACTTCAGCATGGAGCCGGTACGCCCGAAGTATTCGGCGCGGCCGCGAATGCTGATGCGCACGCTCGCGAGCTTCGCCATGTCCACGTACTGGCGGGCGCCGGGCTCCGTGAGCATGATCTGCTCGAGATCGCCGGCGAGCGCCGGCCACGCCGACGCCTCGGCCGGGAGCTGATCCGACCCGGACTCGATGTAGCGCGCCCACTTGAGCACCGAGGTGGGGCCGTCGACCGCGGTGATTCCGGGGCTTTGCTCCAGCCGCCGCGTAAGATCCTCCAGGGCGCGCAGGAAGTCTGCATCCAGCGCGTGGCCGGGCGGCGTCTGTATCCAGAGCTCGATGACATCGAGGCCGTTCGATACCTGGAATCGCCGTGTGTCCTCGGCGATGCGCTCCTTGGGGTTGACGTACGTCAATGCGTCGGTCTCGAGCGTGAGGGGCGCGATCTTGCCGGGGATGCCGAACAACGCGGCCGCGCCGCAGGCCATCAACCCGAGGGCGGCGATCACCAGCGGCCAGCGGTAGCGTCGCGTCGCGGGCACCAGCCGGTCGACCCAGGGCGCGAACCAGTCGCGGGTGGAGGCCGTCCTGGACCGCAGCGGCGTGCGCAGCAGCGACTGCAGCGCGGGGAACAGCGTGAAGCAGCCGATCCACGCGACGAACAAGCCGGCCGCAGTCCACAGCCCCATCTCGCGCACGGGGCGAATGTCGGACACCGAGAGTGCCGCGAAGCCGACCGCGGTCGCGAACATCGACGCCGTGCAGGGCAGGAACTTGTTGACCAGCGCGCGCGCATGATGCTCCCGCAAGTCGGGCTCGTCATCCGGCTCCATGAAGCGCGAATGCATGTAAACCAGGGTGGCGGTGGTCGTCACCATGACGGTGAGCGGAACCAGCGTCGAGACCACGGTGTTCGACCAGCCGAAGAGATCCGCGAGCCCGACGGCCACGGCGACCACGGCGCCGAGCGTGAGGACGATGGCGAGCAGCGCCCGCCACGAGCGGTACACGATCGTCACCAGCGCCACCAGAAACAATCCGAACAGCGGCATGAACCGCTTGGTGGCAGTCCCCGTCTGCCGTTCCAGCCAGGCTTCGAGCCATGGCGAGCCCACTCGCCGCACGGCGGTGAACGGCCCGCCGGCCTTCTCCAGGGGCAGCGCCACGGCATCGATTTGCGCGAGCGCGCGATTGCGCTCGGCGGGCGAGCTCACCCGCAACTCGAGCCCGATTCCGAGGTAGTGTGGCCCGACGAGGCCGGCACGGTCGAAGAGCTTGGTGCCCGTCGCGAACTTGCGGATGCGCGCCGCCTCGGCCGCTCCGATGTCGCTGCCCGAGCCCGGCCGGCGGAACAGGGTGAGCAGGCTGTGGGCGGAGACTCCGGGAATCTGATTGAGGCGCTGCTCGAGCGATGCCGCTGCGCGCAGCTGCGCGGCCGCGAGCGGGTCGGGTGATTCGAGCATGAGCAGGGCTTGATCGCCCTCGGGGTACAAGCGCTCGAACTCCGCGGTCTCGCGCGCAGATTCATCGCCCGTGCCGACCAGGCGGCCGATGGCGGGGTCGTTCGGTATGCGCGTGGCGCCATAGATACCCGCCGCGGCAAGGATCAGAGCCGCGCTCACGATCCACCATCGTCCCCGCAGCAAGGCAAGAAAAATCGAATGTAAGTTTTTCAAATGCCGCTCAACGTGAGCATCCGCGGGTGGGCCGCCGCCGCCCGGAAATGATAGCCTAAACGCATGACGACACTGCTAGCAGCCGGCGCATCGGTCCTGGTCTTCTGTGCGCCGGGTTACCCGGGCGCGAGCGGCGATGCGCAGCCTTTGGTCGACCGGTTCGCGGCGGAGGTGGCCGCGGCCGCGGGCTGGCCCGCCGGCAGCCTCACGGCGGTCTATGACCCGACCGAGGAGGGCGGCCTCGACAAGCTCGCGCAACCCGATGCCGCTCTGACCTTCGTGCCTTATCCGTTCTACGTGCAGCATGCGGCGCAGCTGCACCTGACGCCGCTGGTCCAAGCCGACGTGGCGGGCGAGGGGCTCACGGAGCGCTGGTCGCTGGTGGCGAAGACCGGAAGCGTGTCGAGCCCGCAGTCCGTGGTCGCATATACCCTGCTGAGCGTCGCGGGCTACGCGCCGGAGTTCGTGCGGCACGCGGCGCTCGTCTCATGGCCGCTGCCCCCGACCGTCAAGATCGAGCCCGCCGCGCAGATCCTGACGGTGCTGCGCAGGGTGGCCTCCGGGGAGCAGGTCGTGGCGCTGCTCGATCAATCGCAATCCACGGCCCTGCCGACGCTGCCTTTTGCCGCCGACTTGAAGATCGTCACGCAGTCCGCGGAGCTGCCGGTCGCGTTCATCGCGGCGGTCGGGTCGCGCTTGCCGGCGGCGCGCGCGAAGGAGCTGCAGACCGCGCTGCTCAAGCTCGGGCACGGCAGCGGCGACGCGGATGCTCTCGGGGCGCTGCGGCTGCAGGGCTTTGCGCTGCCGCAGCCGCCGCATCCCTCGCCGTGAGGCTCGGCGTGCGGCGCCGCGCGGGCCGCTGCATGAACGCGCGGACCGTTGCGCGGCGCGGCCCGACCCGCCGCATGAACGCGCTTCCCGCCTCGCTCATGCTCAATCCAGGGCTCATCGGGCTCATCGCCGCAGTGCTTGCGGTCGGCGGCTGCGCGGAGCGAGCGGCGCGCCCGGCGGCGCCGGTCATTGCCGGCGGCGGCAGCGTGGATCAACTGGCCGGCGCGGTTGCCGCCGACGCCGAGCGCAGCGACCATGAGCCGGACGCCAAGGTGCGCGAGCAGCTCGCCGCCGATGCGCTCAGCCATGCGGATGCCTGCATCGCGCAGGCTCCCGGCGCGGCGCCCTGTCTGTACGAGCGCGCGGTCGCGCTCGGCCTCGACGCGCGGGCGCATCCGTTGCGCGCGCTCGACCAGCTGAAGGGCATGCTGGATCTGCTGGGCAAAGCCGAGGCGGCGGACCCGAGCTACGATCAGGGCGGCCCCGCTCGCGTGCGCGCGCTGGTGCTGATTCGAGCGCCTGGATGGCCGCTGGGGCCCGGCGATCCCGATGCCGGCCTCGAGTCCGCGCGGCGCGCTGCGGCGCTCCGGCCGCAATATGTCCCCAACGTCCTCGCGCTGGCCGAAGCCCAGGGGAAGACGGGCGATGCCGCGGGCGCGCGCAATAGCTATACAATGGCGCGCGATCTGGCGCAGGCATTGCCCCAGGGACAGGATCGGGATGACTGGCTGCGCCAGGCGAGCGCGGGCCTGCAACAGAAGTGAACCTGGGGTGCGGCGCAGCCCGGACGCGCACGCGGCAGGAGCAGGGCTCGCGTCACGGAGCTTGCGGTGCGGATAGCGGGAGCGCCTTGATCACCACACACGGCAGAGAGGGCGTGCACACGCTCCGCAATCACCAGATCCGCGAGGTTGCCGAGGCGGCCATCGGCTCGAGCGACGTGCTTGCCTTCTGGTTCGGCGAGTCGCACTTGATGACGCCGGAGCGGATCCGCGCGGCGGGTTCGGCGGCCTTGATGGGCGGACGCACGTTCTACGCGCCGACGCTCGGCCTGCCCGAGCTGCGCCAGGATATCGCGGCGTACTTGAGCAGATTGCACCGGCCGGTGTCGAGTGAGCGGATCGCCGTCACGAGCTCCGGCGTGTCGGCGCTGATGCTCGCGGCGCAAGCGCTCGTGAACGCCGGCGACCGAGTCGTCGCGGTCACACCGGTATGGCCGAATCTCTGCGAGATCCCGAAGATCCTCGGCGCCGGCGTCGACTGCGTTTCGCTCCGATTCGGCGCCGACGGCTGGTCACTGGACCTCGATCGCCTGTTGTCGGCGATCGTGCCCGGGGTCACCGCCCTGATCGTCAACAGCCCCAACAATCCGACCGGGTGGACGCTGACGCGCCCGGAGCAAGAGGCGATCCTCGAGCGCTGCCGCCGTACCGGCACCTGGCTGATCGCCGACGACGTCTACGAGCGGCTGTATTTTCGAGCCGCCTGCGCGCCCTCATTCCTCGACCTGGTCGATCCGTCCGATCGCTTCGTCGGCTGCAACTCCTTCTCGAAAGCGTGGCGCATGACGGGATGGCGGGCCGGCTGGGCGGTGATGCCGAAGGATCTGGTGTCCGATTACGGGAAACTGCTCGAGTACAACACGTCCTGCGCGCCGGCATTCGTGCAGGTCGCGGCCCGCACCGCACTGAACGACTGCGAGGACGAGGTCGCGGCGATGGTAGCGCAACTCGGGTCGAATCAGCGTCACCTGTACGAGCTCCTGTCCGAGAGCGACCGCGTCGAGCTCGGCGCACCCGCGCCCGGCGGAATGTATGCCTTCTTCCGCGTGAAGGGCATCACGGACAGCTTGTCGCTCTGCAAGCGATTGGTTGCCGAGGCACGGGTCGGGCTTGCG
>DATAUO010000253.1:0-3679 GCA_036268215.1 Steroidobacteraceae bacterium
TCGGCATAGCAGGCGACGATCACCGCCGTGACGAGACCGCCGAGCAGCATGGCCAGAGGGCTCAAGCCGCCGAGCAATCCGGCCAGCACCGCGGGCAGGCCGAAGATCCCGCTCCCGACGATGCTGTTGAGGGCAAGTGCTACCATGCTCCAGCGCCCGATCTCGCGCGCCGGTTGCGGCAGCTCGGAGAGCGGTTCGCGGTGCCTCATGCCGCTTTCTATCATAGTGGCGCGGCGCAACCCTAAGGACCAGCCGATGCGATACAGCTATGCGACCCACCTCGAGTGCAGCGCGACCGGCGAGCGCTACGACATCGGCACCCTGCAGGGCCTGTCCGCCGCGAAAAAGCCGCTGCTGGCCCGGTATGATCTCGCGAGCCTCGCCCGCGACGTGCCGCGCGCGAGCATCGATGCGCGTCCGCCCGGATTCTGGCGCTGGCGCGAGCTCCTGCCCGTCCCGGATGCGGCGCATGTCGTGAGCTTGGGCGAGCCCGAGACGCCGCTCATTCCGTTGGCGCGCAGCCGTCGACCCGCCGGCTTTCGACCGCCGATCGTCAAGGATGAGGGGCGGCTGCCGACCGGATCGTTCAAGGCCCGCGGTCTCTGCATGGCGGTGTCGATGGCCGGCGTGTTCGGCGTCAAGCGGGTGGCGATTCCCACCAACGGCAACGCCGGGGCCGCCATGGCTGCATACGCCGCGGCCGCGGGCATGGAGGCTTTCTGCTTCTGTCCCGACGACACTCCCGAGATCAATCTGAGCGAGTGCGCGCTGCAGGGAGCGACGGTCTGGCGCGTGAACGGGCTCATCAACGACTGTGCCAAGCTGGTCCAGCGCGGCATGGCGGAATACGGCTGGTTCGACATGTCCACGCTCAGGGAGCCGTATCGGATCGAAGGCAAGAAGACCATGGGCCTCGAGCTCGCCGTTCAAGGCAATTGGCGCCTGCCCGAGGTCGTGTTCTATCCGACCGGCGGCGGCACCGGACTGATCGGCATGTGGAAAGCCTGGGCCGAGCTCAAGGCGCTCGGCTGGATCTCCGGCCCGCTGCCGCGCCTCGTCGCCGTGCAGGCCGAGGGCTGCGCCCCCATCGTGCGCGCCTTCGACGCCGGCGCGTCCACGGCGACCCCCTGGGAGAACGCCCACACCGTCGCCTCCGGCATCCGCGTCCCGGCCGCGCTCGGCGATTTTCTGATCCTCAATGCCTTGCGCGAGAGCGGCGGCTTTGCCATCGCCGTGAGCGATGCGAGCATCGAGGCAGCACGCGCGCACGTCGCCTCGCGCGACGGGCTGTTGCTCTCGCCCGAGGGCGCGGCCACCTACGCCGCATACCTCGCCGCGGCGGACGCCGGCCGGATCGCGCCCTCCGACGAGGTGGTGCTTTTCAACTGCGCGACCGGGCTCAAGTATCCGATGCCGCCGGTCACCCGGCGCATGGAGCTGTAGCAGCGGCGCGCCGGCGCAGGCTTCAGTGATCCCGGCCCCATGCCCCGCACGAGCGCGCGGATCGCGGCCGAGCTTCGCGGCGCGCTTCACAACGCCGGCATTCGCGGACCTTACGTCCTGGTCGGGAATGCCTTCGGCGGCGACAACGTGCGCGTCTTTGCGTCGCTCTATCCTGCGGAGGTGGCCGCGCTCGTCCTGGTCGAAGCCGACGTCGTCAGCAGCGACGAAGAGCGCCGCGGTCACGCCAAGCTGATCGCCTCGATGCGCGCATGCCGGGACGCGATCTCCGCCGGCAAACCGTTGCCTCGAGCTCCCGCCGCGCATCCCGGCGACCCCGCCCGCAGCTGCGCCCAGGACTTCTTCTTCCGGGGCCTGCCTGAGGCGATGTGGTCCCCCGCGCTCAACGCCAAGCTGCTCGAGCTCGCGCAGACCAAGGTTGCCATGTACGACAGGCGCACCCGCCGGATGCCGGGCAGCAGCAATATGAGGACAAGGTCGCGCGCGAGCAGGCGAAGTGGCTCCAGCTCTCGACCAATGCCCGCCAGTTGTTCACCGACAAGAGCTCCGAATACATCCCGTTCGACCAGCCGAGCTTCGTCGTCGATGCGATCCGCGAGGTGAGCGACCAGCGCAAGTAGAATGGATGAACCCCAGTATCTGCACATGAGGCCCAAGTGCTGCGAGCGGGCGCGTGCCCAAAGGGGCGGACTTGGCCAAACATGCCGATAAAGTGTTCCCACATGCTCTATGCTCACCGCTGGACCATGACCATCCTGGAAGACTCCGAGACATGGAAATCGACCCGACACGAGAGAAGTTCGACACCGGGCTGAAGAAGATCCGCAGCGAGATAAAGAGCGTGCTGGTATCGCACGGCGTGTTCGGAGTGGTTACCCATGGCGGTCGTTGCGAGCTCCCCGAGGGCGCGAGAGTCGAGATTCAGGCGAAGGACAAAACCGTAGGACGATCGTTCGACCGGGAGCAGATCGAAGGTTGCCATCTGCGGGTGGCTGGTGCCGTGCTGGCGGATATCATCGCCATGGTCGATGAGCTCGCTTCTCGCTCCGAGTCGAAGACTGGGCGAGGCTAGGCCGCGGGTTTCGACGGCCGAGCTGGCGGTTGCAGGGCAAGCCGGCCATCTCGTGACGCGCAACGTGCGAGATCTACGTCGCGGAGAGCTGAGGTTTCCGGGCATATCGGCGGTTACGCCAACCCGATTGTTGAAGGAGCTGCCATGAGCGATCCCCAACGGATGCACTACGCCTTCTCGCTCTCCTCGAAGGCCGCGGGCCGCTCGAACACGCCGGTCGCCTGTCCGCCGAGATCGGCGATCTCCGCGGCTTGCTGCAGCTCCACGGGCCGCGCAACGGGGTTGAAGCCGCCGGATTGCCTCTGCCATAGCTCGGCATAGAGCCCGCCCCGTTGCAGAAGCGCCTCGTGCGACCCGTCGGCCACGATTCGCCCGCGATCCAGCACGATGAGCCGATCCATGTCCATGACGGTGCTCAAACGGTGCGCGATCGCGATCACCGTTTTTCCGGCCATCGCCTCGCGCATGGCCGCTTGGATGATGTGCTCGCTGTGACTGTCGAGCGCGCTGGTCGCCTCGTCCAGCAACAGGATCGGCGCATCCTTGAGGATTGCCCGCGCGATCGCAATACGCTGCCGCTGTCCGCCGGACAGCTTGGTCCCGCGCTCGCCGACCAGCGTGTGGTAGCTGCGATCGAGCTCCGCGATGAACTCGTGCGCATGCGCTCGCCGCGCCGCCATCTCGACCTCCTCGTCGGTCGCGCCCGGCCTGCCGTAGCGGATGTTCTCGAGCAAGCTGCGATGAAACAGCGTCGTGTCCTGCGGGATGAGCGCGATTGACCGCCGCAGGCTCTGCTGCGTGACTTCACGGATGTCCTGCTCGTCGATGCGGATCGTCCCCTCGACCACGTCATGCATGCGCAGCAGCAGGCCCATGAGCGTGGTCTTGCCCGCGCCGCTCGGTCCCACGAGGCCCACGCGCTGTCCCGCCGGAATGGTCAGCTCGAAGGCTTTCACGACGTTGCGGGCCTGCGCGGCCCGGTCCTTGGAAAGGGCGTCGTACGCAAAAGCAACCTGCTCGAACCGGATCGCGCCACGCGTCACGCGGAGCTCCGGCGCACCCGGCCGGTCCACGATCGTGGCGGGCACGATCAGCGTATCGATGCTCTCGCGGGCCGAGCCGAGCTGGTCGTAGAACTCGGGGATC
>DATAUO010000254.1:0-14820 GCA_036268215.1 Steroidobacteraceae bacterium
GACCTCCGAGGTGCCGCCGCCGATGTCGAGAACCATGGAGCCGCGCGCCTCCTGCACCGGCAGTCCCGCACCCACGGCCGCCGCCATCGGCTCGGGCACGATGTCTACGCTTCGCGCTCCTGCACCCTCCGCCGATTCCTTGATGGCGCGGCGCTCGACCTGGGTCGAGCCGAACGGCACGCAGACGAGGACCCGGGGACTCGGGCTCAGGAAGCGATCGCCGTGCACCTTCTTGATGAAGTGCTGCAGCATCTTTTCGGTGTAGGTGAAGTCGGCGATGACGCCGTCCTTCATGGGCCGGACCGCCGTGATGTGGCCCGGGGTGCGGCCCAGCATGTTCTTGGCCTCGAGTCCCACCGCCACGAGGATCTTGCCGCCGCGCGTCGGCTCGTCCTGCACCGCGACCACCGAGGGCTCGTTGAGCACGATGCCGCGGTCACGCACGTAAACCAGCGTGTTGGCGGTTCCAAGATCGATCGAGAGGTCATTGGAGAAATAACCTCTAAGGCGTTTGAACATGGGGTGTTTTTTCTGGCAAAACGGCTTAAAAAAAGTTGGGCTAATGTAACAACCGATGAGACATTCAGCAAGGCAACGTGTATCATTCGGAGGGCCCATTTTGCGTGAGATGGCACGCACTTTTGGGTAATCCTATGAGCCTGACCCGCCAAGACGTCGAAAAGATCGCGCGCCTCGCGCGCCTGTCGATCACCGAAAGCGAGATGCCGGTCTACGTGACCAGCTTGTCGAGCATCGTCGATTTCGTCGACGAGCTCTCGAAGGTCGAGACCGAGGCCGTGGTGCCGATGGCGCATCCCCTCGACGGCCAGCATCAACGCCTGCGCGCCGACGCGGTGTCCGAGACGGACCATCACGAGAAGTACCAGGCCAACGCACCGGCGGTACAGGCCGGCCTGTACGTGGTGCCTCGGGTCATCGAGTAGGGTTCCGTGCACGATCTTTCCATCGGCGAGCTGGCGGCCCGCCTCGCCGCCAAGGACATTTCGAGCGTCGAGCTGACCCGGCATTTCCTCGGGCGGATCGAGCGCCTGAGCCCGGCGTTGAATGCGCTGATCACCCCGACGCCGGAGGCGGCGCTCGCCGCGGCCGCGGACGCCGATCGCCGCCGCGCCGCGGGCGAGGCCGGGCCGTTGCTCGGCATCCCCCTCATTCATAAAGACATTTTCTGTACGGACGGCGTCCGCACCACGTGCGGCTCGCGCATGCTCGACAACTTCATCGCGCCTTACGACGCGACCGTGGTCTCGAAGCTGAAGGGCGCCGGCGCGGTCATGCTCGCCAAGGCCAACATGGACGAGTTCGCGATGGGCTCCTCCAACGAGACCAGCTACTACGGTCCGGTCAAGAATCCCTGGGACCCCACCAAGGTCCCCGGCGGCTCCTCGGGCGGGTCGGCCGCTGCGACCGCCGCTCGTTTGGCGCCGTTCGCGACCGGGACGGACACCGGCGGATCGATCCGCCAGCCCGCGGCCCTTTGCGGCGTGACGGGCGTCAAGCCGACCTATGGACGCGTGTCGCGTTACGGCATGATCGCCTTCGCCTCGAGCCTCGACCAGGCGGGCGTGTTCGCGCACAGCGCCGCGGATGCGAGCGTCGTGCTCAAGGCCATGGCGGGTTTCGACCCCAACGACTCGACCAGCGTCGACATGCCGGTGCCGGACTATCCCGCGGCGCTCGAGGCTCCGTTGAAAGGCTTGAAGATCGGCCTGTTGCGGGAGTTCTTCGACGGCCTCGAGAGCCGCAATGCGGCGCTGATCGAGGACGCCCTGAGCGTGTTCCAGGGGCTCGGGGCGCAGACCATCGAGGTCAGCCTGCCGCATCTGCCGCTGTCCGTGCCGACCTATTACGTGGTCGCGCCGGCCGAGTGCTCCTCGAATCTGTCGCGATTCGACGGCGTGCGCTACGGCTATCGGTGCGAGAAACCCAAGGACCTCATGGACCTCTACCTTCGCTCGCGCGGCGAAGGATTCGGCGCCGAGGTCAAGCGCCGCATCATGACCGGCACCTACGTGCTGTCCGCCGGTTATTTCGACGCCTATTATTTGAAGGCCCAGAAGGTGCGCCGGCTGATCACCGACGACTTTCGGAGCGCCTTCGCGAAGGCGGACCTGGTCATCGCGCCGACGACCCCGACGCCGGCGTTCGACATCGGCGCGAAGATCGACGATCCGGTCACCATGTATTTGAACGACATCTACACCATCGGCGCGAATCTCGCTGGTCTGCCGGGCGTGTCCCTGCCGTGCGGCTTCATCGAGGGGCTGCCCATGGGCGTGCAGCTCATCGGGCCGCACTTCTCCGAGAGCCGGCTCCTCAACGCGGCGCACGGGTACCAAATGGCGACCGACTGGCACCGGCATTCGCCACGCGGGTATGAATGATGGCTGACTGGGAAATCGTCATCGGTCTCGAGATCCACGCCCAGCTCGCGACCCGGTCCAAGATCTTCTCGGGCTCCGCCACGGCGTACGGTGCGCCGCCCAACACCCAGGCCAATCTGGTCGATCTCGCCTATCCCGGGGTGCTGCCCGTGCTCAACGCCGAGGCAGTGCGCATGGCCGTGAAGTTCGGGCTCGCCATCGGCGCCGAGATCGCGCCCCGCTCGGTGTTCGCCCGCAAGAATTACTTCTACCCCGACCTGCCGAAGGGCTATCAGATCAGCCAGTACGAGCTGCCGGTGGTCAAGAAGGGCACGCTCGCGATCGTGCTCGACGACGGCGCGGTCAAGACCATCGGCGTGACTCGTGCGCACCTGGAGGAGGACGCCGGCAAGTCGCTGCACGAGGGATTGAAGGGCGCGAGCGGAATCGATCTGAACCGCGCCGGAACGCCGCTGCTCGAGATCGTGTCCGAGCCGGAGATGCGCTCGGCGAAGGAGGCCGTCGCCTACATGAAGAAGGTGCACACCCTGGTGCGCTACCTCGAGATATGCGACGGCAACATGCAGGAAGGCTCGTTCCGCTGCGACGCCAACGTGTCGGTACGGCGGCGCGGCCAGGCCAAGCTCGGCACGCGCGCCGAGATCAAGAACGTCAATTCCTTCCGCTTCGTCGAGAAGGCGATCCAATACGAGGCCGCGCGCCAGATCGAGCTGATCGAGAGCGGCGGGACCGTCGTGCAGGAGACGCGGCTCTACGATTCCGACAAGGACGAGACCCGCTCGATGCGGTCCAAGGAGGAGGCGAACGACTATCGCTACTTCCCGGATCCGGACCTCCTGCCGGTCGAGATCGACCGGGCCTACATCGACCGCGTGCGCGCCACCCTGCCGGAGCTGCCCGACGAAAAGGCGGCGCGCTTCGCCGGCGAGCTCGCGCTGTCGGCGTACGACGCCGGCGTCCTGTCCTCGAGCCGCGAGATCGGTGCCTATTTCGAGAGCGCGGTTGCGGCGCTGGGAGCCGGCCATGCCAAGCTCGCCGCGAACTGGGTCATGGGAGAGCTGTCGAGCGCGCTCAATCGCGACGGGCTCGACGTCCAAGAATCGCGAGTGGCGCCCGGCGAGCTCGCCGCGCTCCTGAATCGCATCGTCGATCAGACCATCTCGGGCAAGATCGCGAAGGAAGTGTTCGAGGCCATGTGGTCCGAGGGCAAGACCGCCGACGCGGTGATCGAGTCCAAGGGCCTGAAGCAGATCACCGACTCCTCCGCCATCGAGGGCGTGATCGACACGGTCATTGCCGCGAATCCGAAGCAGCTCGCCGAGTACCGCTCGGGCAAGGACAAGCTGTTCGGCTTCTTCGTGGGACAGGCGATGAAGGCCACCGGCGGCAAGGCCAATCCCGCCCAGCTGAACGAGCTCCTGAAGCGCAAGCTCGGCGGCGCGAACGATGCATGATCGCGATTGCCTGCATCGCTTCATCTTCGAGCAATACCCGATCCGCGGCCACCTGGTTCATCTCGACGCGGCCTGGCGGGCGCTGATCGAGCATCGCGAGTACCCGGCGGCGATCCGCGACACGCTCGGCGAGGCGGCGGCGGCCTCCGTGCTGCTGGCGGCGACCATCAAGTTCGAGGGCCTGTTGTCGCTGCAATTGCAAGGCGACGGGCCGGTGCACCTGATGCTGGCTCAATGCACCTCCGGCCTCGGGGTCCGGGGGCTCGCGCGCCACAGCCAGGGCCCGATCGAAGGCGGCATTCCGGATCTGATCGGGACCGGCAATCTGACGGTGACCGTCGAGACCGAAGGCGCGCAGCGCTACCAGGGCATCGTCGCGCTGCAGGGGCGGCGGTTGGCCGAGTCGCTCGAGGCGTACTTCCAGAGCTCCGAGCAGCTGCCGACGCGGCTCTGGCTCGACGCCGACGCCTCCGGCGCATCCGGGATGTTGCTGCAAAGGCTGCCTGACGAGAGCACTCGGAGCCGCGGAAGCAGCGTCGAGCTCGGAGCGGTGGACGATGCGTGGCGCCGGGTGCAGTTGATCGGCGATACCCTCACGCCGGAAGAGTTGCGCACGCTCACCGACCAGGAAATTCTGCACCGCCTGTTCAACGAGGACGACGTGCGGGTCTACGAGCCGACTCCCGTTTACTTTCGCTGCCGCTGCTCGCGCGAGCGGGTCGGCGGCATGCTGCTCGGCTTGGGCGAGGAGGAGACCCGGTCGGTGCTGGAGGAGCGCGGCGAAGTCGAAGTGCGATGCGACTTCTGCAATCGGGCCTATGTGTTCGACGCGGTCGATGTCGGCCAGTTGTTCAGCGCCAGCGTGGCCGGCGGCAGCGGCAGCAGGGTGCATTAGAGCAGGCGCGGGCACGCAGATGCGCGGGCGCAGAGCGTCGAGGTCGTCTTGGCGGGTCGTGACGGCCGCAGTGGCCGGAGCGATCCCGCTCTCATGGGTGCCGGCGCACGCCGAGCAGCCGCCCTTCTACGCCGGCGGATTCGAGAACACCCCGAGCGCCGCGGCCATGACGGCCATCGGGCGGGCGCTGTTCAACGATCGCTCGCTCTCGGCATCGGGCAGGACCTCATGCGCGAGCTGCCATGATCCGGCACAGGCGTTCGGGCCGCCGCACGGTGCCCCGGGAGGGGGCCCTTCGCCGCCGCCTCGCGGCGTTGCCGCCGCTCCCGCGACCGATGCGCCCGTGCGGCGCGCGGGCGCCGACGGGCGCCAGCCGGGCGTGCGCGCGGTGCCCTCGCTCATGTATGCCCAGGGCGTGCCGCCTTTCACGGAGCATTATTTCGACGACGACGGCGACGACAGCGTCGACCAGGGGCCCGCCGGCGGCCGAACCTGGGACGGCCGCGCGGGCTCGGCGCACGAGCAGGCGAGGCTGCCGCTGCTCTCGCCCTTCGAGATGGCGAATGCCGGCGAGGATGCCGTGGCCGCGAGGGTGCGCGCCTCGAGGTCGGCGGCGGCGCTGCGCGGCGCGTTCGGCGCCTCGGTGCTGGACGACCCGGCGCTGACCTTCAGGGCGCTCATCATGGCGCTCGAGACCTATCAGGAGTCTCCCGAGGAATTCGCGCCCTATACCAGCAAGTACGATGCGTGGCTGCGGCACGAGGGGACCCTGAGCGATGCCGAGCTGCGCGGACTGGCCGCGTTCGACGATCCCGGACGCGGCAACTGTGCGCGCTGCCACCCGAGCGGGCTGCGTCGCGGCGCGTTCCCCACCTTCACCGACTACGGATACGCCGCCCTCGGGGCGCCGCGCAACGCCGCGATCCCCGCGAATCGCGATCCGCGGCATTTCGATCTCGGATTGTGCGGACCGCTGCGCACGGACCTTGCCGGCCGGCGCGAGTACTGCGGCATGTTCCGCACGCCGACCTTGCGCAACGTCGCCACCCGCCGCGTGTTCTTCCACAACGGCGTGCTGCACCGGCTCGAGGACGCGGTGCGCTTCTACGCCGAGCGCGATGTCGCGCCGGAGCGCTGGTACCCGAGGGACAGGAGCGGGGCAGTGGTCAAATTCGACGATCTGCCGGCCGAATATCGCGGGAACGTCGACGTGCAGGCTCCGTTCGGCGGCCGGGCGGGAGACACGCCGCGGCTGAGCGAGGCGGACGTCGCGGACATCGTGGCGTTCCTTCGGGCGTTGACGGACCTCAGGTGAACGGATCGTGAAAGCGGGCTCCGTGGGATGAGATGCGCGTCATCGCGTGCAACCACGATCAGATCGTGGATCAGCGCCGTTGCGGCGATAGTCGGCGAGCTCGGGGATGGCACGCTTCGCCAGCGTGAAATACCGCCGGTCCTTCTCGACGCCGACGCTTCGGTAGCCGACGGCCTCGGCGGCGGCGAGCGTGGAGCCGGAGCCCGCGAACGGGTCGAGCACGATGCCCTCGCCCAGGGGCAGCACTCCGCGGACCAGCGTGCGCAGGAACGCTTGCGGCTTCAGGCTCGGATGCGCGGCGAGCTTGCGCTCGGCGGCGTGCGTCGGCGCGGACGGGATGACGTCGCCGAAGGGCTTGTCGGCGGAGGGCCGGCGGAAGCCGCCGGTTTTCCAAAGTCGCAGGTTGTCCTGCACGCGACCCTGCAATGGCGTGCGGAACACCAGCCACGGCTCCCACATGGAGCGCGGCATCACGCTGACGCCGGCGAACTCGACGTGGGCCGCCTTCGGCCGGTCGCCGCCGCGCAGCGTCATGACCAGCCGTGCGATCTCGCCGCGCCGCTCGAGCCCCGCGCCCGCGAGCGCGCCGGATACGATGTGGGACAGCAATGGATTGCTCGCGACCACGACATTCGCGCCGGGAACGAGCACTCTGACCAGCGCGGCGCCCCAGCGGCCGAAGAACGCCTGCAGCGCCTCGAGGTCGCGCGGCTCCAGCACGGTGAAACGCGGCAGCGGCGCGCGCGCCCTGCCATCGAACGCGGGCGGGATGCGCCAGAGGCCTCCGCGGCGAGCCCGCAGCTTGCGCTGCTCGGACGGGGAGTACTCGATGAGGCCGTAAGGAGGGTCGGTGACGACGGCGTGGATGGAGAGCTCGGGCTGCCGATCGAGCCATCGCAGACAGTCGGCGTGGTGCAGGCTCGCGCGACCGAACTTGAAGCTGCGGGCGGCGCGGCGGGGCGCGATTCGTGCCGGCATCCTCAGCCCGGCTCGAGCGCCAGCGTCTCGATGTCGTTCAGCATCACCTGCGGCTGCAGGAAAGCGAGCGTATAGATCTCGCGAACCTCGCCGGCAGGGTCGATCAGGAACATCTTGAGCATGTGATGCAGGGTGCGCGTGGGGCGGCCGGCCGCATCCACGTCGATGCTCACGTCCTGGCCGAAGTCGTCGAGCACCGGCAGGAGGTCCGGCACGCGCCTTGCCGTGACGAAGCGCCAATCGAACTTCGGCTCGACGTCGAACTCGCGGCCGTATCGGCCGATGATCGCCGGCGTGTCGTGGGTCGGATCCAGGCTGACGCTGACGAAGCGCACCTTGTGCGCGAGCTTGGGGTCGCCTCGCACCTGGTCGCGCAAGTGCGCGAGCGTGACGTGCGCGAACGGACAGCCGAGCGGGTCTACGCAGTACGTGTAGAAGAAGGTCAGGAGCGTGATCTTGCCGCGCGTCAGATCCGACAAGCGTACGTCGCGACCCCGGGAATCGAGCAGCGGCGCGTCGGCGACGCGCTGGATGTGCTGCAGCTGGTAGCTGCCGGGCTTCGGCGGGACGAATTCCATGCGCGGCGCGGTCGCCGCGGCCGGATCGACGGCGGCGCTCGCGCTTGTCGTGGCCGCGGCGAGGGCGGCGACCGCGGCAAGGGCGGCGACCGCGGCGAAGCCGGCGCCCGCGAGACGCGCGCCGGCCGCGTTCCAACGGACGGCGCGCAACCGGCCGCAAGCGGGCCGCCTCACGGCGCCGGGATGCTTGCGAGCGACGCGACGCGCTGAACCTTGGCGCTGAACTTCATGTGATGCGGGCGCCCGAGCTTCTCCTTGGCGAAATCGATCTCGAACGTGGGCTGGAGCGCGTGACCATCCCAGTTGAATGCGCGCAGGAACTGCTCGTTGTCCTTGCCGCCCTTGTCCCATTTGGAGAGCAGGCTCGAGGTGATGTAGATGCGGCGACCGTCCCAGCTTTCCGAGATCATGTTGACCTGCGAGCCCGTGTGCTTGCTGTAGGTCTCGCGGGGATGCTCGGGATCGCTCAGATCGAAGTAATGGGTGGTTCCGTCCATGAAGGTGTTCACCCACAATCCCTTCGCGTCGGAGGTGATGGAGATGTCGACCGGCAGGGGGATCTTGGACGGATCGCCGATGGTGCCGACGTCCTTCGCCTGCCAGCGGCCCCGACCGTCGCGCTCGATCAACCAGAGCTTCGAGGTGAGCGCCGCGGCGGTGATGGCCCAGTCCTTCCCTTCGGGAAGCGCCCAGCGGATCTCGAGCGGAGCGCCGGGTACCGCGAGCACCTGCTCCGGCTTCATGGACTTCAGGTTCCACACCACCATGGTGTTGCCGAAGTGCTTCATGGCCTCGGGATCCTTCACGACCTCGCCGAGCGGCCGCATGTAGTTGTTCCAGCCGGTGAAGCTCGAAGTCAGGAGCGCGTTCTTGGCGGGATTCACGGCGATGTCATACCCATAGCCGTCTCCCTTGGCACCCCCGATCGCGGCCGTCGGCATGTCGTACTTGGCGACGAAGCCGCCCTTGTTGTTGTAGACGGCCATGCCGGTCACGCCGCCCTTGTCCGCGGCGTTCGACAGGCTGCCGATCAGCACGCGGCCGGGGAGCGCGTAGAAGGTATGGGGGCCGACGTAGCCGGTCTTCCCGGCGAGGGAGTCGAGGGTCTTGACGAGCTTCGGGTGGGCCGGGTTCGTGCCGACGTCGAACACGTAGATCTTGCTGTCATCGAGGCCGCCCGCCCAGAGATACCTGCGGTCGTCGGTGAATCCCATGTGATGGGCCTCCCCGCGTCCGCCCACCGAGATCTTGTCGATGACCTTGCCATACGTTTTCGAGGCGGGGTTCACATCGACGGTGACGAGCTTGTCGGAACCGTCTCCCCACCCCGGCTCGCCGAGCGTCCAGACATGCAGGTAGTCCTCCTGGCCCTTGATGAGCCCGGTCATGTAGGGGGAGTTGCAGGTCTCGTCGGCGTGGGCCGCCGCGCCTAGAGCGAGCAGGATTACGATGCCGAAGCCGAGGATTCGCCGGAGCATGATTTTCCTCAGGGCATCTTCGACACCGGCGCCCGGTTCGGCATGCCGTAGTCGCGGTCGTTCTTCTGGTCCAGATCGTCGAGTTGCTGCGCGGTGAGGCACACCGTGTTCTTCTGGATGTGGGAGGCCGTGGCCCAATCGGAACGGCAGTAGAGCGTCTGGCCGTCGGTGTTCTGGATCTTGTAGCCATGCTTGATGGCCTCGGCCAGACGCTTCTTGTCCAGATCGGCATCGGTCGCGGGTGTCCCGGGTTGCGCGGCCGTCTTCGGCGGCTGGTCCGCGCACGCGGCAATACACAGGACGCTCAACAATAAGAAGCCTCGCATTGCGATTCCCCCGTTTTCGGCCGACCGATCATACTGCAGCATCCTGCGGCAACCAACCTGCCCGCGCTGCGGTCGAAAACAGCCTTTCCCGGGAGTAGTGGCGCAACGGGAGCTCGCGATCCCCGTGGCGGCGGATCAGCTCCGCGGCCAGATCGTCGATGGGACGCGACGGGTCGGCCGAGGCGATGAAGCGGCGGATCAGCATCAGATAAAAGCGGGTGATGGTCTCGTGGTAGCCCCCGGTCTCGGTATTCGGAACGCCGGTGGACTCGTTGTAGGCGCGGATGCGTTGACGCAAGAGGTCGAGCGCCGGGTCCTCATCCGCGGCGAGCGGATGGCGCAGGGCGTGCCAGAGGCCGACCTTGAGATGCGCCTCGTGGGTCCACTCGCGCTTCGGCAGGGTGCGCGCGATGAACGCGGCGGCGATGCGATCGGTTTCGGGCGCCGTCACTTCTGCTCTGCGTACACCTTGATCAGCCGATAGAGAAAGGCGCGGCAATCCATCAGGGACTTCACACTGACGAACTCGTTCAGTCCGTGAATGTGTCCGAGGTCGGCGCCGGTGAACAGCGGCTCGATGCCGTAGGTCGGAATGCCGGCGGCGATCATGAACAAGCCGTCGGTGCCGCCGGGTTGGAGCACCGGCAGCACCGGCACCCCGGGAAAATACTCTTCGGCCAGCTTCTCGACCGGTCCCATGATCGCTGCAGTGAGCGCCGGCGGCTGCACGGCGGGACCGCGAATCTCCAGCGTCGTCACCTTCACCTCGGGGTCCGCCACCAGCTCCTCGAGCTTGAGGCGAATGGTCTCATTCTCGACGCCGGGGAAGATGCGGCAATTGACGTTGGCGCGCGCGCGCTGCGGCAGCGCATTGGTCGCGTGTCCCGCGTCGAGCATGGTTGCGACACAGGTGGTGCGCAAGGTTGCGTTCCAGAGCGGATCCTTGGCCGAGACCAGCGCGATCGCCGCCGCGTCGCCCGGGTCCTTGACGAGCGCGCGCATCGCGTCCGCGACCTCGGCGTTCCCTTTCGCCGCCTGGATCGTCGCGAGGCCGGTGAAAAACGCGCGGCTGGCGTCGGTGAACTGGGCGGGGAAGGTATAGGCCTGGATCTTGAGAAGCCCGGCCGAGAGCCGGTAGATCGCGTTGTCCTTGACCGGACGGGAGCTATGGCCTCCCGGATTCGTGACCTCGAGACGGTAATTCTGCGAGGCCTTCTCGCCGTCCTGAACTTCGAGCGCCACCTGTTTGCCGGAGGCGTCGAGCTCGCCCAACGCGCCCTCGTTCACCGCAAACTCGGCGTCGATGACGTCGCGCCAGTTCTTGGACAGCCATTGGGCGCCGTTGAACGCGCCGCCGGTCTCCTCGCCGCAGGTCAGCGCCATTTTCAGCGTGCGCCGCGGATGGAAATTCTCCTGCTTGTAGCGAATGAGAGTGTCGACCCAGATCGCCGCCTCCGCCTTGTCGTCGATGGCGCCGCGCGCGTAGAAGTTGCCGTTCTCCTCGATGAGCTTGAACGGATCGCGGGTCCAGTCCTCGCGCTTGGCTTCGACCACGTCGATGTGCGCGAGCAGCAGGATGGCCTTGGCCTTGGGATCGCGTCCCGGATAGATCGCGACCAGGCCGCCCTCCTTGGGGTGGTCGGCCGCGGCGAAAGGGCGAAGATCGGAGTCGGGGAAACCCGCGGCCTTCAATCGAGCCGCCATGCGGTCCGCGGCCAACGTGCAGCTGCCGCTCGAGAGGGCGGTATTCGTCTCGACCAGCTCCTTGTAGATGTCGCGAAAGGCCGGCTCGCCCGCCGAGGCTTGCGCGCCGGCCGGTTTTGCCGCGGCAGCCTGCGATGAGGGACCTAGCGCCGGGGCCAGGCAGCAGAACGCGAGACAGAGTGGCGCGAGCGGTCGAAGCATCGGATGGCCTCAAGTGTTGATACGAAATCTGGCTCGATCATAGGTCAAGGCTTGCAGACCGCGGAAGCGATATCGCGCGATGGTTGCGCCCGCACCAACGCCAAGCCCGCCGGGTCTACAGCGCCGAGACTCCCGCGAGCTCGGTGAGACTCTGGCTGCGGGTGAGCGCGATGAATTCCTTGATGTAGGTGGCCTCGCCGCCCGCGCGGGTGGTGGCGGCATAGAGCTCGCAGCGCAGCCCGTGCTCGCCGATCGGGCGCGAGACCACGTAGCCGCGCTCGATGTAGTTGCCGACCGTCCACGACGGAAGCGCGGCAACGCCGCGGCCGCTCGCCACGAGCTGGAGGATCGCGACCGTCAGCTCGGCCGTGCGCCGCTTCGGATTGATCCCCGCCGGCGTCAAGCAATGCTTCATGACGTCCAGCATCTCGTCGGGCACCGGATAGGTGATCAGGGTCTCCTCGGCGAAGTCCGCGGCGGTGAGGTAGGGCTTCGCGGCCAGGCGATGCCGCGGACTCATCAAGGCCACGCTCTCGTAGCGGAACAAGGGGCTGAAGGCGATGTGGGGCACGGGCTCCTGGCGATCGTGAACGACGGCCAGCTCGGCTTCCCGGCGCTCGAGCAGCGGAAGCGGGTCGACCACGAAGCCGGAGATGATGTCGAGCTCCACCTCGGGCCAAAGCGATCGATATGCGTCCATGGCGGGCATGAGCCAATCGAAGCAGTTGTGGCATTGGACGACCACACGAAGGGGCCCGGCATGTCCCTGCGCCAGCCGGGCCACGTCCCGGCCGGCCTCGGCGACCTGGGGCAAAACCACCCGGGCGAGCTCGAGCAGCCGCTGACCGATGGCGGTGAACCGCAGCGGCCGGACATTCTTCTCCACCACGGCCGCCCCGTAATGGGCTTCGAGGGCGCGAAGCTGGTGGGACAGGGCCGACTGGGTCAGGAACAGCCGTGCGGCCGCCTTGGACAGGCTGCCGCATTCCGCCAGGGCCAGGAGGGTCTCCAGATGCCTCAATTCGAGCGCCGTTGAAGCCATGAATTTCCTTCATCCTTCTCATGAAGATAATGAGTTTGAGTCATAGAGTAGGCCGCCGCATGCTGAGAGTCGAGAGGTAGGCCTTGGGCGGCGCGGACCGTCGGGAGACCTCGAGACCAGGGGTGAGCGAGTGCCAACGCCGACCGTATCGTTCGAGTTCTTTCCGCCCGCCGAGGAGAGCGGGGCCCGCGAGCTCTTGGCCTGTGTCGAGCGGCTGGCGCCGCTCAACCCGCACTTCGTGTCGGTGACCTATGGAGCCGACGGCTCGACCCGTCATCGGACGCTGACCTCCGTGACCCGGATCAGAGCGGCCACCGGGCTGAACGTGGTGCCGCATCTCACCTGCGTGGACGCGAGCCGCGACGAGGTGCTGGAGGTCGCCGCGGGCTACTGGCGCCTCGGCATCAGGCACCTCATCGCGCTGCGCGGCGATGCGCCGAGCGCGGCCACGGCTCGTCCGCACGGTCAAGGGTTCATGTATGCCTCGGAGCTGGTGCGCGGCCTGTCCAGCGTCGGCGACTTCGGCATCACGGTCGCCGCCTACCCGGAGGGACACCCCGAGTCCGGCGGGGTCGAGGCCGACGTTCTCAATTTGAAGCGCAAGGTGGATGCGGGCGCGACGCGCGCCATCACGCAATTCTTCTTCGATACCGACGTGTTCCTCGCGTATCGAGACCGTTGCGCGGCGGCCGGACTGCCGGTCCGCCTGGTGCCCGGCATCCTACCCATCACACGCATGCCGCAGCTGTTGCGATTCGCGGAGCGTTGCGGCGCCTCGGTGCCGTCTTGGCTGCGGCAGCGCTTCGAGGGCCTCGACGATGACCCGGAGACGCGGCGCATGGTCGCGGCTCACGTCGCCATGGAGCAGGTGGAGCGCCTGCGCGATCACGGCGTCGACGAGTTTCATTTCTACACGCTGAACCGGGCGGAGCTGACCTACGCCATTTGCCACTCGCTCGGGCTGAGGCCGGCGATCGCGCAGGCCCGGGTGGCGTGAGCCGGCTTCAGTGCGCCGCGGGAGCCGCCGCGCTCAGAATCTGCCGCGCGAGATTCGCGTAATCGCCGTCGAAATGATGGCCGCCCTTCAGCTCGACGACGCTGAATCGCTTCGCATCGAGCTTGGGGCATAGCGTGTCGCTCTCGTCGGAGCCGTAGATGCAGAGCACGGGAATGCCGCCGATGCGCTCGATCTCGGGGAGCGTCGCGGGACCGGAGTCGTCGTCGGAGATCCAGCTGCTCACGTGAAATTCGAACAGAGCGTGCTTGGACATGCCCATCACCGCCACGAGCGCGACGCGCGACCGGGTCGGCGCGGGCAGCCTATTCACCGCAAAGGGCAGCACGTCGGCGCCCTGGGAGTACCCGATGAGCAGCGCACGGCGCTTGCCGAAGTGGGCGAGGTAGTAGCGGATCATGCGATCGATGTCGGAGGCCAGGCCGTCAGGCGTTCTCGGGGTCCAGAAATACCGCAGCGAATCGAGGCCGACCACCGGAATTCCCTTGGCGCTGAGCGCGGTGGCGACGTCGCGGTCGAGTCCCGCCCAGCCGCCGTCGCCGGACAGAATGATGGCGAACAGGTCCGTGGGCGCACCGAGCCGTGCGGGAACGTCGATCACGGGCAGTCCGTCGAGCGCGGACGGCGGCGCCGCGACGCGCATGGTGAGATTCTGGGTCGCGAGCTTGTCGTAGGCGGCGGCCAGCGCCGCGAGCCGCCGTGACGACGGAGACGTCTCGCGCACCGAGCCAGGGACGGAGGCGGTCGCCGCGCCCTGGATGGAGCCCACGAAACGACGGACGGCATCCGCCGGACAGGCCTGGTCCCAGTCTCCCTGGAGCGCGACGAACGGATTGCCCAGAGACTTCGGCGCGACGAAATCGACGCCCCGATGGGCATTGGGCGTGCTCTCGAGCGACGTGCCCTTGCAGAGCGGCTTGTCGAGGCCGAGGCTTGGGCAAAACCCGACGCCGAGGGCGCCCGCGAAGGTGTTTTGCGGCGCCTGCGCGATCATCGCGTAGGCGAAGCTCGCGCCCGCCGCGCGGCCGACCACGACCGGCACCGCATAGGTCGGCGAGTGAAAATAGGCCTGAATGAAGTGGCTCAGGTTCTCCAGGTCGCCGTCGGCGAACTCGCATGGATCGCCGTCGGCTTCGAGCACGGACGCGAACTTCTCGAGGTCGATCCCCGTGACCATGGCGCCGTCCTCGACCAGGCGCCGCGCCATCGCATCGTCGGCCGCCGTCCAGCCGTCGTCTCCGGAGACGTAGATCGCGAGGCTGGTCGGGGCACCCGAGGGACGGAACACTCGAACGTCCCTGAAGCGGCCGTGGGCCAGATGGACCGGCTCACCGGGCTTTGACGGCGCCGCTGCGGCGGCGGGCCTTGCGGCGGATGTCTGCGCGGACGCCGGCTCCGCGGCCGCGGCTGCGATGAGCAGGGCCGCTGCTGC
>DATAUO010000255.1:0-2340 GCA_036268215.1 Steroidobacteraceae bacterium
ACTCGGCATCGTCTACATGATTAACGGCTATATTGAGCGTTTCCTTAACGACGGCCGCCTCGTACGCGTGCTTGCCGACTGGAGCCCGCCGCTGGCCGGCTTCACCCTCTACTACCCGGACCGTCAGCGGGTTCCACGCAAACTCCGCGCGCTGATCGATTTCCTGAAGGCAGAGCGAAGGACGGAGATGCCGGCGACGGCTGCGGTTCTCGTGGAATAAGGCGCGCGCTCGGTGTTCTTCCAAGACATAGCAAACTGTCGCGAACGCTCTGGACGGCTTCGGGTCTCACGAGTGCCACAACCACTTAGCCGCCGCTGGATGTGGTGCAATATGATCGGAAAAAGCTCAGAGCGACGGCACGGTGACGCCGACCATGTCGCCTTCGCGCAGGATGGCGGCGAGCCGGTCCGCGTTCCAGCCTTCGGTGCCGGGGGGACGGCGCGGCAGAACCATCCAGCGGTAATCGGCCGTCGAATCGACGACACGGATCGAAACACCATCCGGCAGCGTCGTGCCCCATTCCGCGAGCACGCCGCGCGGGTCGCGCACGGCGCGGGCGCGATAGCCGGCCGACTTGAACCAGAAGGGCGGGTAGCCAAGCACCGCGCGCGGATAGCAGCTGCACAGCGTGCAGACGACGAGGTGATGCACGCTTTCAGTATTCTCGAGCACGCCGAGGGGCGGCGCGCCGCGCATTGAGGCGCCCATCTCCTCAGCCGCCGCGCTGCCGTTGGTGAGCAGGCGCGTGCGATACTCTGGATCGGTCCAGGCGCGGGCGACGATGGCGGCACCGATCGCCGGGCTCGCGGCATCGGTGATCGCGATCCGCTCGGCGATCTCGGCCGCGGAAACGATGCCCTTGGCTTCCAGCAGATCGCGGATGGCGACGAGGAGCGCTTCCCCCGGCACGTGGAGAAGTTCTGTTTCCGTCAGGCTCATGCGGCCTCCAGCCAGGATTCGTAAACCTCGACGAGGATCTCGTCGCCGGACCTGGCATCGCCCCAAAGCGAGGCCGGGTCGAAGGCGACATGGTAGAGTGTGAGGCTCGGCGCCGGCCGCGCGAACGCGAGATCCTCGGGGTTCGGGAAGCGGCCGAGGATGCTGCGGACGGTGCCGGTGCGGCCGCGCAGATAATGCGGCGTGCGGATATGGACGGGCCCGCGCGCCTCCGGCCAGTCGTCGCGCACGCGCACAACCTGGCCGGGGGCGAGGGCAATCATGCGCGCGTCCCGCTGTCGGCGAGGGCCGCTTCGAGCTCGGCGGCGGTAATCACGCCCTTGCGGAGCAGGGTCTCGGCGATCGAGCGGATCCAGCGCTGGTAATAGGTGAGCGCGTGGTACTCGGCCTCCGGGATCGCCTCGATGCCGCGGCGCAACTCGTCGACACTCATCAGGCGCTTCATGGCAAGCATCTGGCGGAGCGCATCCACCTCGCGGTCGAACTCGCTCAGCTCGTGCGGCTCGGTATCAACGGGCTCGCACATATATTTCGCAATCCCGCCTAGATCGTGATGGGCGCGGGCTGGATTGGGTTCGGTCTCAGCTGTATCGGCCATACCGGAAGCTTAACCGAAACACCTGTGGATTGGAACCGAGCCGCGCGCCGAAACGCGGCGACCGTGGGCGCACTCGCGACGACGCCGCCACGAAAACATGCGACGGGGATGGGCGCCCCCGTAGGCCACGTTGCTCCTTGGTTGCCCTCGCGCCGGTATCGACGGGACCGCACGGACTACAGGAGAGTGGAGATCGTGTTCGAGCCGTGCAGAAGAAACCGCCAAGCGATCCCACAAACCAGGGCAATGACGATGATCGTCTCCGTGGGCGAGCCGGTGCGGCATAGTGGCAATCCCCAGCTTTTGCGCAACGGCCATGCCAGCCTCAGCCCTCGCGGCGTTAGCATGTCCGCCGCCAGGTGAGACAAGTAGCCGACGGCCAGGGCGGACACCGTTCCGTGCCGGTATCCTGCGTCCAACAGCAGGGCGACCAGGCCGACCACCGCAATGGCCGAGTGCGTTAGGCCGCGATGGCCCAGGGCCGCGGCAATGGCCGTTGAGATCGGGCGAGATCGCCGGCCGACCCAGGAGTTGGGGTGGTCTACGTCCGGCAGGAGTGACCCGGCGACGGCCAGGGCAAGATAGCTCGGATCAACGGGTGAGAGATGCAGCAGAGGTGCTGCGGCAATCCACGCCGCGAGGCCGACAACGACATGGGATTTGGCCATCATGCCCGGGGGCTACACGGACCGCTGCGGCCGAACAAGTGCGTCACATGTCGGAGCAGCATTCCATAATGGGGGCTTCTGTTGCGGTAAGTCAGGCATGGGCGAGCTAGCCGGAC
>DATAUO010000256.1:0-9503 GCA_036268215.1 Steroidobacteraceae bacterium
AATCTCGACAGCGCCAACATCGCCTACAACCTGCTGAAGTCCGCCGCCGGCCACAACGTGGCCATCGGGCCCATGCTGCTGGGCTGCGCCGCCCCGGCGCACATTCTGACGCCCGCGGCCACGGTGCGGCGCATCGTCAACATGACGGCGGTGACCGTCGCCGAGGCCAGCCGCATGAGGTCGCAGAGGAGCTAGGGAACTCGCGCTAGGGAACTCGCGCAAGCGCGCGCGATCCCAAAAGGAAGGGCGTAGACTCGACCCCAACCGAACGACGCAGGAGCGGAACATGAGCCGTAGAGCGTTAGTCTCCATGCTGACTCTGGACCTCGCGGGACTGCTGATGCTCGCGGCGCCGTCGATGTGGGCGGCCGCGGGCCCGAGCAACCCGGCGTCCGGGACGGTTGCCAGCACCTGGCAGCATCACAAGATCACCTTCAGTTACGAGGGATTCACCACCGCGTATACCTGCGATGGGCTGGAGGACCGCCTCAAGAGCATGTTCCTGCAGCTCGGGGCACGTAAGGACATGAGCATCCACGCGGGAGCCTGCCCGGGCGGCCCCGATACGCCGAGCCGCTCGATCCTGGTGAGCGCGGAGTTCTACACGCTGGCCCCGGCGGGCGAGGGGAGCGCGCCGGATGCCGCCGCGAATTCCGGCGGCGAGAGCAATACGGTGCCGGCGCAGTGGCAGCCTTTGAGGCTCGAGCCGTGGAAGCCGCGCTTCATGGCCGATGGCGACTGCGAGCTGATGCAGAGCATCGAGGACGTCATCAAGAAGAATTTCACTCTGCGCGACCTCCACTACCGGACGGACTGCTTCCCGCACGATATCCAGCTGAACTCGTACTCGGTGAAGGGACAGACCTTGAAGGCCGCTGAGTCCGCGAGCGCCGCGAAGAGCTGAGATCCCCGGCGCGTGCGGAGCGTCCCCCGACTGAGAGCCGTCGACGCCCCGGGGAGCGGCGCCGGCGCCTAGTCCTCCCGGTACGCCCGGCTCTTCCAGCGGGCGCCTTTGCCCCGCCAATGGTCGAGCGCGGACCCGAGGGTCGCCGCGAGGTAGAAGAGCGCGATCAGCGGCAGCGCCGGGGCCCAGAGAGGACTGCGTCCGTAGCGGGACAGCGTCGGCAGGAAGCTCCCGGCCGACACTCCAAAGGCGACCAGCCCCGCAATCCGCGCGGGTCCGTGCGCAAACAGCGTGCTCGCGACCGGAACCAGCCAGACGAGCGCCATGCCGGCAACCGTCAGGGCCAGGAGGGCGGCGGAATATCTGAGCTGGGTGAACGCGGTGCGCGCGATCATGCGCCAGATGTCGGCGAAGCCGGGATACGGGCGGATCGATGCCGCGAGCGCGGAGTGACCCAGGAACACCGGGCCGTGCCTCTTGATCGATGCTGCCAGCGTCACATCGTCGATGAGCGCCCCGCGGATCGACTCGATGCCGCCGATACGCTCGAGGGCCTCGCGGCGAACGAGCATGGTGCCGCCCGCGGCGGCCGCGACCTTGGAGCGCGGATCGTTCACCTTCGCGAACGGATAGAGCATCTGGAAGAAATAGACGAACGCCGGCACCAGCGCGCGCTCCGCCAAGCTCGCGCAGTTGAGGTGAACCATCTCGCTGACGAGGTCGAGTTGGAAGCGCGATTGACGTGCGACGAGCGCCGCGAGATGGCGGCGGTCGTGCACGATGTCGGCGTCGGTGAGCAGCAGCAGCGGCGCGCGGCCCGCCGCCACGCCTTGCGCCACCGCCCAGAGCTTGCCGGACCAGCCCGCGGGCTTCGAGTCGAGCGAGATCACGGCAAGCCCCCCGGCGCTACCGGCCGCATCGCGGGCGTCCGGGCCGCTTGCGATCCCGGCGGCGCCCCGCGCGAGGCTCGCGGTGCGGTCGCCGGAGTTGTCGTCCACGAGGATCACGCGAAAACGGCCCGCATAGTCCTGCGCCAACAGCGAATCGATCACCGGGCGGATGGTTGCGGCCTCGTCGCGGGCGGGCACGACGATGTCCACGTCGGGTGCGGTGTCGGGAACGGCAGGCGCGAGCTCCGGCCGCGAGCGCCAGAAACCGCCGCGCGCGAGGAACAGGTACAGCCAGACGGCCAGCGCAAGCCAGGCCGCCGCGCCCAGGATCAAATAGGATCTTCCAGCGACTTCGCCAGCGGCGTGAACAGCTTGGGGCCGGTCCCGGTCATGTACCAGCAATCCTCGAGGCGGATTCCGAATTCGCCGGGGATATAGATGCCCGGCTCGTCCGAGAAGCACATTCCCGCCTCGAGCGCGGTGGCGTCGCCGTGGACCAGGTACGGCGGCTCGTGTCCATCCATGCCGATGCCATGTCCCGTGCGATGCGGCAGGCCGGGAAGCTTGTAGCCGGGCCCCCAGCCTTCGCGCTCGTAGTAGCCGCGCACGGCATCGTCGATGGTCCCGACCGGTACGCCGAGCTTGGCGGTCTCGAGGGCGAGCTCCTGGCCGCGCTTGACGGTGCTCCAGATCTTGCGCTGCCGTGCGGTGGCCTCGCCGTGCACCCAGGTGCGGGAAATGTCCGATTGATACCCGTGGACGATGCAGCCGCAGTCCATCAGGACCACCGACCCTGCATGCACGGATTGCACCTTGACCGAGCCGTGAGGATACGCCGAAGCCTCGTTCAACAGCACCAGCGAGAATTCCGCGGAGCCCCCGAGCGCGGTGGTGGCATGCTCCATCAACGCGGCGATGTCGGTCGCCTTCATGGCGGTCTCGACGCGGCCGTGGACCCAGCGCAGCGCCTCGATGGTCACGGTGTTCGCGATCTGCATGAGCTCGAGCTCGGCGGGCGATTTCACCATCCGGCAGGCACGAACCAGCGGCTCGCCGGAAACGATCTGATAGGCGCTCGAGAGCTTGCGGATGCCGTCGACGATGAAGAAGCGCACCGTGGGCTCGGCCGCGATGGTGCCGGAGGCGATGCCGCGATCGCGGAAGCCTTGCACGATGCGCTCGATCGGACTCTCGTGCTCGTTCCAAGGCCGTACGTCGCCTCCGATCTGGAGAGTCTCCCGGACCGAGGGCTCCTCGAACGCCGGAGTCACGACGATCACCTCGCCGCTCGCGGGAATGATCGCGAGGGTGATGCGCTCCGAGCGCCGCCAGTTGATGCCGGTGAAATAGTCCAGCGACGACCCGGGCTCGACGATGAGCGCCGCGATCTTCTGCTGGCCCATGAGCCGTTGAAGCTTGGCGATGCGCGCGCGCCGCTCATCGACCGGGATGGGCTTCGCGTTGGCCGTCAAGGATTTGAGCTCGGGCGCAGCGGGTCCGGGGGCCGCCTGCGCCGCGCTGAAACCGCCGAAGGCGGCGGCCAATGGGGCGGCAGCGGCGCCGCGCAACAGTTCGCGTCTCGACAGCATGGTCATCCCTTCTGTTTTGGCTCGATCAGGCGCGATCAAGCATAGCAAGTTGCGGCAACCCGTGCCGCCGCGGGCGGCGGCTGCGCTAAACTTCGCCCTCCTTGACACATGACGATGGGGAGAACGGGATGGCGGCAGGATACAAGCTTTACGGGCGACAGGGGTCGGGCTCTCTGGCGGTTCAGATCGCGCTCGAAGAGGCGGGTGCGCCCTACGAGTGCATCTGGATTCCGAAGGACTCGGCGGAGCTGGAAAAATACAAGAAAGTGAGTCCCGCCGGCCGGGTGCCGGCGCTGGCTCTGCCGGACGGGACGGTGATGCTCGAGTCGGCGGCCATGCTGATCCACATCGCGCAGGCACATCCCCGCGCCGCGCTGGCGCCCGCTCCGGGCACGAGCTCGGACGCGCGCTTCCTGCAGTGGATCGTGCATCTGTCCGCCAACGTGTACGAGTCCGTTCTGCGCATCTACTATTCGGCGCGCTACTCGACGCGCGGCGAGGCCGATGCCGCCGTAATCCGGGACCAGGCCGTGGAGAATTACCTCGCGTACCTCGATTTCATCGGCCGGGCACTCGATCCCTATGTGCTCGGCGCCGACTACTCGCTGGCGGATCCCTATCTGTACATGCTGGTCGGCTGGCACCCGGGCGAAAAGGCCGATCTCTGGAAGCGGGTGCCCAAGCTCGAGGCGCACATGGCGCTGATCGGATCGCGGCCGGCCGTCCAGAAGGTCGAGGCGGAGCACGCGGAGCAGCTCTCGTAGCGCCTTGGGGCGGCGGCGGCGTACGATACGCGCATGAGGCCCTTGGACGGAGCTCGCCGTGGATGAGGTCTTCGTACGGCGCGAGGTGATCGATCCGGCAGCGCTGCGCGCGCTGTGCGTACCCTCGAACCCGCGCGGCGCGCTGCAGGCGTCGTCGCACGTCGGCGCGATCGCCGCCGTCGGAACGTCGCTGTGGCTCATGCGCACGACGGCGTGGGCGGTGCCGCTCTTCCTTGCCCAGGGCGTGCTGATCAACTTCCTCTATGCGGGGCAACACGAGCTCAGCCACTGGACGGTGTTCCGCACGCGCGCCTTGAACGAGTGGCTCGGGCGCGCATTCGGCTTCGTGCTCTTCTATCCGCGCACCTTCGACCAGGTGCAGCACATGGCGCACCACCGGTTCACGCAGGACTGGGCCCGGGACGGGGAGCTCGCGCGTGCGCCTTATACGCTGCGCTCCTACCTCCTGTGGATGTCGGGAATCAGCTACTGGTATTCGCGCTGGCACCGCATCGCGCGTTTTTGCTCGGGCGTGCTCGTCGAGCCCTACCTTCCGCTCAAGCGCCACGCCGAGCTGCGGCGCGAAGCGTGCTATCACGCGGCGGGCTATGCATTGATCGCGGCCGCTTCCTGGTACCTGCATACCTGGGCGGCGGTGATCTGCTGGATCGCGCCCATGCTCGCGATGAAGCCGGTGCATCAGCTGCAGAACACCATCGAGCATCTGGGCTTGCCGCACGAGGACAACGTGCTGATCAACACGCGCAGCACCCGGACGAACGCGCTCATGCGCTGGCTTGCCTGGCAGATGCAGTATCACACCGCGCACCACGCCTTTCCGGGCGTGCCGTTCCACCGTTTGCGCGACCTCGACGCCGCCATCTTCGCGGCCCACGGCGCCGCGCCGCCCTCGATGACCTATCTTGGATTCCAGCGCGCGGCGCTGCGTGCGTTCGCGGCCGGCAGGTCCGAGGCGGACTATCCGAGCGATCGCGCCTGGATCGCCGATTAGGGGGCATCGACGCGATGGGCAAGGAGCATGGCTGAGGGCCTGAGGGTCTTGCAGGCGTTGTGGGCGATGGATCGGCTCATCACGCCAGAGGCATCTCTCGCGCAGAAGTTCGACCGGGTGCGCGCGGCCGGTTTCGACGGGATGGCGATCGACCTCGGGGCCTTGAGCCTGGAGCAGGCGGAGGCGGCCGTTCCGCACTTTGCGCGCACCGGACTGGCGGGTGGGCTGACCGCATTCCCGAGGTCGGTCGAGTCGTTGCGCGCGGCATTGCGCCTCGCCAGGCGCATCGAGGCGCCTTTCGCGGTGATCATCGGGCAGGACATGCCGATCCGGCTGGAGGACATGATCCGGGTGATCGAGCGATGGCTGGAGGTGGCCGCGGAGGAGGCCATGCCGATCCAGTTCGAGACGCACCGCAACTGCATCACCAACGACCTGTTCGCGACCGTACAGCTGCTCGATGCGGTTCCCGCCATGCGTCTGGCCGCCGACCTGTCTCACTACGTGGTCGATCGCGAGCTGCCCTGCCCGCCGCCCGCCGAGCTCGCCGCGCTGATCTCCAAGGTGATCTCGCGGTCCGAGTCCTTTCAAGGGCGCGTCGCGGCACGCGGGCAGATCCAGATACCGTTGGACCTCGAGCAGAGCGCCAAGTGGGTCGCGCTGTTTCGCGGCTGGTGGGCGGAGGGATTCCGTGCGTGGCGCGCACGCCATCACGGCACCGGCGATGCGCTGGTTTTTCTCTGCGAGCTGGGTCCGCCGGACTACGCCCTCACGGACCGCGACGGGCGGGAGATGTCCGATCGATGGGAGGAGGCCCTCACGCTCGCACGATGGGCGCGCGAGACCTGGAGCGCAAGCGGGCTCAAAGCGCCATGAGCACGGCGCCTGCCGTGATCAGCGCCGCTCCGCATCCGGTCCTCCACGTCAGGCGCTCGCCCAGGAGCGAGGCCGCGAGCAGCACGACGAAGACCACGCTCAGCTTGTCCACGGGTGCGACCCGCGAAGCCGGACCGAGCTGCAGCGCCCGGTAGTAGCACAGCCACGACAGCCCGGTGGCGAGCCCGGAAAGCGCGAGGAACACGAGCCCGCGCAACGAGAGGGCCTCGGGCCGTTGCCACTCGCTGCGCAGGGTGACCACCAGCGTGAGCAGCATCAGGATCACGACCGTCCGGTAGAAGGTCGCGAGGTTCGAGCTCATCTCGGCGACGCCGACCTTCCCGAAGAGCGCCGTCAGCGCGGCGAACAACGCGGAGCCGAGCGCATAAATGCGCCAATCGGTCGCGAAGCTCATGGCTAGGCGGACTTGGCGACGGACGCCAGCAGTGTCTCGGCGCGCGCAAAGAGCTCCGGCGGGACGGAGGCGCCGGATGCGGCGGCGTTCTCGGTCACCTGCTCCGGGCGCGAGGCGCCGACGATCGCGGCGCTGACGTTCGTTTGCCGCAGCACCCAGGCGAGCGCGAGCTGCGCGGTGGTCAGGCCCGCTTCGGCGGCGAGCGGCGCGAGCGCCGCCACCGCCTCGAGCGTGCGCGGCTCGAGCCACGCTCGGTCGATGAAGCTGCCGGCGGCGCTGTCCGCGGCGCGGCTGTGATCAGGGATCGCGCCGCCGGCTCGATATTTGCCGGTGAGGATGCCTTGCGCCAGGGGGGACCAGCAGATCTGCGTGATCCCGGATCGGGCGCAGAGCGGCAGCAGCTCCTTCTCCGGCCCGCGATGCAGGAGGGAGTACTGCGGCTGGCTGGACACGAATCGCTCGACGCCCGGCATGGCCAGCGCGGCCTCGATCTTGTCGATGGGCCACTCGGAGAATCCGATGTAGCGCACCTTGCCGGCGCGCACCACCTCGCTCAGCGCCTCCAGCGTCTCCTCGAGCGGGGTGTCATGGTCGTAACGGTGGCATTGGTAGAGGTCCACATGGGTCATGCCCAGCCGCTGCAGGGACTCATCGAGCTGCTTGACGATCTGGGCGCGCGAGAGCCCGCGGTCCGTGTCGGTCATCGGGAAGAACAGCTTGGTCGCGAGCACGAAGCTGTCGCGGCGTATGCCGGCGAGCGCCTCGCCGAGCACGCGCTCCGCGGCGCCGCGGCCGTATACGTTCGCGGTATCCAGCAGATTGACGCCGAGGTCGAGCGCCTTGTGCACGCAGGCGATGGCGCTCTGCTTGTGCGCACGGTCGGAGAAGGTGAGCCACGATCCGAAGGCGATCTCGGACACGTTGAGCTCGCTATTGCCGAGCCGCCGGTATTTCATGACCGGTCCGCCTCGCGGAGGCAGGCGGCAGGACCGCGCACCGATCTCACGACCGTGACGCGGGCGCGATCTCGGAATAGGTCATTTCGTGCCGCGTGCCCACCCGCGACCAGTCGCAGCGCAGTGCGTATCCGTCCATCGCATAGATTTCGGACCATCCTTTCGCTCCTTCCTGCGTCTCTTCCTCGCGGCTTGGCTTGCCGCCCGGGCCGCCGTGTCGGACCAGAAAGTCCCGGATGCGGTCATCGCGGTCCGGGGACGCATCCTTGAATCCGCTGTTGGCAGTGGTTGTCATGGCAATACGTTAAGACCCTTCGGGTCGGGAGACAAGGGAGGAGGGTGCCGGCGCGGGACCGGCGCCTGTAGGAATTCGCTCACCCGATCTTACGCCCTGCGCAGGTCGCCGGCATTGCGGCCGGCCTCTAGGCTTGAGCGGGACGAGGCAATCTAGGAGGGTAGCCGTGAGCGATTCGAACAAACGTCAACCGCCGCCCGTGCAGCGCAAGGGCGCTGCCACGATCACGCTCAAGGACAAGGATCAGCGCAAGGCGGAGGAAGAGCATTCACACGAGCCGATCTCGAAGCCCGGGGGCTATGCCAACGATCCCAAGGATCCCACCAGCCCGAACGAGGCGCGCGAGCGTGCCCATAACAAGCTGCACGACCGCCCGGGGTCCAAGTAGCACGAGGGAATGTCCCTCCCCATAGAACAATATGCGCTGATCGGGGACTGTCACACGGGCGGGCTGGTCGGCGCCGACGGCTCGATCGATTGGCTCTGCCTGCCGCGCTTCGATTCCGGCGCCTGCTTCGCAGCCTTGCTCGGAGGTCCGGAGCATGGCCGCTGGCTGCTCGCGCCCGAGACATCCGTCACCGGGGTCACGCGGCGCTATCGGCGCGGAACCCTGATCCTCGATACGGATTTCGACACCGATACCGGCCGCGTTCGCGTCACCGACTTCATGCCGCTCTCCGATCACCGCTGGGACATCGTGCGAATCGTCGAAGGCCTGGAAGGCGTGGTGCGGATGCGCACCGAGCTCATCGCGCGATTCGACTACGGCTCGATCGTGCCGTGGGTGCGGCGGGTGGATCGCGGGCTGCTTCTCACTGCGGGCCCGGACACGCTCCAGCTCGATTCGCGCGTGGCCGTCAAAGGCGAGAACATGAAGAGCACGGCCGAGTTCGACATACGGGCGGGTCGGCGAATATCGTTCGCGCTCAACTATCGGCCCTCGCACCTGGAAGCGCGCCCGCCCGTGAAGGCCGAGGCCTGCCTGGTCGAGACCGAGCGCCGCTGGCGCCGGTGGTCGCGCCGCTGCGCCTATCGGGGACGCTGGCGCGACGAGGTGATGCGCTCGCTGATCACCCTCAAGTCGCTCACTTACAAGCCTTCGGGAGGGATGATCGCGTCGCCGACCACCTCGCTGCCGGAGCGTCCGGGCAGCGTGCGCAATTGGGACTACCGCTACTGCTGGCTGCGCGACGCGACCTTCACCTTGAACGCGTTGCTGCTGGCGGGTTATGCGGACGAGGCCACGGCCTGGCGGGAGTGGCTGCTGCGGGCGGTCGCCGGATCGCCGGCGGACCTGCAGATCCTCTACGGGGTCACCGGCGCGCGGCGGCTGGATGAGTACGAGATTCCCTGGCTGCCCGGGTACGAGCGCTCGGCGCCGGTGCGCATCGGCAATGCCGCCGCCACCCAATTCCAGCTCGACGTATACGGCGAGGTGATGGACACGCTGCATCTTGCGCGCGAGGCCGGCGTGCCCCCGGAGCCGGAGGCCTGGAAGGTTCAGATCGCGCTGCTCGAGTTCCTCGAGGAGCACTGGCACCTGCCCGACGACGGGATTTGGGAGGTGCGCGGGCCGCGCCGCCACTTCACGCATTCCAAGATCATGGCGTGGGTGGCGTTCGACCGCGCGATCCGCGATGCCGAGCGCGACGGTCTGGAGGGACCGGTGAGGAAATGGCGCGGCGTCCGCAAGGCCATACACGCCGAGGTCTGCGAGCGGGGCTATGACGGCCGGCGCAAATCCTTCGTGCAGTCGTACGATTCCTCGCACCTCGATGCAAGCCTGCTGATGATTTCGCAGG
>DATAUO010000257.1:0-19956 GCA_036268215.1 Steroidobacteraceae bacterium
CGTACAGCTTGGCGCGCAGCATGAAGCGCTCGTGGGCGCGGGTGATGTAGCGGATCGCGATCTCGACGCCGCCGACCACGGGCTTGACGTTGATTCCGGGCGTGCCCGAGAAGGTCTTGCCGCGATCCGCGGGCACCGAGCGCTGCCATTCCTGCTCCGCCTGCCGCGCGCTGTCGGACGTCGCCTCGGCGACCTTCTTGGTGATGGCATCGACGATGGGGTAGGGATCGCGGCCGGTGGGCACCACCACCTGCAGCTCATCCCACAGCCACTGACCGGAGGTCGAGAAATTGAAATAGTGCTTCTCGATCGCGAAGCTGTTGGTGAAGGTCACGCGCCGGCCGGTGGGACGGCCGGAATCGCTCCAATTGCCGGTCTCGAGCAGCACCGTGTGGAACATGCCGAGCTCGGTGACTTCGCCGCTGACGCCGTTGATCTCGACCCAGTCGCCGAGGCGGATGCCGTTCTTGCCCATCAAGATCAGCCATCCGAAGAAGGCGACGATGAAGTCCTTGAGCGCGACCGTGAGGCCGGCGCCGACGATGCCGATCATGGCGCCGAACTGGGTCGGCATGCCGACGACGATCAGGAGAATGATCACCACCGCGACCACCCGCAGCGCCACGCGTGTGAGGCTGCGCAGCGTCTCGATCTGACGCCGATCGAGCTTGGGGCGGTTGAGCAGCCGCTCGAGCCAGCCGTCGACGAGCAGCATCGCGAGCAGCACGCCGATCACGATGAGCGCATTGAGGAGCAGGGTATGCGCGACGACGGCTTCGCGCGCCGCGACCGATGCGGACCATTGCCCATAGATGGTCGCGAGCTGGCGTTGATCGGAAATGCGCCGATCGAGGAGCGTGATCACCTTCTGATCGGCTTCGATCAACTTGGTCTGACTGAGGAGCGCGGCGGCATCCGTGTGCGTGCGTGCCGGGGCTGCCGTGGCGGCAGGCGGCGGTGCGGCACCGGTAGCTGTCCGCGCGGAGGGAGTGCCGGTGGGCGCGGCCGCGGGCGAGGGCGCGGAAGCGCCGGCCGGGCCGCTCGGTTCCTTCGCGCCCCGCGCGTGCTGGGAGAGCTCGGCGATGCTGCTCTTGGCCTTCTCGAGCGCGCCGGCGAGGTCGGCGCGGCGCTTGACCAGGCGGTCGGCCTTCTCGGAGGAGCGGTGCGCGGCATCTTCGATGTCCTGCCGGTTCTGCCGCAGATGCAGCCAGTCGATCCACCGGTTCCAGGAGCCGTGCTCCTCCGCCGGCGCCTTCAGCGGCGCGGTCACGGGGGCCCGCGCCTTGACCTGCGCCTCGTGCTCCTGCTGCAGCGACTCGATGCGCTGCTGCACGTTGCCGCCGGCGTCGAGCAGGTCTTGATTGGCTTCGTCGAGCTCGTCCTTGTCCAAATCCAACTGCGACTGGGCGAGATCGAGCTCGTCCTGGATCGAGCTCTTCTGCGGTTCCTTGGCCTGCGCGAGCTCGGCGGTAAGCGCGGTCACCCGCTGCTGGTCGGCGTCGAACAGCGACTGCGACTTGCGGACGCGCTCCTGGATCGCGCGGGCCTCGGGGCTCAGCTCCGGCGGGTGCGCCTCGACGTCGCGCAGGGCCGTGGTGAACGCAAACGCCAGTGCATGGTCGGCCACGCGCAACGCAGCCTGCGCGTAGGTCTGCTCCTCGGGCGTGTCGGCCAGCCGGGACAACCGTTCCGCGGTGTTGTAGGCGCTCTGATCGACGACCTGGGCGGCGGCGAGGTCGGCGGCCCGCTGCCGGCTGACCTTGGCGGTGGGCGGGGCGGTCCGCCACCACGCGAAGCCGGCGGCGAGCAGTAGGAGGATCAAGAAGCCGGTGAAAATCCGCTGCTTCGAGCTCAATGCCAGCTCCCGACCGCATCGCGCGCCGCCTGGTTCAGCGGTCGCGAAACGAGGCCGGTCTCGGATACGGCGATCGCGTACAGCGCCCCATCGGCCATGGGCAGATAGGTCGCGCTGCCGTAGAGCGCGTCCACCCAGGGGATCCACCCATGATGGTCGTGGACCAGCTCCCACGGATCGATCTGGCGCGGCGCGTTCAAGTCATACACGGTGCGAGGCTGCGTGGTCTCGTCCTCGGCGCGCGAATAGCGCCCGCTGATCCGCTCGAGCCGGTACACCGCATCGAAGCCCAGCAGGTTGCTGAATGCGGTCCATTTCAGCACGCGCGCGTCGACCTGCCACTCGTCCCCGCGCAGCTCGAAGGTCGCGTGATCGCCGTTCGGGTAGGTGAGCACGGCGTTGAACAGCTTGGGCTGCGCGCCGCGGGTGAGCTGGATCTCGCCGGCCGGCTGCTCGTGGCTCAGGCGCTGATAAGCCACGAAATTCGCCGCGAGCAGCACGGTGATGGCGCACAGCGAAAGCAGCACGACGCCGAAGGCGCCGCTGACGATTCCGCCGGCGATGCGGCGGTGGGAAAAGCGGCGCCCGGCGGAGGTCAGGAACAAGAGGCCGATCAGCGCGACTGCGACGATGCAGAGGGTGAATGTCATTTTGAGCTCTGTAGGGTTGATCGAACCTCTTGGCGAGAGAGCTCTAACGGGAACCGGAACCGAACCTCATGGGACTAACAAAACACGAAAGCCCGGCCCCGGTGTCTCGTTGAAGACCCGCATAGTTTGCTTAGTTTCCAATGATTTGCAAGTGCCGAGTCGCCTGTTCGCCTAAAATGCGGGCTGCGCACGCGACCTGCATTAACGGACCTTAATAAATTGACCACCGGGGGTTAACCCCCGGAGCGTCAGCGTAGCGGTCCTCATGGCAGGCCGCGCGCCCGGGATTTGCGAGCGCAGCGCGTCTCGCCCGCCATAGACCCAGAGGCCTCATCGCTCATGTGGATCGTCGAACTCGCGCTGCGGCGCCCCTACACGTTTCTCGTGATGGCGCTGCTGATCCTGCTGGCCACCCCCCTGGTGCTGCTGCGAATGTCGACCGACATCTTCCCGGAGATCAACATCCCGGTGATCAGCATCGTGTGGACCTATTCCGGTCTGTCGGCGCAGGAGATCGGGCAGCGCATCACGTCGGTGAACGAGCGCAGCCTGACCACGACGGTCAACGACATCGAGCACATCGAGTCCGAGTCGATTTCCGGATTCTCGATCATCAAGATCTTCTTCCAGCCGAACGCGAACATTCCGACCGCGATCGCGCAGGTGGTGGCGATCGAGCAGGCGCAGCTCCGCCAGCTGCCGCCGGGCATCCTGCCGCCGCTCGTGATCAAGTACTCGGCGTCCGCGATTCCGGTCATCCAGCTCGGCGTCTCGAGCCCGTCGATGACCGAGCAGGCGGTGTTCGACACGGCGGTGAATTTCCTGCGGCCGCGCCTCGTCACCATTCCCGGCGTCGCGATCCCGTATCCCTTCGGCGGCAAGACCCGGGTGATCTCCGTCGACCTCGACATCAACGCGCTGCTCGCCAAGGGCCTGACGCCGAACGACGTGGTCAGCGCGATCAACGCGCAAAACCTCATCCTGCCGTCGGGCACGGCGAAGATCGGCGTCACCGAATACGTGCTCGCCACCAACGCCTCGCCCGACACCATCGCGGGCCTCAACCGGATCCCCATCGTCACCCGCAATGGCGCCACCACCTACATTTCGGAAGTCGCGCACGTGCGCGACGGGTTCTCGCCGCAGACCAACATCGTGCGCCAGAACGGCGAGCGCGGCGTGCTGGTGTCGATCATCAAGAACGGCTCCTCGACCCTCGACATCGTCAAGGGCCTCATGGCGCAGCTGCCGGTGGTCCAGCAGACGCTGCCCAAGGACCTGAAGATCACGCCGCTGTTCGATCAGTCGGGGTTCGTGCGCGCCGCCATCTCCGGCGTGGTGCGCGAGGCGCTGATCGCCGCGTGCCTGACCGCGGCGCTGATCCTGCTGTTTCTCGGCAACTGGCGCAGCACGTGCATCATCGCGGTGTCGATCCCGCTGTCGATCCTGACCTCGATCATCGCGCTCTACATCACCGGCGAGACGCTCAACATCATGACGCTCGGGGGTCTGGCGCTCGCGGTCGGCATCCTGGTCGACGACGCCACCGTCACGATCGAGAACATCGAGCGGCATCTGCACCTGGGCTCCGATCTGCACAAGGCCATCCTGGAAGGCGCGGGCGAGATCGCGATTCCGGCGCTGGTGTCGACGCTCTGCATCTGCATCGTGTTCGTGCCGATGTTCTTCCTGAGCGGCGTGGCGCGGTATCTGTTCGCGCCGCTGGCGGAAGCCGTGGTGTACGCCATGCTCGCCTCCTATGTGCTGTCGCGCACTCTCGTGCCGACGCTCGTCATGATGTTCATGGGGCACTCGCACATCATGGAGCCGGGCGCCAGGCCGAGCCCGCTGCAGCGCGTGTATCGCGCCTTCGACGCCCGCTTCGAGCGGGTCCGCGCCGGCTATCTCGTCATCCTCGGCACGGTGCTCGAGCGCCGGCGGCTGTTCGCGGGCTATTTCCTCGGATTCTGCGTGCTGTCCTGCTGCCTGGTGTTCGTGCTCGGCCGCGACTTCTTCCCGAGCGTAGACGCGGGACAGATCCGGCTGCACATGCGGATGCCCTCGGGTGTGCGGGTGGAGGAGACCGCCCGGGTCGCGGACGAGGTCGAGGCGGCGATCCGCGAGATCATCCCGCCGCGCGAGCTCGGCACCGTGCTCGACAATCTCGGCGTGGCGGTCAGCGGCATCAACAAGACCTACAGCAACGCCGGCACCTTCGCTTCGCTGGATGGCGAGATCCAGGTCTCTCTCAACGAGGGTCACGCGCCGACCGAGCGCTACATGGAGGCGATGCGGCGCGAGCTGCCGCGGCGCTTCCCGGGAGTGGAGTTCTTCTTTCAGCCGGCCGACATGGTCACGCAGATCCTGAACTTCGGCGCGCCGGCCGCGCTCGACGTGAAAATCACCGGCGCCAGCCTGCGGGCTGACTACGACGTTGCGGCGCAGATCAAGAAGCGCATCGAGATGATTCCGGGGACGGTCGACACCCACATCCATCAGCGGCCGGACGTACCGACGATCATGCTGACCATGGATCGAACCAAGCTGCAGCAGCTCGGCTTGACCCCGAGCGACGTGACCAACGACCTGCTCGTATCCACGGCGGGCACGACCCAGACCTCGCCCGCGTTCTGGCTCAATCCCTCCAACGGCATCGTGTACAACCTCGCGGTGCAGTCGCCCCAGTACACGGTCCACAGCCTGGACGCCCTGATGCAGACGCCGGTTCGAGCGGCGGGCGCGCCGCCCACCGCCCAGACGCAGCTGCTCAGCAACCTGGTTGCCATCCATCCCGCGTCGCAGATCGCGGTGGACTCGCGCTACAACCTGGCGCCGTCGGTCGACGTCTTCTCCGGCGCGCAGGGGCGCGACATGGGCAGCATCGCGCAGGACGTGCGCCGCGTGGTCGACGACATCAAGCCGCACCTGCAGCGCGGCATGACGGTCACGGTGCTCGGTCAGGTGCAGACCATGAAGTCCTCGTTCGTGCAGCTCGGGATCGGCCTGGTGATGGCGGTCGTCATGGTTTACCTCCTCATCGTGGTCAATTTCCAGTCGTGGGTGGATGCCTTCATCATCATCACCGCGCTGCCGGCGGCGCTCGCCGGCATTTGCTGGATGCTGTTCCTGTCGGCGACCACCTTGAGCGTGCCCGCAATGACGGGCGCCATCATGACCATGGGCGTGGCGACGGCGAACAGCATCCTGGTGGTGGCATTCGCGCGCCAGCGCATGGGAGAGGGGCTGGATCCGGTCAAGGCCGCGCTCGATGCCGGCGCAACCCGCATCCGGCCGGTGCTGATGACCGCGCTGGCGATGATCATCGGCATGATCCCGATGGCGCTCGGCCTCGGCGAGGGCGCCGAGCAGAACGCGCCGCTCGGGCGCGCCGTGATCGGAGGGTTGATCTTCGCGACGGTTTCGACCCTATTGTTCGTACCGGTGATCTTTGCCGGCACGCACCGCCGCCTCGAGCAGCGCAAAATGCGGCATGGCCTAATATCGTCGGCTGCGGCCGAAGGAAACAGTTGACATGAGCGAATCCGATTCGACCGTCTTGCGCCGGGCTAAGTTGCTGGTGGGCGGCATCGTGACCGCCCTGCTGATCGGAGGCGCGGCCGTGCTGGTGCTGCGCACCTTGCATGCGAGCGCTCTCGAGACCTCGACCGCGCTGCACGCCAAGCAGTACGTCACCACCATCACGCCGGCGGCGAGCGGCGACGGGCAGCCGCTCACCCTTCCGGGCACGCTGCTCGGGGTGATCGAATCGACGGTGTACGCCCGGACCAACGGCTACGTCCTGCGATGGGTCAAGGACATCGGCGCCTCCGTGAAGCGCGGCGATCTGCTCGCGGAGATCTCGGCTCCGGAAATAGACCAGGAGCTCTCTCAGGCGATCGCAACGCGCGTCCAGGCGGCGGCGAGCGCGGACCTCGCGAAGAGCACCGCCGAGCGCTGGAAGTCGCTGCGCGCGAAGGATGCAGTCACGCAACAGGATCTCGATGAGCGCGCGAGCGCCTACAGCCAGGCTCAGGCGACCCTGGCGGCGGCGGACGCGAACGTCGCGCGCCTGCGCAATCTGACCGGCTTCAACCGGGTCGTCGCGCCGTTCGACGGCGTCGTGACCCGGCGCAACATCGATGTCGGCGACCTGGTCAACGCGGGCAACGGCGGCACCGGGCAGGCGTTGTTCTCCGTCGCGCAGGTGGATCCGTTGCGCCTCTACATCTACGTGCCGCAGATCTACGCCAGCCAGGTAAAAGTCGGCGACGAGGTCACCGTCACCCTGGCCGAGCGCGCGGGCCGTGAGTATCGCGGCAAGGTGGCCCGCACCGCTCGTGCCATCGATACGGCGACGCGCACCATGCAGGTCGAGATCCAGATCCCGAATCCCGACGGCGAGCTCATCGTGGGCTCGTACGTCCAGGCGACGCTGCCCGTGAAGGCGGACGAGCAGGCGCTGATCGTGCCGACCAACGTGCTGCTGTTCCGCCCGGAAGGCACGCGGGTCGGGCTGGTGGGGCCCTCGGGCAAGGTGCGGCTGGTCACGGTGAAGCTCGGGACGGATTTCGGCGACCGGGTCGAGATCCTGGCGGGCATCCACGCAACCGACCAGGTCATCCTGAATCCGGCCGACTCGCTCGCCGACGGCGATACGGTGACGCCGGTCGATCAGAAGACGGTGGCCCAGGCACGATGAGACGGCGGGCGCTCGAGCGGGGGGTGCATGCGGGATCGGTCGCGGCGCTGACGATCGCGCTCGCCTCCGGGTGCGCCGTCGGCCCCAACTATCGCCGGCCCGCGGCCGAGATACCGCCCGCATGGCAGCCGGATGCGCCCTGGCACGAGGCGGCGCCGGGCGATGCGGCCGTGAAGGGCGAGTGGTGGACGCTGTTCGGCGATCCGGCGCTCGGTGCGCTGGTGGAGCGCGCGCTGGCCGGCAATCAGAGCTTGCGGGTGGCCGCGGCACGGCTCGATCAGGCACGCGCGGAGGTCACCATCGCACGCGCGGATCTGTTCCCGACCATCGATCTGTCGGCCGGCGCGGCGCGCGGCCGCACCTCCGCGAACCGCCCCCTGGCCGCGTACGGCGTGCCCAACCAGGCCGCCGTGCAAAACGACTTCGCGATCGGGCCGACCGTGAGCTACGAGCTCGATCTCTTCGGCCGGGTGCGCCGCGAGGTGGAGGGTGCCAAGGCGACCGAGCAGCAAGCCGAGGCCGACTTCGAGAACACCCGCCTGGTGCTGCTGGCGCAGCTCGTCACGGACTATTTCGCATTGCGCGAGAGCGATGCCGAGATCGCCGTCGTCGCGCACAGCCTCGATCTGGAGCGCGACGCACTGCGATTCATCACCTCGCGCCATGACTTGGGCTATGCGACCGGCCTGGACCTGGCACAGCAGGAGGCGCTCGTCGATGCGAGCGCCACGCAGTTCGAGCTCCTGCAGAATCAGCGCGCCGAGTTCGAGCACGCCATCGCAACCCTGGTCGGGGCTCCGGCCCCGGGGTTCGCGGTGCCGGCGGTCGCGGGAGCGGCGACGCTGCCCGCCGTGCCGACCGGCGTGCCGTCCGATCTGCTGCAGCGCAGACCCGACGTCGCGTCCGCCGAGCGCTCCATGGCGGCCGCGAATGCGCGCATTGGCGTGGCCCGCGCCGCGTACTTTCCCAGCATCGGGCTCGGGACCGGCTTTTCCGAGCCGAATGCGGGCTGGCAGAGCAACGCGCTGTCGTCCCTGTTCCAGGCCTCGAGCCGCCTCTGGTCGGTGGGCTTGTCCGCGACCGGGACGATCTTCGATGCGGGGCGCATTCGCGGCGAAGTGCGCTTCGCGAACGCCGACTACACCGCAGCCGTCGCCACCTACCGCCAAACCGTATTGACCGCGATGGAGGAGGTCGAGAACGGGATCACCGGGCTTGCCTCGCTCGGCCGCGCGACCAAGCAGGCGGATGCGGGCGTCAAGAGCGCGGAGGATGCGTTCGATCTCGCCACGGCTCGTTACAAGGGCGGCGTCGACACTTATCTGGAGATGATCACGGCGCAACAGGTGCTGCTCGGCAATCAACGCACCGCCGTGCAGGTGCAGGGTCAGCGGTTCGCGACCGCCGTGTACCTGATCAAGGCGCTGGGGGGCGGCTGGTCAGGGTCTCGATCGACTCCGGCGGCGACATCGAATTCGACTGCACCAGGTCCACCCCCAACGCGGTGAACCACTCCTGCTCGGACGCCGACTCGGCGTGCTTGGCCACCGTGTGCATGCCGAGCACGCGCGCCATCTGCACCACGGCCGTGATGGCGGCCTGCGCGAGCTTGTCGGTGCGCATCTTCGAGGTGATCTCGGGCGAAAGCTTGACGTAGTGAACGCCCGGCAGGCGCAGAAGCGCGAGGCATTCGGTCCGCAGCGAGAAGTCGTCCAGTACCAGGGGGCAGCCGAGGCGGTGGAGCGATGCGCCCACCGCGGCCATCTTCTCGGCGAGCTTCACGGCGGTTGCCGCGTCCACCTCGAATGCGATCATCGATTTCGGCAGCGCCGATTTCGCGAGGCACAAGTCGACGAACTTGATGAAGTGCTCGTCGTGCAGCGCGGTCGCCGTCAGGTTGACCGAGAACTGCACCGGCGTCGTCTTCCAGATGTCCGGATGCTTCACCAGATAGCCGATCAGCTCGGTGATCACGCGCCGGTCGATCATCGATCCCAGACCGTGGTCGACGGCAGCCTTGAGCAAGTCCATCGGCGCCGCCTTCGGCGCGAGCTCCGACTTGGAGCGGAGCAGGACCTCATAGCGTCTGAGCTGGCTTCCCTTGGTGAGCGGGACCAGCCGCTGCACGTGCAAGACGATGGGCGTGCGCCGCAGCGCCGCGTGCAGTCGATCGAGCTCGGGGGGTACGGCGCGCGGGTGCATGTTGCCGAAACGGGGCGGAATGCCCGCCCGGACGGCGTGCGGCGACGCCCCGATCGGCGCCGGGTCGGCAATCAGGGTCGGCGGCGATCGCGGCGCCGAGGCTGAATCGGCATTCCGCGGCGGCCCGGCCGCGGCTGCGGCGGTGAGCGGCGCGCGCGACACCCGGGAGACGCGCTTCACTGCGCCGCGCGGCGGGGCGGGCGTGGCCAGCGGTATCGCGTCCACTTCGGCGTCGCAGCGCATGTCGGCGAACTCGACCAGCGCGCGGTGCAGCTTCGGCGTCATGGTGCGGAGGATCCCGCGCGGATCCTTGAGGACACGCGCATCCATCACCACCATGATGGCCCCGACCATCGTGCGGCGGCGGCTCACGGCGCGAAGCAGCAGGGCGCAACGTGAGTCGCCGAGGTCGCTCATGAACAGCGGCGGCGATCCGGTCTTGGAAAGCGCCTCGATCCCGGCGCGCACGGCGCCGTGCTCGTCCGGCCCCATGGAGCTCTCGGTCAGCCAGAGCACCTCGCCGTGCTCATCGTGCAGCGATATCGCGTGAACGCGGGCGGGCTCCGCGGCGGCGCGCACCTTCTGGCAGACGCCGTCGAAGTCTACGAGCGGACCGCCCGTCGCGCCTAAGGAGTTGCCGTCGTCCATAGATCCGGGGGGGCTGAGAGGATGCTCGTATATCTACAGTACGGCCGTCGCGGTTGGTGTGATGGTCTTCGCCAAAATGCGACAAGCGCACCCGGGTGTGACATATCATGGCAAAGCACCCGCCAACCACTAGACTGCGCGTCCATGAGCGAAAAAAAGCACCGCGAATTCCGTTACTACGATCTGGTCATGGCAGCGTACGTGTGCGTGCTCCTGTGCTCGAATCTGATCGGGCCCGCCAAGGAGACCACCTTCCAGGTGCCGCTCATCGGCTCGGTGACCTTTCTCGCGGGCGTGTTGTTCTTTCCGATCTCGTACATCTTCGGCGACATCCTCACCGAGGTGTACGGGTATGCGCGCGACCGCCGGGTGGTGTGGGCCGGATTCGGCGCGCTCGCGTTCGCCTCCTTCATGGCGTTCGTGGTCGTGCACCTGCCGCCGTCCGGGCATTCGATCGCCTCGCAGTCCGCGGTCGAAGCGGTGTTCGGCAGCACCCCGCGCATCATCGTGGCCTCGATCCTCGCGTTCTTGGTCGGGACATTCGTCAACAGCTACGTGCTCGCCAAGATGAAGATCTGGACGCGCGGCCGCTGGCTGTGGACCCGTATCGTGGGCTCGACCCTGTGCGGCGAGCTGGTGGATTCGGCCATCTTCTACGTGGTCGCATTCTACGGGCGCATGCCGGTCCCGCATCTGGTGCAGATATTGTTCACCCAATACCTCTTGAAGAGCGGCTGGGAGATCGTCGCGACGCCGCTGACCTATCGCGTGGTGGCGTTCCTGAAGCGCGCCGAGAGCGAGGATTACTACGACATCGGGACGAATTTCACGCCGTTCTCGCTGAAGGCATGATCGGTGCCTTGCGGCCCGATCGGGAACCACCGCAATGAAATCGGCAGGATCATCCCGCGTTGCGATCGACGCCGAGCTCCCGCAGGATCGCAACGCGCAACTCTTGCATCCCGGGGCTGGTCAGCCGGCGCGGATGGCGCACGTCGACCCGGAAGGTCGCCTGAATCCTCGTCGGGCGCGGCGACAGCACCAGGACCCGGTCGGCCAGGTGAATGGCTTCCTCCACGTCATGGGTGATGAGCATGACCGTGTGCCGCTCCTCCTCGAGCACGCGCTTGAGCTCGCTGCGCATGCGCAGGCTCGTCAGCGCATCCAGCGCCGAGAAGGGCTCATCCATGTACAAGATCTCGGGCTTCACCGCGAGCGCCCGTGCGAGCTCGGCGCGCTTGAGCATTCCGCCCGAGAGCTCATGCGGGTAGCTGTCCTCGAAGCCCTTGAGTCCCACCATGCCCGCGTAGCGATCGGCCGTCGCCTTCTTCTGCGCTTGCGGATGATCGGTGAGCCCGAACATCAGGTTCTGCCGCACGGTGAGCCAGGGAAAGATCGACCCTTGCTGCGAGATGAGAATGCCTCTCGGGCTCGGCTCGGCGCGCGGCATCCCGTCGATGAGAATGGCGCCCGCATCCGGCTGCACGAACCCGACCAGCATGTTCATCAGGGTCGTCTTTCCGCACCCCGACGGACCGACGATGGCGACGAACTCGCCGTCCTCCACCGTGAAGCCCACGTCCTCGACGACCGGCAGAGTCCCGCCATCGGTCGCGAATGCCTTGCGGATGCCGTGCACCTCGATCTTAGTGGCCATGGCGCCATTCGACCGATTTCAGTCCCTCGAGCAACCGCATCACGCCATCCAGCAGGAGGCCGATCAGCCCGATCACGGCCATTCCCGCGATCACGAGATCGTAGCGATTGCCGGCATTGCGGGAATCGATGATGAGATAGCCGAGTCCCGAGTGCAGCGCGATCATTTCCGCGGCCACCACCACCAGCCAAGCCACGCCGAGCCCGATGCGCATGCCGACGATGATCTGCGGCAGCGCTGCGGGGATCACCACGCAGCGAAACAGGGTGTAGCGCGAGACGCCGAAATTCTGCGCGGCACGCAGATAGCGGCGCTCGATGGCGTGCACGCCGGCCGTCGTCTGCACGATCATCGGGAACAGCGACGAGATGAATATGAGATAGATCGGCGATGCGTTACCGACGCCGAACCAGAGTATGGCGATGGGGATCCACGCGATCGGCGAGATCGGCCGCAGTATCTGAAACAGCGGATTGAGGGTGGCGTATGCGCTCTTGACCCAGCCCAACCAGAGGCCGAGGGGTACGGCGACGAGAACCGCAAGCGAGAAACCGACCCCGACGCGCATCAAGGAGGCGCCGCTGTCGATCCACAGCGTGCCGTCCTTGATGAGCTCCGCACCGCCGGTCATCACCTGCCAGGGCGTGGGAAAGATGACGCTGCCGGTCTCGACGACCACCACCCACCACGCCGCCAGCAGTGCGGCGATGACGGCGACGGCCGGCAGGCTCTCCTTGAGCCGCCTCATGCGGCGTCGATCGATCTGAGGGCTCTGCGCGCTCTCCACACCAGGCGCCGCCAGGGGGTATCGGGCCGCTCATCCACCACCACGGTCATCTGACCGCTCGCATGCGCGGTGCATGCGAATTGATAGCTACTCGCGACCTCGAACGGCAGGCGAAAGCTCTGGCCCGGCATCATCAGCGTCGGACCGAATATCTGCGGCACGTCGTCGTGGTTCTGCAGCAGCAGCACGTCCCTGATGCCGAGCGTCAGATAGACGCGCGAGGGCAGGATCTCCACCTTGTTTCCCGCCATGCGCCGTGCCCAGGTGCCCTTGGGAATCTGGAACGGCTCCTCCCGCGAGCTGAATGCGACGGGCGTCAACGCCGCCCACGCGACCGCGCTCGATCCGGCGGCGGCGATGACGGCCAAGGCGATACGCGGGCGGTTGAGGGGCGGGTGCACGCGAGGCCCTAATGCAGCAACACGGAGAGGTCGTGGGCGTAATCGTCCGCCGTGTGACCGTACGGCATGAGCGCTCGCAGCTTGCCGTCGCGGGTGATGAGGTAGACGAATGACGAATGTGCGACGGAATAATCGGCCCCGGTGCCGACCTTCTCGGCGGTGACTCCGTAGCTCTTGCGCACCGCGGCCATCTGCGCGGCCGTTCCCGTGCCGCCGACGAAGTCCGCATCGAAAGACGCGAGAAACTCGTTGAGCCGCCCGGCGCTGTCGCGCTCCGGATCGACGGTGAGATAGACGACCTGCACCTGGGCCGCCATGGGCCCGAGCTTGTGCCGCGCCGCCGCCAGAACGGCCAGAGTCACCGGGCACACGTTGAGGCAGGATGTGTAGCCGAATCCCAGCAGCACGACCTTGCCCCGATAGCCGCTGAGCGTCAAAGCCTTGCCGTCGGAGCCCTGCAGCGAGAAATCCGGCGCGTCCCTTGCCGGGTCGAAGACCCCGGCCTTGAGGGGCTCCGCAGGAGCACCATGCGCCGCGGTGAGAAGCAGCAGGCCGGCGAGCGCCGGGAGCCCGCGGCGTGCCCATCTCCAGGCGCTACAGGGAAATGGCGGCGGCATGCGCGTTCTTCGCGAAGGTGTCGTCGACGTAGGTTTGGTAGGCGATCGGATGCTTGATGGTGCCCGCCGCGACCGACAGCTCCATGAGGTCGTCGAACTCGGCGCGAATCATCCGCAAGTCGCCGTAGGTCACCCGGTCCGTGGGATTCTCCATGACGAAGCGCAGGATCTTCGGGTCCTGGTTGAAGAAATCGCGGCCGGCGGCGACCGCGACGGCTTTGTTGCGGTTCTCCGGCCGTTGATCGAGCCACGTTCCGGCGCCGAGAATTTGATTGACCAGATCCTGCACCATGGCCGGATTCCGCTGGATCAGCTCCTCGCGTACCGTGAGCACGCAACAGATGTAGTTGCGCCACTCGTCCCGTGTCATGCGCAGCGGCCGCGCGTAGCCGGCCTGCTGCGCAGCCGCCCCGAAGGGCTCCCCCGTGCAATAGGCGTCGACGGCGTTGGCATAGAGCGCAGCCGGCATGTCGGGGGGCGCCATCTCCACGATCTGGACGTCGGCGGGCGTCATGCTCTCCCGGGCCAGCATCTTCCTCAAGAACAGGAAGTCCACGGCGAAGCGGCTGGGAATCGCGATGCGCTTGCCCGCGAGTTGCCTGAAGTCGTCGTACCGCGAATCGCTTCGGACCATGATGACCGCGCCGGAGCGGTGCCCCAGCGACACGATTTTCACGGGGATCTTCTTGTCCGCGAGATCCATGACCAGCGGCGCAAGCATGTAGGCCGCTTGGACGCGGCCGGCCATCAAGGATTCCTTCACCTCGGGCCAGCCGCCGTACTTGCTGTATTGGTATTCGTAGCGCGGCCGGCCGGCCGGCAGAGCGCGGTTGCCGCGGGCCTTGGAGACGCACGCGACCGGCAGCGTGAGATTGCAGGTAACCGGCAGTCCTCCGACGATCAATGCGTTGCCGTCCCCGCTCGGCCCTTTTTCGCACGACGGCAGCGCCAACGGCACGACGGATGCGAGCAGGCCGCGCAATACCCGTCGGCGATGGAGTTGGTATCGATCCATGGGCCCGTGTCGGTTGCAGGGACGCAACATCATAGGCACGCCCCGCGGGCGTAACAATCGAGCGTCGATAGATTTTCGCTAGCGCCGCGTGACGGTGCGCCGCGCAGCCGAATTCTTCGCCGCTTCGCCACGATTCGCCCGAATCGCGCCGGATCGGCGCCTCACCTTCGGCCCGTAATGGCTGCCAGAGGCAAATGCCTTGCCGGCAAATGCCTCGGTGACCGGAGCTGCGGTGCCCTTCGATGGGGAGCCTCCGCACCGGGAGCCAGGGTGACCGGATTTTGGGTGACGTGAACTCTCCAAGGAGCTGTTATGAACACTGTAATTTCCAGGGCGGTCGGTACGGTTGGACTCTTGGGCTTGAGCGCGATCGCGCTGGCCGGCGAGCCGGCCGCGGCGCCGCCGCCGGCCGCGCCGCACGAGCCCGTCGGGTTCGTGGCCGGCGCGGTGATCGGCGGATTTGCCGCGGGTCCCATCGGCGCGGTGGTCGGCGCGGGCCTCGGCACTTGGCTCGGAAATCGAGTACATCGCGCGAGCGATGCGGGCAAGGCGGAGGCGAAGGTCGCCGCGCTCGAATCGGACAACGGCGCGCTCGAGGCGGAGAAGGGTACCCTGCTCGGCCAGAAGAACGCGCTTGCGGATGCGAACCGCACGCTGACGGCGCAGGTCGACGAGATGACGCGCAAGATCGAGACGGCGCAGACCGCGAAGCCGGAAGGCAGCGAGGCGCTGGACGGTCTCGAGGGCGATGTCATGTTCCGGACCGGCAGCGCGGAGATCGAGCCGCAGACCGCGCATCAGATCGAAGCGCTGGCTCAGGCGGTATCGAAGTCGCCCGAGCTCAAGGTGCGGGTGGATGGTTACGCCGATCCGCGCGGCTCGGTGGAGACCAACCTGAAGCTCTCTCAGGACCGCGCCAATGCCGTGCGTGATCTCTTGCTGGCGGCAGGCATCCCGGAGACCTCTCTCGAGGTCAATGCCTACGGCAAGAGCCAGAGCGTCGCGGCCGACGGCGACGGCTACGCCTTCGAGCGGCGCGTGCGCATGACCTTGAGCGTACCGGGCCCGGAGACCGTCGCTCAGGTGAGCGACAAGCAGGAGCCGACCGTCGACAAGCAGTAGCCCGGCGCGGGCATCGCGGCCCGGAGCCTCGCGCTCCGGGCCGCACTTGTTTCCCGCGGCGCCCCGAGCCTACGATACGCCATGATCGACCGCCCAAGATCCACGGTGCGCCATGACTGATCGTCCAAAGATCGTGGTGCTCGACCGCCTGCAGACCGGAGAATCCTCGAACCCCGCACCGGAGAACATTCTGTCGGGAATTCCGCGGGCACGCGCCTCGAATCAATACGCGGACGGCACCCAGCAATTCTTTTGCGGCGTCTGGACCAGCACGGCGGGCAAATGGCGCGTGCGTTACACCGAGCACGAGTTCTGCGTCCTGATCGAGGGGCGTGTCCGCCTGGAATCGGCCTCCGGGCAGCGCCACGAGCTGCGCGCCGGCGACGCCTTCGTGGTGCCGGCGGGCTTCGAGGGCACGTGGGAGGTGACCGAGCCCTGCAAGAAGTGGTACTGCATCTTCGAGCCGAAGGCGGGGGCCGAGCCCGGCTCATGAGCCGCTGCCGCGGATTGGCCGTTGCCCTGGCGGCGGCGAAGACCCAGAACAAGCCGGTGTTCCACTGCTGGGGCGCGAAATGGTGTCCGCCCTGCCAGCAGCTGCTGGATGGGGCGCTATCGGATGTGCGCCCCCTGTCCGAGGTGATTGCGGCGTTGCGTGCGGGAGGAGAAGCGCGGCCGCGTCGATGCGGCGCCGCATCCAGGCGCGCAGCCGCTTCGGGCTCGAAAAGCTGGATGAGCGCTTGAAGAAGTGGAATTCGGCCCACCGGTACGATGCCGATATTCGCGCGCTGCACGACCGCATGAGCGAGAGCTGCGCGAAACTCCCGAGCACCGACGCGGGGCTCGGGAGCTGCAGGAAGTTCCTGGCCGCCGCTTAGGCGGTCGCGCGGATCACGCTCGACAGCGTTTCCACGATGCGCGCGATATGCTTCGATTCCACGATGAGCGGCGGCGACATCGCGATGGTGTCGCCGGTCTGGCGCACCATGACGCCTTTTTCGAAGCACTTCAAGAATACCTCGAAGGCACGGGCGCCCGGCTTGCCCGCGCGCGGCTCGAGCTCCGCCGCGCCGATCAGGCCGTAGTTGCGTACGTCGATCACGTGCGGCAGTCCGCGCATGCTGTGCACCGCGTCCTCCCACTCGGAAGCGAGCGAGCCGGCGCGCGTCAACAACCCCTCGCGCTCATAGATGTCGAGCGTCGCGAGCGCCGCGGCGCAGGCGACGGGATGCGCGGAGTAGGTGTAGCCGTGGAACAGCTCGATGGCGTTCTCCGGCCCCTGCATGAAGGCATCGTGGACCTTGCGCTGGGCGAACACGGCGCCCATGGGCACGGTGCCGTTGGTCAAGCCCTTCGCGGTGGTCATGAGATCGGGCGTCACGTCGAACGCCTGGCTCGCGAACGGTTTGCCGACACGGCCGAAACCGGTGATGACCTCATCGAAGATCAGGAGAATGTCGTGCTTGTCGCAGATCTCGCGCAGCCGCCTCAAGTAGCCGATCGGCGGCAGGATCACGCCCGCCGAGCCCGAGATCGGCTCGACGATGACGGCCGCGATGGTCGAGGCATCGTGCAGAGCGATGAGCCGCTCGAGATCGTTGGCGAGATGCGCGCCCCACTGCGGCAGGCCGCGGGAGAAGGCGTTGTGCTCGATGTCGAGGGTATGGCCGAGATGGTCGACGTGCGGCAGCAGCGCGGGACCGAAGAACTTGCGATTGTTGACCATGCCGCCGACCGAGGTGCCCCCGAAGCCGACGCCGTGGTAGCCCTTCTCACGGCCGATCAGGCGCGTACGCTGGCCGGCGCCTCGCGCGCGATGGTAGGCGATCGCGATCTTGAGCGCGGTGTCGACCGACTCCGAGCCCGAGTTCGTGAAGAACACGCGGTCGAGCCCCGGAGGCGCGATGCTCGCGAGGCGATTCGCGAGCTCGAACGCGATCGGATGGCCCATTTGGAACGCGGGTGCGAAGTCCATCGTGGTGAGCTGCTTGGCGACCGCATCGGTGATCTCACGCCGGCCGTGGCCGGCATTCACGCACCAGAGTCCGGCCACCCCGTCGAGGACCTCGCGTCCGTCGGCGCTCCAGTAATGCATGCCTTGGGCGCGGGTGAGCAAGCGGGGGCTCGACTTGAACTGCCGATTCGCGGTGAACGGCATCCAGAAGGCATCGAGCTCGCCGGAAGACAGAGCGGGGGTGACCTGAGCGTTCATGGCGTTCCTCAAAAATTGCGAGATCCGGGAAGCCAACCGGTCCCCGGAGCAGGCTCATGATAAGGAAAATCAACACCGAGCTCAATTTTCCGCCTGGTTTCGCGGAATCTGTCTATTATAATAGACGCCATGAGCTTGGATGTCGGTAGTCATCTCAAGGCCGTGCGCCAGATGTACGGCCTGTCGCAGCGCGAGCTGGCGAAGCGCGCGGGCGTGACCAATGGCCTCATTTCGCTGATCGAGCAGAATCGCGTCAGCCCCTCGGTGAGCTCGCTCAAGAAGGTGCTGGACGGCATTCCCATGGCGCTCGCCGATTTTTTCACGCTCGACCTCGGCGGCCAACCTCAGGTTTTCTTCCTGCGCAGCGAGCTTGCCGACATCGGCACCTCCAGCGTCGAGCTGCGCCTCGTCGGCAGCCGCCTCGCCAAGCGCAGCATGTCCATCCTGCACGAGCGCTATCCCTCCGGCGCCGACACCGGCGAGGAAATGCTGACGCACGCGGGCGAGGAGGGGGGCGTCGTCATCAAGGGCAAGATCGAGCTGACGGTCGGCGGCGAGTCGCGCCTTCTCGGACCCGGCGATGCGTATTACTTCAAGAGCTCGCTGCCGCATCGATTCCGCAACGCCGGGCGCGAGGAGTGCGAGATCGTCAGCGCGAGCTCCCCGCCGAGTTTCTAGGGCTTCTCGGGCGCGGGCCGATGATGTTGGACCCGGATTTGCGCCCGGCGTCCCAAGCTCATCGATGAGGTAACATCCAATACATGAGCATCGTCACGTTGGCGGCCACCCAAATGGCCTGCGGCTGGGACCGCGACGCGAACATGGCGCGCGCGGAAAAATTGATTTTCGAGGCCGCGGGACGCGGCGCGCAAGTCGTTCTGATCCAGGAGCTGTTCGAGACGCCGTACTTCTGCAAGGATCACGCGACGCGCCATTTCGAGCTGGCGCGGCCGCTCGATGGCCACCCGGCGGTGGAGCATTTCCGCAAGGTCGCGCGCAAGCTCGAAGTGGTGCTGCCGATCAGCGTGTTCGAGCGGGCGAACAACGCCTTCTACAACAGCGTGGTCATCATCGATGCGGACGGCGCAGTGCTCGGGAGCTACCGCAAGTCGCACATTCCCGAAGGGCCTGGCTATCACGAGAAGTTCTACTTCTCGCCCGGCGACACCGGGTTCAAGGTGTTCGAGACCCGCTACGCCAAGCTCGGCGTCGCGATCTGCTGGGATCAGTGGTTTCCCGAGACCGCGCGCTGCCTCGCGCTCCTCGGCGCCGAGGTGCTCATGTTTCCGACCGCGATCGGCTCGGAGCCGCAGGATCCCGGCATCGACTCGAGCGGGCACTGGCAGCGCACCATGCAGGGCCACGCCGCCGCCAATATCATGCCGCTGGTCGCCTCCAACCGCATCGGCGTGGAGCAGGGCGAGAAGTACCACATGACCTTCTACGGATCGTCCTTCATCGCCTCTCCCACCGGCGAGAAGGTGGCCGAGGCCGACCGTGTCTCGGAGACCGTGCTGACCGCGGCATTCGATCTGGAGGAGATTCGCCGTTATCGGCAGGCCTGGGGCGTCTTCCGTGATCGCCGTCCCGACCTCTATTACCCGCTCCTGTCGCTCGATGGCCGCGGCTGAGGATCTCGCTCGCGACCTGGTATTCGTCGATCTGGAAACGACGGGCGGGAATTTGGGCAGGGACCGGATCACGGAGATCGGCATCGTGCGGCTGCGCGCGGACGGCGAGGTCGAGGAGTGGAGCTCGCTCATCAATCCCGGGCGGCACATCCCCGACGGGATCGCGGCATTCAACGGCATCACCGACGAGATGGTGGCGAATGCGCCGCGCTTCGCCGAGATCGCGCGCACGGTGCGCGACAAGCTGGCGGGCGCCCTGTTCGTCGCGCACAACGCGCGCTTCGACTATTCCTTCCTGCGCAGCGAGCTGCGCCAGGCGCAGCTCGGATTCAGCGCCCCGGTGCTGTGCACGGTGAAGCTCTCGCGCCGGCTGTTTCCCGAGCACGCGCACCACAATCTCGACTCCGTGATGCAGCGGAACGGTCTCGTCTGCGACGCGCGGCATCGCGCGCTCGGCGATGCA
>DATAUO010000258.1:0-16601 GCA_036268215.1 Steroidobacteraceae bacterium
GAGCCGGGTGCGGGAGCGGTCGCTGCCATGCTCAATGGCTCCTGCCGAGATCGCGCAGCACGGCGCGCGCCGCGTTCGCGCCGGGCGCGCCCATCACGCCGCCGCCCGGGTGGGTGCTGGAGCCGCACATGTACAGTCCCCGCACCGGCGCCCGATACTGGGCGTAGCCCGGAATGGGACGGTTGAACAGGAGCTGATCCATGGTCAGCTCACCCTGGAAGATGTTGCCCTCGGTGAGCCCTACCTCGTTCTCGATGTCCCATGGCGTGCGAATCTCCGCGTGCAGGATCAGGCTCTTGAAGTCCGGGCTCTGCCGCGCGATGGTATCGATGACCGTATCGCCGAAGGCGCGCCGCTTCGCGGCGTCCCAGGGACCCTCCTTGAGCTGGTACGGACAGTACTGGACGAAGACCGACATGTAGTGCTTGCCGTTCGGCGTCATCGTGGGATCGATCTGCGATGGGATCAGCATGTCGATGTACGGCGCGCGCGACCAGCGGCCCTCCTTCCAGTCGTCGTACGCCCTCTCCATCATCTCCAGCGTATCGGTGACGTGCAGGTCGCCGCGCAGGCTCGGGGAGCCCTCCGGGATCGCGGGGAAGGTGGGCAATCCGTCGAGCGCGATGTTGAGCTTGCCCGAGGAGCCGCGGATCTTGAAGTTGCGCACCTGCTCGATGAACTCCCCGGGCAGGTCCGATGCGTCCATGGATTCGAGGAAGGTGCGGCGCACGTCCATGTTCGAGATCACGAGCTTAGCCTCGATCTCCTCGCCGTCGGCCAGCGCGACGCCCCTGGCGCGGCCGCCCTTGACCAGGATGCGCGCCACCGGCGCGCCGCTGCGGATCGTGCCGCCGCTGGCCTCGAAGGAGGCGCCGAGCGCCTTGGTGATGGAGCCCATGCCGCCGCGCGCGAAGCCCCAGGCGCCCACGGTGTCGTCGATGTCGCCCATGTAGTGATGCAGGAGCACGTACGCCGTGCCCGGCGAGCGCGGCCCGAGCGCCGTGCCGATGATGGAGCTCCCGGCAAAGTGCGCCTTGACGATCTCGCTCTCGAAGTACTCGTCGAGGAAATCCGCGGCGCTCATGGTCCAGAAGCGCAGCGTGTCGTACATCCGCTCCTCGCCGAGGCCGTGGAACCGGCGCGCGAGATACAGGAGCTCCTGGATGTCGCGCGGCTTGAAGGACGTGGGATCGGGCGGCTCGCGCATCAGGAGCGGCTTGATGAACTTGCATTGCCGCATGACGTCGCGCGAATAGCGCTCGTAGGCTTCGGCGTCGCGCTTCGAATGACGCGCGATCTCCCGGCGCAGGGCATCGTGATTGTCGTACAGCGCGAGGTGTCCCCCGTCCTGCATCATGGTGCAGCCGCCGTCATACGGGATCACCTGCAGCCCGTACTTCGGCAGCTCGAGCGTGCGCATGATCTCCGGGCGCAGCAGACTGCACACGTAGGAGCAATTCGAGTAGGTGAAGTCCTGATACAGACGCCGGCTCACCGCGGCGCCCCCGATGTACGGCTGACGCTCGACCACGAGCACCTTGAGGCCGGCGCGCGCGAGATAGCATGCGGTCACCAGCCCGTTGTGGCCGGCGCCGACGACGATGGCGTCGAGCTCGGAACCGCGGGCCACGCTAGCCCCCCGCCGCGGCGCTGTGCCCCCCGACGGCCGGTCCGGCCCCGGTGACCTTGTGCGTGGCGCCGCCCGCCTTCAGCGTGGCGTCCACGGCGAGCTCGAACGCCCGCAGAGTGTCGGCGAGGCAGGATGCGTCGTGCGCCGCCGAGATGAACCACGGCTCGCGCGAGTCCGGCTCGCACAGGACGCCCTCGTCGTGCAGCACCTTGGCCATGGCGTCGTAGAAGGAGTAATCGCTGCCTTTCCAGGCCCGATAGTTGCGCGGCGGCTCGTGCGCGAAGTAAAGGCCCGTCATCGAGGGGTGCCCCACGAAGCTGTGCGCGATGCCGCGCGCCGACAGCACCGCGCGCATGCCGTTGCGCAGCTTCGTGCCGAAGTCGGCGATGCGCTCCAGGGCATCGGTCTCATCGAGGATCTGCAGACACTTCTCCGCCGCCGCCAGCGAGACCGAATGCGCCGTATAGGTGCCGCCGTGGGCGACACCCTTGCCGATCTTGCGCATGATCTCCTCGCGCCCGGCGAGCAGCGAGATCGGATAGCCGTTCGCGACCGCCTTCGCGAAGGTGCAGAGGTCGGCCTTGACGCCGTACAGCTCCTGCACGCCGCCGCGCGCGACGCGAAACCCGGTCTTGACCTCGTCGATGAGCATCACGACGCCGTGCTTGGTGCAGAGCTCGCGGGCCGCGCGTAGGTACTCGGGCTCCGCCGCGATCCCCAGGCAGTTGCCCATGATGGGCTCGATCAGCATGCAGGCAATGCGGTGAGCATTGCGCTTGAACACGTCCTCGAGCTGATTGGCGTCGTTCGCCTGCACGAAATGCGCGAAGCTGCGCGTCGAGAGCGGGACACCCTCGCTGTAGGGCTTCACCTCGGGATTGCCGTGCTGCGACCACTGATCCATGGGCGTGAACCACATCGCGGCATCGAACAGTCCGTGGTAGCCGCCCTCGAGGATCACGTAGTCGTCCTTGCCGGTGTAGGCGCGCGCGAGCCGCAGGCCCGCCATCACCGCCTCCGTGCCGGAGTTCGAGAAGCGCACCAGCTCCGCCGCGGGCACCATCTTCGAGATGCGCTCCGCCACGGTCAGCTCGCGCTCGGTGGAGAGCGCGAATACGCCGCCGACCTGCATGCCTTGGCGTGCCGCCTCGTCCACCTCGGGATGCGCGTAGCCCAAGATCGCCGGACCGTAGCCCAGGCGATAGTCCACGTAGCAATTCTCATCGAGGTCCCACACGCGCGCGCCCTGCCCGCGCTTCACGTAGATGGTGCGGTCCTCTCCCCAGTAACGGAAGTTGGATGCAACGCCGAGCGGCAGCCGCTTGATGGCACGCGCGAATTGAGCGTGGCTCTTGGTCAGATCTCTGGCCATGATTCCCTCGTTCTCGAGTCAAAGGGGACGTGCTCGGGACCCGGCTCCGAGGCCGTGTCGCGCGTCCAAATTAATTATATGAGCATATAAATTATGCTCCGATGCGCGCCGCGCGGCAACCGTCCGATGCGGATGAGAATGGGCCACGAGGCCGCTAAATGACCGGATTGACCCCATCCGGCGCTGCGCCGCAAGGCGCCGGCTTGCCAACCAACGCCCCTTCGGCGTACATTAAATGACCATATAACCCCGTCCGGAGAGAGCCATGACCGACCTCACCGCCGCGAAGCGTGCTCCGGAGGCTGCGGCTAAGCTGCCGCGCGCCCTGCCCGCCTGGGTCTATCATCATCCCGAGCTGGCCCGCATCGAGCTCGAGCGCATCCTCATGCCGAGCTGGCAGATCGTGTGCCACATCAACTCGATCCCGAAGAGCGGGGATTTCGTCACTTTCGATCTCGGGCCCGAGAGCGTGCTGGTGATGCGCGACCGGGAGGGCACGATCCGCGGATTTCACAACGTGTGCCGTCATCGCGGAGCGCGGCTTCTCGACGGCGCGGGCAACTGCCCGGCCACCATCACCTGCCCCTATCATGGCTGGACCTACCGCCATGACGGCGGCCTGATCGGCATGCCCGTCCGCGAAAGCTTTCCCGGCCTCGACCGCGGCGAGCATGGCCTCCGGCCGGTGCGCACCGACATCGCTTTCGGCTTCGTGTTCGTATGCCTCGCGGGCGACCCGCCGCCGGTGTCGTCGGTCTGGGGCAAGCTGGCCGAGGAGTTTCGTCCCTACCGCTTCGAGGAGATGGTCCCGCTCGGTCCGATCACCGAGGAGGTCTGGGAGGTCGACTGGAAGATCGCGATGGACAACTATCTCGAGTCGTATCACGTGCCGATCGGCCACCCCGGCCTCTATCGCATGTTCACGCCGGATTACGAGGATCAGGCCTCCGTGCCCGGCGTCGCCCGCGGCGTGAGCTGGATGCGGGATCAGGAGTCATCGCGCTGGACGGAGCGGCACTACCAGCGCATGGTGGCCGGCGCGGTCGCGCACCTGCCCGAGGAGAACCGCCGCTGCTGGCGCTTCTACAGCGCGCTGCCGAACCTCGGCATCGACGTATTCCCGGACCAGATGGATTTCTTCCAGCTCCTGCCCAAGGGTCCGGGCCGCTGCCTGGTGCGGGGCGGCGTGTTCGGGCTGCCCGACGACCGGCGCGAGATGCGCGCGGTGCGCTACCTGAGCTCGCGCATCAACACGCAGGTCAACAACGAGGATCGCTGGCTCTGCGCCCGCGTGCAGCGCGGCCTCGCCTCGGGCAGCTACAAGCCCGGCCCGTTGTCGCAGCTCGAGCGGTGGATGCTCGAGTTTCACGATCTGCTGCGCGCGCGCATCCCTGAATTCAGGCTCGCGAGCGCGCCCAAGCAATTCGCCTGAGCCTCGCGGCCCCGCGCGGCGGCCCGCGCCTCAGCCCAGGTTGATCCAGGCGGACTTGGTCTGCGTGTACGAGAGCAGGCTCTCCACGCACTTGTCGCGGCCCTGACCCGATTGTTTGTAGCCGCCGAACGGCTGCGTCATGTCGCCGTGGTCGAAGCAGTTCACCCAGATCACGCCTGCCTCGAGATCGCGCACGGTCTTGTGCGCGGTGGTGAGATCGCGCGTCCACACCGACGCGGCAAGCCCGTAGATCGAGTCGTTCGCTATTTTCAACGCATCGCCCAGGCCGTCCACCTCGATCGCCGCGGCGACCGGTCCGAAGATCTCCTCCTGCGCGATGGTCATCCGGTTGTTCACGCCGGTGAACAGCGTCGGATTGACGAACGAGCCGGGCATGTCCGGCGCGCTGCCGCCGAACTCCAGGCGCGCGCCCTCGGACTTGCCGCGCTCGATGTAGCCGAGCACTCTCTTGCGGTGCGAAGCGGTCACCAGCGGCCCGAGATTCGTGGTCGGGTCGAGCGGATCTCCCGCACGATAGGCGTTCCTGCCGCGCTCGATGAACTTCGCGAGGAAATCCCGCGCGATCGGCCGATCGATCAGCAGCCGCGATCCCGCGTTGCAGACCTCGCCCATGTTGCCGTAGATGCCGTTGATGGCGTAGGTCACGGCGGTATCGAGGTCCGGAAGATCCGCGAGGAAGATCTGCGGGGTCTTGCCGCCGCACTCCAGCGCCACCCGCTTCATGTTGGACTGGCCGGCGTAGATCAGCATCTGCTTGCCGATCTCCGTCGAGCCCGTGAAGGCGATCTTGGCCACGTCCATGTGCAGCGCCAACGGCGCGCCGGCGGCCTCGCCGAGACCGTTGACGACGTTGAACACGCCGGGAGGGCCGCCGGCCTCGACGAACAGCTCGGCCATCAGCGCCGCGGACAGCGGCGACTGTTCCGCGGGCTTGAGGACCACGGAATTGCCGGCCGCCAGCGCGGGCGCGACCTTCCAGGCCGCCATGAGCAGCGGATAGTTCCACGGCACGATGCAGCCGACCACGCCGAGCGGCTCGCGCAGGATGTAATGGAACGCGTCGGACGCGGTCGAGGTCACCGAGCCGTCGATCTTGTCGATGAGCTCGCCGAAATAGGTGAAGTTCTTGGCGGCGGCCGGCACGTCGATGGTGACCATGTCGGTGATCGGCTTGCCCATGCATAGCGTGTCGAGCAGCGAGAACTTCTCGGCATTGGCCTCGATCAGCCTCGCGTAGGCCGCCATCACGTCCATGCGCTCGCGCGGCGCCTTGCGGCTCCAGACGCGCGCCTGGAAGCTGCGCTTGGCGGAGGCGACCGCGGCGTCGATGTCCGCGGAGGTCCCCGCGCTCACCTCGCAGAGCGGCTGGCCGGTCGCGGGGTTCGTGACCGTGAAGCGGCCGCCGCCGATCGAGTCCACGAGCTTTCCGTCAATGAAGTGCCGGGTCTCGAAGCGCACGCTCTTGGCGCGCGCGTGCCAGTCTCTCGTTGCCAGTGACGTCAAGTTCATGCCGAAATCCTCTCGATTGTGTGGCGCGGCCCCACCCGCGCCCGGGATGCCGCGCGATCGCCGCACGGTGTGGTCCGGAGCGGGAGCGCCGCACCGGAGGGTCGCGAGTATAGCTTCTTCAGGCCTCCGGCGGCCGGGGCAGGCTCAGCGACGGCACCCGCGCGGCCAGCCAGCGCCGGAACTCACGCAGCGCGGCGCTGCGCTCCGCGCGTGCCGCCGCCTCGTGCCCGAAGGTCACCAGTCCCTCCTGGGTGGATTCCGCCAGATCGAGCGCGGCGCGCCGGGTGCGCCGATCCAGGCGCGCCGCCAGATACGCCGCGGCCCGCGCCGGCCCGTCCTCCGCGAACAGCGCAAACGAATGACGCCGCAGCAGACTCCTGCCCGGCGACACCGGCAGCACCTGCAGCAGCGTGACGCCGTCGGGCCGGGTTTCCATCCAGTGATTCGGCGCCAGGAATCGCGATTCGTGGCGATGATCCCGGCCGGTCACGCCGCGGTAGGCGCGCGCGCTCCAGGCGGCTTCGGCGGGCCGATCGCGCTCACGCTCCTCCGCCAGCCATTGCTCGACCACGATCTTCCAGTCGGCGCTCACCGAGGTGTCCCGCGGCGGTCCGATCGGCCGCGAGCCGGTCGGCGGCGACAGGCCGGACCATGGATCGAATCCGCCCCGGTCGTCCTTGCCGCCCCCCCGCACCAGGATCAGATCGCCGAGCCTGCGCGCCTCGAGCGGCATCAGATCGGCGGCGCGGAAGGCGCGCAGGGCGCCGGCGGCGTCCTCGAGCACCAGCACCCGCTCGAGCCCGAGGTCGACGCTCGAGAACTCGCCGGCCGGCGCGAGATCGGCGGCATGGCAGGCGAGTTGCCAGGCCGGGTGAAACACCGCCTCGCGCTCGGCGGCCAACTGGCGCGCGTCCGCGTAGACCCACGGCGCCGGCGGCGACTCCATGCGGTGCGACTCGGGAGGGGCGCCGGCCGCGGCGAATTGTCCCGGAAATACCGAGCGCAGGTACGCCATCGCGCGCCCCTTGGCGGCGGCGCGATCGATTTCCGATTCGCTGCGGAAGGCGAAGTCCTGCCACAGGATCTCCAGCACGCCGATCAGGCCGAGCGCAATCCCGTCCGCGTCGAGCTGCGACTGGCCGGAATCCTCGATCAAGCGCCCGATCAGCTCGCGCACGAGCCGCGCGAAGCCCTCGTCCTTCTGTCCGCAAATATCGTAGTATTCCTGGCGTGAGCTCGCCTCGCCCCAAAACGCGTACCACACCGAGACCTTGCGCGGGCTCGCGATCTCCGGATCGAGATACAGGTCGACCATCAGCTCGAGCGCGGCGACGGGACGGGACTTGAGCCGTGCCACCGGCCCCATCAATTGCTCCTCGAACTCCGAGGACAGGAACTGCAGGGATGCGACCAGCATCGCCGCCTTGGACGCGAAATAGAACCGGACGATGCCGGGCGACATCTTGGCGATCGCCACGACCTTCTCGACGGTGGTCTGTGACGGGCCGTAGAGGTGCAGCGCCGAGATGCAGGCATCGATCAACCGCTGCCGCTGGCGCCCTGGCCCGTGGCGCACGCGGGGTGTCCGCGCCGGTCTCGAGGCCCGTTTTGCCGGCTTTCGCATGACTCGATTCATGCGCTCATGATAGCAGCGGCGCAAGCCCATGCACTCGCGGCGGCCCCGCGGCGCCCCGCGCTGGCCGACTGGCTCGCGCGCCGCGGCAAGTGGCTGATCATCCTGCCGCCGCTCTTGTTCCTGCTGGTCTTCTTTCTGATCCCCTTCGGCTTCGCCCTGGTCATCAGCTTCGCGGACACGGCCGTGCGCGTTCCGCCGTTCAGCGACGTGGTCTCCATGAGCCCGGACTGGCACCTGCAGGTCACCCTGAACCTCGGCAACTTCAAGTATCTGCTCACCGACGAGGTCTACGGGCTGTCGTATCTCTACTCCCTCAAGACCGCGTTCTTCTCCACGCTGATCTGCCTGGCGATCGGCTATCCCATGGCCTACGCGATCGCGCGCACCTCGAAGACCACGCAGAGCATCCTGCTGCTCGTGATCATCCTGCCGTTCTGGACCTCGTTCCTGCTGCGGGTGTACGCGCTCGAGGGCATCATCCGCGAGACCGGACTGCTGAATTCCGCGCTGCTCTGGCTAGGCATCATCCACCAGCCCCTGAAGATCATGCACACCACGCTCGCGGTGTACCTGGGCATCATCTACTCGTACCTGCCGTTCATGGTGCTGCCCTTGTTCGCCACGCTCGAGAAGCTCGACCACTCCCTGCTCGAGGCGGCCTCCGACCTCGGCAGTCCGCCGTGGCGCGCGTTCGTCGACGTGACGCTGCCCCTGTCGATGCCCGGCATCATCGCGGGCTCGATGCTGGTGTTCATTCCGGCGATCGGCGAGTTCGTCATTCCGACGCTGCTCGGCGGTCCCGACAATCTCATGATCGGGCGGGTGCTCTGGGATGAGTTCTTCGGCAATCGCGACTGGCCGGTGGCCTCGGCCGTGGCGATCGCGTTCCTCGTGCTGCTGGTCGGGCCGATCGCCGTCTACCAGCATTACAACACCAAGCAACTCGAGGCTTGAGGGTAGTGGACAGCCGCCCATCGCCCTTCCTGGTGACCGTGCTGTGCATCGGCATCGGGATCCTCTACATCCCGATCCTGGTGCTCATCGGCTACTCGTTCAACGCCTCGGCGCTGGTCAGCGTGTGGGGCGGCTTCTCCACCAGCTGGTACCGCGAGCTCGTGCACAACGACCAGATCCTCGATGCCGCCTGGCTGTCGCTCAAGATCGGGGTCGTGGTCTCGACCGGCGCCGTCATCCTCGGCACGCTCGCCGCCATATCGCTGGTGCGCTTCAAGGCGTTCCGCGGACGCCTGCTGCTCACCGGCATGGTGAATGCGCCGCTGGTGATGCCCGAGATCATCACCGGCATCACGCAGCTGCTGCTGTTCGTGTCCATGCTGCACGTGATCGGCTGGCCGCACCGCGGCTTCACCACCCTGGTCATCGCGCATATCGCGTTCTGCAGCGCCTATGTGACCGTCACCGTGCAGTCGAGGCTGGCGGGCGCGGACCGCTCCCTCGAGGAGGCGGCGATGGACCTGGGCTCGGGCCCGGTGCGGGCCTTCATGGACACCACCCTGCCCGGCCTCATGCCCGCGTTGGCCTCGAGCTGGCTCCTGTCCTTCACGCTGTCGCTGGACGATCTGGTCATCTCGAGCTTCGTGTCGGGGCCCGGCGCGAGCACGCTGCCGATGGTGATCTTCTCCAAGGTGAAGCTCGGCGTCAGCCCGGACATCAACGCGCTCGCGAGCTTGATGATCTGCGTGGTGGGGGCCTGCGTGCTCGTCACCGGCTATTTCATGCGGCGCGCGGAGCGCCAGCGCGTCATCGACGCACAGCTGGCGGAGCGTTAGGGCGTCACGCCGACGTAGCGCGGATCGTGCGCGGGCCGCGTGAAGATCCGCCGTACCATGGGCTCGAAGGTCGCGAGCGGCTCGGATCGATAGGCCGGATCGAACGACATCTGGTCCCACCTGGCGCAGAAGTCCTTGCAGGCCTGAAACCAGCGGTGATCCCGATGGCGGTCGCGCAGATTGCGGTCCCTGCCGCCGTGGTGCGCATAGTAGTACGTCTGGAACAGGCCGTGCTGCTCGACGATCCAGGTCACCTCCGGCCGCACGTAGGGGCGCAGGACGGCGGCGGCGACCTCCGAGTGATTGTAGGGCGCGAGCTCATCGCCCACGTCGTGGATCAAAGCGGCCACGATCAGCTCCTCGTCCGCCCCGTCGCGCAGCGCCCGCGTCGCCGTCTGCAGCGAGTGCTCGAGCCTCGTCACCTGGTAGCCGGGCAGTCCCTGGCCGAGCGCCGTGAGCGCGTTCAGCAGCTGGTCCGGGAGCCCGCGCACATGCTCGCGCTCGTACTTCTCGAGCAGCGCATAGTCCTCGCGGGTCCCATCCTCCATGCGCGTGAAGGCCACGAGCGGCGCCGCGTACTCGCGGGTGGCCTCGTCGGCCGTGGTGGGATCGAGTCGGGTGTCGTCGCTCATTGTACGGTTACTCGTTGGTGGTCGCTCGCTCAGCCATGCCGCTCATCGCGCGGCTCCTCGCCGTCCGCCCTCGCTCGCCCGCCGGCTCATTCCGCCGTCTTCACCCGGGTCCAGGTGCGGGTGCGTATCCGCTCGGTCGCGGCCGTGGCCTCGTCGGCCCGGAACAAGCGCGCCTCGATCGCGGGGGTCGGATACAGCGTGTCGTCGTCGAGAATACTGGGACTCACCAGCGGCCGCGAGGCGAGGTTGTCGTTGCCGTAATAGATCTCATTGGTGATCTCGGCGACCACCTGGGGCCGCAGGATGAAATCGATGAACCGGTAGGCCGCGTCCGGGTGAGGCGCGCCCACCGGGATCAGAAGCGAGGTGAAGTTCTGGTTCGCCCCCTCCTTCGGCACCGTGAACTTGAGATTCACGTTGACGCCCACGGCGCGGGCCCGGGCACGCGACAGCGCATAGTCGCTCGACCAGGACATGGCCAGGCAAATCTCCCGGTTGGCAAGGCCGTTCAGGTATTCGGAGGAATCGAACGAGCGCACGTAGGGCCGCACCTTGAGCAGGAGATCCTGAGCCGCCTTGTAATCCTCGCGCCGCGTGGTGTTCGGGTCGAGCCCCAGGTACTTCAGGGCGAGCAGCAGCGTATCGGCCGCCGAGTCGAGAAAAGTGACTCCGCAATCGGCGAACTTCGACACCACCTCGGGCTTGAACAGCATGTCCAGGCTGTCGAGCGGCGCGTTCGGCATGCGCGCCCGGATCATGTCGACGTTGTAGGCAAAGCCGTTGATGGAATGCATGTACGGGACCGAGTACGCGTTGCCGGGGTCGTGCTCGCGCTGGATCGCGAGGATACGCGGATCGAGGTTGTGCCAGTTCGGCAGACGCGAGCGGTCGAGGCGCTGATAGACGCCCGCCTTGATCTCGCGCCCGAAGTACTCGGTCGAAGCGATCACGATGTCGTACCCGGAGCTGCCCGCCAGCAGGCGGGCATCCATGGTCTCCTCCGAGTCGTAGACGTCGTAGGTGACCTTGATGCCGGTCTCTTTCTCGAACTCCCGGACCGTGTTGTGGCCGATGAAGTCGGTCCAGTTGTAGATGAACAGGCGCCTTTCCTCGGCCGCTCCCGCGCTCGCCGCGCCGACGGCCGCGAGCAGCACCGCGAGCGCCAGATATTTTGCGCGCTTGAGGCGGGTGAATCGCATCGGGTTAGTTTACCATCGGGGCGTCGAGTGCGCAGTCGAACGCTCGTCCAACAGGGACCGGGCAAAGAGGAGAGCTCATTTTGAAGACACACGCCCACCGATCAATCGTCGGCATGACGGAGCGCGCACCCTCGCGCAACGGCATCCTTGCGCGGCGCACCGGGCGAATCGCCGCCGTCACGCGCTCACCCTGGCTGCGATCGGCCGTCGTTGCCGCGGCCTCGCTCGCCGCTGCCGCCGCGCTGGCGGCGCCGCGCGCCCGCGATCTTGGAATTCCCTTCGACGGTACCCCGGGCCCGCTCAACGCCATCACCGACGTCGCGGGGGTCACCGTGGGCCACACCACGCTGATTTCCGGCAGCGGCAAGCTGCAGGTCGGCACGGGACCGGTGCGCACCGGCGTCACCGCGGTGATGCCGCGCGGCGCGGCATCGCTGTCGAACCCGGTGTTCGCCGCGTGGTTCACGCAGAACGGCAACGGCGAGATGACCGGCACGACCTGGGTCGAGGAATCCGGATTTCTCGAAGGACCGGTCATGATCACCAACACGCACAGCGTGGGCGTGGTCCGCGACGCGGTCATCCGCTGGCGCGTGTCGCACGGCGGAGCCGATGCCACCGGATTCTACTGGTCGCTGCCCGTGGTGGCCGAGACCTGGGACGGCTGGCTCAACGACATCAACGGCTTTCACGTGAAGCCCGAGCACGCGCTGCATGCCATCGACGGCGCGAAACCCGGTCCCGTCGAGGAAGGCAGCGTCGGTGGCGGCACCGGCATGATCTGCAACGGCTACAAGGGCGGCATCGGCACGTCCTCGCGCCGTCTCGATGCCAAGAGCGGCGGCTACACGATCGGCGTTCTGGTCCAGTGCAACTACGGCACGCGCGACAACCTGCGCATCGCCGGCATCCCGGTGGGGCGCGAGATACCGGCGCCCGAGCCCTACGCCTTCATTCCGTCGGACATCGCGGAGCGCGGATCGATCATCGTCATCGTGGCCACCGACGCCCCGCTCCTCGCGCACCAGCTGAAGCGGATCGCGCGCCGCGTGACCCTCGGGCTGGGGCGCAACGGCAGCATCTCGGGCAACGACTCCGGCGACATCTTCATCGCGTTCTCGACCGCCAACTCCGGCGCGGCGGCCTCCGACAAGGTGGTGAGCGTGCAGATGCTGCCGAACGACTCCCTCGACCCGGTGTTTCGCGCCACGGTCGAGGCGACCGAGGAGGCCGTCGTCAACGCCATGGTGGCGGCCCGCGACATGACCGGCGTCGACGGCCATCGCGTGATAGCCCTCCCCCACGACGCGCTGCGCGCCGTGCTGAAGAAGTACAACCGGCTCAAACCCTAGCGGAGGGGCTTTCTCAGGCGACCTTGTCGACCGCCAGCACCTCGGTGAGGCTGCGCTCGAGCAGCGTCATGGCCTCGTCGACGTCGTGCTCGTCGATCATGAGCGGGGGCATGAAGCGCAGGGTGCTCTGACCGCACGCGAGCAGGATCAGGCCATTGTGGTAGGCGCGGGTCACGAGCGCGTCGCAGAGCTTGCGCGCCGGCTCCTTGCCGGCCCGATCCTTGACGAGCTCCATGCCGATCATCAGTCCCTTGCCTCGCACCTCGCCGACCACCGCGTGGCGCTCCGCGAAGTCGCGCAGCTTCCTCATGAAGTAGTCGCCGACCTTGGCCGCGTTGGCGTGGTACTCGCGCTCGACCAGATCCAGCGTGGCGAGCGCCGCCGCGCAGCAGAGCGGATTCCCGCCGTAGGTGTTGCCGTGCGCGCCGCGGGTCCATTTCTGCATGATGCTGCGCTTCGCAACCACCATGCCGATGGGGAGCCCCGAGCCGAGGCCCTTCGCAAGCGTGACGATGTCGGGCTCGACGCCCCAGTGCTCCGCCGCGAACATCTTGCCGGTGCGGCCGATGCCGGATTGCACCTCGTCGAAGATCAGCAGGATGCCATGGCGGTTGCAGAGCTCGCGCAGCCCCTGCAGAAAGCCCTCCGGGGGCACGATGTAGCCGCCTTCGCCCTGGATCGGCTCGATCAGGATGCCGGCGACCTCGCTCGGCGGAACGTTGCTCGTGAACAGCACGTCCTCGATGTACTTCAGCACCGCCTTTCCCTGGTCCGCGCCCGCGAGCAACGGCCGGTAGTTGTTCGGGTACGGCACGTGCGTGACGCCCGGCATCGAGGGGAAAAAGCCTTTTTGCTGGGTGTACTTGCTCGAGGTGAAGGACAACGAGCCCATGGTTCTGCCGTGGAAGCCGCCCAGGAAGCCGATGAAGCGGCCGCGGCCGGTCGTGTAGCGCGCCAGCTTGAGCGCGCCCTCGACGCTCTCGGTGCCCGACTGGCAGAAGAAGCTCATGGCCGGCTCCTTCATCGGCGCGATCTCGGCCATGCGCTCGGCGAGGCGCACCTGTCCTTCGTGCCAGTAGTCGGAGGAGATGTGCAGGAACTTGTCCGCCGCGTCCTTGACCGCCTGAACCACGGCCGGGTGGCTGTGGCCGGTGCTGCACACGGCGATTCCGGCGACGAAATCCAGGAATCGGTTGCCATCGACATCCCAGACCTCCGCGCCCTTGCCGTGCGACATGACGAAGGGGTAGTCCCGCGGGTAGGACGGGGATACGACCAACGCGTCGCGCGCCAGCAGCTCGCGCGCCTTGGGGCCCGGCAAATCGGTTTTGATGTGCGATGATTTCATGACTTTCTCCCCGCGAAACGAGGCATTATATCGCATGATTTTTTGGAGATCGTTCGTCGCGGTTGCCGTGGGCGGGATGCTCGGATGCCTGTTCCGCTGGTGCCTCGCGATGCTCATGAATCGTTATTTCCCGGCGATCCCGCCGGGCACGCTGGCTGCGAATCTCATCGGCTGCTACATCATCGGCGTGGCGATCGGATTCTTCACGACGTATCCCGCATTCGCGCCCGAATGGCGCCTGTTCGTGACCACCGGGTTCTGCGGCGGCCTCACCACCTTCTCCACCTTCTCGGCCGAAGTGGTCATGCTGATGCAGTCCGGCCGCATGGCCTGGGCTTTCGGCGCCATCGCGGCCCATTTGGCGGGGTCGCTGGCCATGACCTTCGCCGGCATCGCGACGGTAATCCGCCTCAAGGCCTGAGGGCGCGCACGGGCGGGCGGGCCTGTGGTATATTAATTAGACCTCTAATCATTAGAGCACTCATATGAACGACATTCAGGAGCGCTTTTCCGGGGCCCTGCACAACACCTCCCGCAGCTGGCGTCAGGCGCTCGATCGGCGCCTCAAATTTCTCGGGGTCAGCCAGGCGAGCTGGATGACCATCGCGGTCGCCGCCAAGTCGCCGGAACCGTTGTCGCAGTCCGAGCTGGCGGATCGGCTCGCGGTGGAGCCGGCCACCATGGTCGCGATGATCGACCGTTTGGTGAAGGCCGGCCTCGTCGTGCGCGCGCCGTCGTCCACGGATCGGCGCGTCAAGCGCGTGGTCCTGACGCAGGCGGGCACCGTGCTCTACGACAAGCTGCGCACGGAGGCCGCCGCTTTTCGCGCCGAGCTGCTCGCCAAGGTCGACGAGAAAAAGCTGCTCGCCGCGACGCTGCTGCTCGAATCGCTGCAGCAGATCATCGAGCGCGCCCGGGAAGCCGGAGAGGCCTAGCCACGCGTCATCGCCGCGCATCTCGTGACGCCGACCATGAAACCCGCCATCAACCGTCCCATGATCACGCTGTCGATCATGCTGGCGACCCTCATGCAGACGCTCGACAGCACGATCGCGAACGTCGCCTTGCCGCACATGCAGGGCACCTTCTCCGCGGCGCAGGACCAGATCGCCTGGGTGTTGACCGCCTACATCGTGGCGGCCGCGATCGCCACGCCGCTCACCGGCTGGTTCGTCGACCGCTTCGGGCAGAAGGCCATCTTCCTCGCCTCCATCGGCGGGTTCACGCTGGCCTCCATGCTTTGCGGCATGTCCAATACCCTCGCGGAGATCGTGCTCGCGCGCCTGCTGCAGGGCGTGTTCGGCGCGCCGCTCGTGCCGCTGTCGCAGATGCTCATCATGGAGATCAACCCGCCCGAGAAGCAGGGCTCCGCCATGGCGGTGTGGGGCATGGGAGTCATGGTCGGTCCCATCCTCGGCCCCACCCTCGGCGGCTGGCTCACCGACAGCTATAGCTGGCGCTGGGTATTCTTCATCAACGTGCCGATCGGCATCTTCGCCTTCTACGGCATGTGGCGCTTCATTCATCCCACGCCGGCCGCGCGCCGCACCCGCTTCGACGTGTTCGGATTCGCGACCTTGAGCCTCGCCGTCGGGGCGCTGCAGCTGCTGCTCGATCGGGGCGAGCAGAACGACTGGTTCGCCTCCACCGAGTGCCGGCTGGAGGCCATCGTGATCGTGGTCGCGGCGACCTACTTCGTCGCGCACACCCTGACCACCGCGCCGCAGCGCTCGTTCGTGGACTTCCGCCTGTTCAGGAATACCAACTACGTCACCGGCGTGATCTTCATCTTCATCGTCGGCCTGGTGCTCTACGCCACGCGCGCGCTGATCCCCACCCTGCTCGAGTCGCTGCTCGGCTACCCGGTCGCCACCACCGGCTTCGTCACCGCGCCCTCCGGCATCGGGACCATGGTGGCGATGCTGTTCGTCGGCCGCCTGGTCGGCAAGCTCGATCTGCGGTTGATGTTGTTCGCGGGCTTCGCCATCTCCGCGCTGGCGCTTTGGCTCATGGCGCAATACTCCCTCGACCTGTCGGAGAGCGACATCGTCTGGCCGGGCGTGATCCAGGGCATCGGTGTGGGTCTCGTGTTCGTTCCGTTGAGCGCGGCGACCTTCGCCACCCTGGATTTGACCATGCGGGCACAGGGCACCGCGCTCTTCAGCCTGGTGCGCAATGCCGGCAGCAGCATCGGCATCTCCATGGTCCAGACGATGCTCATCCGCAATACCGCGATCGCGCACGCGGCCATGGTCGAGCGGATCACCGCGTCGAGCTCGGCCTGGAGCAACGCGGCCGTCGCCCGCGCCTATGACGTGGGTATTCCCCGGGGCGCCTCGTTCCTCGACGCCGAGGTGACGCGTCAGGCATCCATGCTCGCCTACATCGACGATTTCTGGTTGATGCTGTTCCTCACCGTGGCGGTGATCCCGCTGGTGCTGCTGATTCGCCCGCCGCGGCGGCGCCAGCCCGCCGATCCCGAGGTCCAGGCCGAAGCCGCCCTCATCGACTAACGCCTCCGGGCGCCCGTAAACCGCCGCGTAGCACGCCTCCATTCCCTCTTCCCGTCCGGTGTCCTGCCGGCCTGCGCATCGTCACGCGGGATGGGTGGCGTAGCGATGCCTGCTCCAGCCTGTAAGCGGAGCGCCGCCGAATTGGCAAATAGGGTCACCGCGAATCG
>DATAUO010000259.1:0-2133 GCA_036268215.1 Steroidobacteraceae bacterium
GTCATCGAGCTGAAGCTCGATCGCGCCCATGTTCTCCTCGAGGTGGGCAATCGAGCTGGTGCCCGGAATCAGCAGCATCCGGTCATAGCGTGCGAGCAACCACGCCAGAGCGATTTGGGACGGAGTGGCGCCGTGCTTGTCCGCGACCCGGGCGATCGCCGGGTCGTTGGCTAGTCGTGCGGGGCCGCCCCTGAACGCCGAACCAAGCGGAAAGAACGGCGCGAACGCGATCGCGCGCTCTCGGGCGAATTCGAGTAACCCATCGTCCTCGCGATCGACGATGCTGTAACCGTTCTGGATCTCGCCTACATCGATGAGCTCAAGCGCGCGCTGCACCTGCGGCGGATCGACATTCGAGAGCCCGACCAGATCAAGCTTGCCCTCTCGGCGCAGGTCATCGAGTGCGAGTAACTGCTCCTCGAGCGGGACGGCCCTGTCGCGCCCGGTCTCAACCAGTCGCAGGTTCACGAGGTCCAGACGCTCCACCTGAAGTGAGCGGAGGTTCGCCTCCACGCCCTCGCGTAGTTCGTCGGGGCGCTGCGCGGGAAGCACACCTCCTGCACCGTCGCGCCGCGCCCCCACCTTGGTCACAAGTCTGAGGTTCTCCGGGTACGGATGTAGCGCCTGGCGGATCAGATCGTTGACCACATCCGGTCCGTAGTACTGCGAGGTGTCGATGTGGTCGACGCCGAGTTCGACCGCCCGGCGCAGTACGGCGCGAGCCGCGGCCGGGTCCCGGGGCGGCCCGAACACGCCGGGACCGGCGAGCTGCATCGCGCCAAAGCCCATGCGGTTGATCGACCGGTCGCCGAGAACTGTCGTCGTGTTCATGTCGCTTGCCGCGGTCTCGGCTCGATGCGCCGGAGTTCGAGGAGTTCGAGGCCCAGCCCCTCGATCTGGGCGACGACGCCGAACACAGCCGACCGATCCTCGAGCAAGCCGGTGAGCACGGTCTCCCCACTCTTCAGCGCAGACACCATCGAGGGAAAAGCCGACAGGCCTGTGACTCCGAGCTGACCCTTTATTCGGACGGTGTACAGCCGCGGCGACGTGTCCACACGATCATCCTGCCGTGCGACCTAGTGACTCGTCACCGCCGGAATCCGGTGATTGCGCCCACGACGAGCCGGGCCGTTGTAGGGCGAAGTCAGGAACGGCCGCTTGAGAGCAGCCGCAGTTCGCGTGCGCGCCGCACGGCTGACGAACGATCCCGCGCATCAAGCTTGGAGTAGATGTTCCGGATATGCGTGTTGACCGTGTTGACCGAGACGTAGAGCTCGCGCGCGATATCGGGCCGCGTCAGGTTTGTCGGTAGATAGCGCAGCACCCGCAGCTCGCTTCGGCTCAGCTCAACCGGTGGGGACAGGCGCTCCCGGTCACCGGATGGGGTGGCGGTGCCTCGCAGCACGTCGATGATGTCGGCGAGCAGCGCGCCGTGGGCGGTTTCGTGACGCGGGAGGGCGTCGAGCAGCTCGGCGGCTCCGGTCATGGCAAACGGGAAGATCAGCCGGTCCGGCTCGGCGGCGGCGAGCGCCGCCTCGGCGGCGGCCGCGGCGGCGTGACGGTCCCCGACGGATAGGAGCGCGATCCCAGCGAGCAGATGCGCCTCGACGAGTGTGAACGCGTCAGGGCCGGGGGACGTGGCGTCGCGCACCTCGCGCAGGACATCTATCGCCCCATCCGGATCCCCTTCAGCCAGGCAGATGACCGCGCGCCCGTTGTGAACGGCACCCATGCGCCCGGCTTCGGCAGAGAACCCGGCGAGCGTCGCGCGCGCCTCGTCTGGCATCCCAAGACGAGCCTGCGTGGCGGCCAGCCACCCGGTCATCCGCGGCGCGAGAGCGTGCACGCCTGTCAGCAGCGACTGTGCCAGTGCTGCCGCCTCGAACTCGCCGAGCGCCGATCGATGCCGCCTGCGGCCCGCATGCAACATGCCCGTGGCCACGTGCAAGAGCACCGCGACGGCCGGATCGGCGCGCGGCTCGGCGATGTCCCAGGCACGGCGCAGCCAGCCCTCTGCCTCGTCGAAGTCGCCCATCCACACCGCCATCCCGCCAACCGCACCAAGCGCGGGCGCGAGAATCGGCCGATCGTCCAAGCCGTATCGCTCGGCCAGAGCCACCGCGCGGCGGC
>DATAUO010000260.1:0-8153 GCA_036268215.1 Steroidobacteraceae bacterium
TGCACGCCGCCCGGGCGCGACGGCCGCGCGGACCCGGGGGTGCTGGTCGCGGCGCGGCGCTCGGGAGTCGAGCACGTGTTCAAGGTCGGGGGCGCCCAGGCGATCGCGGCCATGGCCTACGGCACCGAATCCATCGCCAAATGCGACAAGATCTTCGGACCCGGGAACGCCTGGGTCACCGCCGCCAAGCTCCTGGTGTCCCAGGATCCCTCGGGTGCCGCCGCGGACCTCCCCGCGGGAGTGACCGAGGTGCTGGTGATCGCCGATGAGAGCGCCTCGCCGAGCTTCGTCGCGGCGGATCTCCTCGCTCAGGCGGAGCACGGACCCGAGGCTCAGTCCCTGCTGGTGACCCCGAGCGCCGGGCTCGCGGGGGCGGTGGCGCAGGAGCTCGAGCTGCAGAGCGGCGGCCTGTCGCGCCGGCGCATACTCGCCGAATCCATGCGGCACGTACGGCTCATCGTCGTGCGCAACCTGAACGAGGCGCTCGCGATCGCCAACGACTATGCGCCCGAGCACCTGCTGCTCGAGGTCAACGACGCGCGCCGCTGGCTGCCCGAGGTCAGGGCTGCCGGCGCGGTGTTCCTGGGACACTGGTCGCCGGAGACCGTGGGCGATTATTGCAGCGGACCCAATCACACCTTGCCGACCTACGGTTTCGCCCGTGCATACAGCGGGCTGTCGCTCGAGGATTTTCAGAAGCGGATCACCGTGCAGGAGCTGACGCCCGAGGGGCTCATCGAGCTGGGTCCGACCGCGCGCACGCTGGCCGGCCTGGAAGGGCTGGATGGGCATGCGGCGGCCGTGTCGGTGCGGCTTGCGGCCCTGCCGGGGGGTGCGCCTTGAACCCCGCGGTGGCGCTCGCCCGTCCGGAGATCATCGAGCTGAAGCCGTACTCGCACGCGGCCTGGCTGCCGACGCATACGCGTCTGCACGCGAACGAGGCGCCGTGGCGCCCCTCGGGAGACGACACGGCGGCCGGCCTCAACCGTTACCCCGAGCCGCAGCCGCGCGCGCTCGTCGACCGCCTCGCGGCGCTCTACGGCCAGCCCGCGAATGGCGTCCTCGCGACCCGCGGCAGCGACGAGGCGATCGACGCGCTCAGCCGCGTCTACCTGCGCGCCGGCGAGGACGCCATCCTGCAATGCTCGCCGAGCTTCGGCATGTATCAGCTCGCCGCGCGCATCCAGGGCGCGAGCGTGGTCGAGATTCCTCTCGATCGAACGCGCGGCTGGGCGCTCGACGTCGAGCGCGTGCTGGCGGCCTGGCGCCCCAACATCAAGCTGGTGTACGTGTGCTCGCCCAATAATCCGACGGCGAACCTGATGGACGAGGCGGCGCTCGATCGGCTGTGCGGCGAGCTCGACGGCCGGGCGATCGTCGTGATCGACGAGGCCTACGTCGAATGGTCGCGCTCCGCGGGCGTCTCTTCCTGGCTGGAGCGCTATTCGACCCTCGCCATCCTGCGGACGCTGTCCAAGTCGCACGCGCTCGCCGGAGCCCGGATCGGCGCGCTGCTCGCCCGGCCCGAGCTGATCGACCTCGCGCGCAAGGTGGTGCCGCCCTACTCCCTGGCCGAGCCCGCCGTCGCCGCCGCGCTGCGCGCCCTCGCCCCGATCGCGCAGTCCGCCGCGCAGGTACGCATCGAGCAGCTCCTGGTCGAGCGCGAGTACCTGAGGCGCGGCCTCGCGTCGGTGCGCGGCGTCGAGAAGATCTGGCCCAGCGACGCGAATTTCCTGCTGATCGACTGCCGCGATCCCGATCGATTCCTGAGGCTGTCGCTCTCGGGCGGTCTGCTGGTGCGCGACATGCGCTCGCATCCCGCGCTGCCCTGCTCGCTGCGCGTGTCGATCGGCACGCGCGCCGAGAACGATGCCCTGCTCGCCTGCGTGAGCAAGCCATGAGCACGCACGGCGAGACCGCGGCCGCGGGCGCTTCGAGCGAGACCGCGAAAGGCGCCGGCAACGCCGGCGCGGGACTGCGGGTGGTGTTCCTCGACCGCGACGGCACGTTGAACGAGGAGACGCCCGACGAGCAGATCGACCGTCTCGACAAGGTGCGCCTCATGCCGGGCGTCGTGCCCGCGCTGCTCGCGCTGCGCGATGCCGGCTACGACTTCGTCATGGTGACCAACCAGGACGGCCTCGGTACCGCGAGCTTTCCGCGCGACAGCTTCGAGCTCGTGCAGCGATTTCTGCTCGACCTGTTCGAGTCGCAGGGGATCCGCTTCGAGCGGATCTGCATCTGCCCGCACTTCAAGCGCGAGGATTGCGGCTGCCGCAAGCCGCGCATCGGCATGGTGCAGGATTATCTCGCGGCGACCGAGATCGACCGGGCCCGCAGCTTCATGATCGGCGACCGGGACACCGACATGGAATTCGCCGCGAACCTCGGCGTCACCGGCCTGCGCGTCCGCCGCGACGGCGCGCCCGAGGAAACCTGGGCCGCCATCACCGAGCGCATCCTCGGCGCCGGACGGCGCGCCCGCGTTCGGCGCAAGACCCGTGAGACCGACATCACCGTCGACATCGACCTGTCGCGCGCCGGCCCGACCCGCATCGCGACGGGGATCGGGTTCTTCGACCACATGCTGGAGCAGATCGCGCGGCATGGCGGCTTTGCGCTCGAGCTCTGCTGCTCGGGCGATCTCGAGGTGGACGAGCACCACACCGTCGAGGACTGCGCGCTCGCGCTCGGCGCGGCGCTGCGCGAGGCACTCGGCGACAAGCGCGGCATCGCAAGATATGGGTTCGTGCTGGCCATGGACGAGGCCGAGGCCCGCGTCGCGCTCGACCTGTCCGGACGCGCGTACTTCGTGTGGGAGGGAAGCTTCCGGCGCGAGCGCGTCGGCGAGCTCCCGACCGAGCTCGTGCCGCACTTCTTCCGCTCGCTCGCCGACGCGCTGGGCGCGGCCCTGCATCTGTCCGTGCACGGCGAGAATTCGCACCACATGATCGAGTCGTGCTTCAAGGGCGTCGGGCGCAGCCTGCGCCAGGCGATCCGCCGCGAGGGCTCCGAGCTGCCGAGCACCAAGGGAACGTTGTGAGCGCGCGCGAGGTGGTCATCGTCGCGAGCGGCGGCGCGAACACCGCATCGCTGCAGTTCGCGCTGCAAAGACTGGGCGCGCGATCCCAGGTCTCGGCCGACCCCGAGCGCCTGCGCGGCGCGACCCACGTCATCCTGCCCGGCGTAGGCGCCGCGGCCGATGCCATGGCGCGGCTGCGGCATGGCAGCCTGGACTCGCTCATCCCCACCCTCGCGCAGCCGGTGCTCGGCATCTGCCTCGGGATGCAGCTCCTGCACGACGCCTCGGACGAGGGCGACACGCCCTGTCTCGGGATCCTCCCGGGCCGCGCACGGCGCTTGGAGGCCGCGCAGCGCCGGCCGGTGCCGCACATGGGCTGGAACACTCTGGAGGGGCGGCGCGAGTCGCCCTTGCTGGAAGGAATCGCCGAAGGCGCCTATGCGTACTTCGTGCACAGCTACGCGCTCGATCCCGGCGCGGCCACCCTCGCGTGCACACGCTACGGCGGGGAGTTCAGCGCCTGCATCGGCTGGCGGAACTTCTACGGAACGCAGTTCCACCCGGAGCGCTCGGCCGGCGTCGGGGCGCGCCTGCTCGACAATTTCCTGGCGCTCTCATGAGACTCATTCCCGCCATCGACTTGAAGGCCGGCCGCTGCGTGCGGCTGCTGCGCGGCGATTTTGCCCGCGAGACACGCTACGACTTCGATCCCCGCGAGCTCGTGGCGCGCTACGCGGCGGTCGGAGCGGACTGGGTGCACGTGGTCGATCTCGACGGCGCCGCCGAGGGAAATCCGGCGAACCTCCCGATCATCGCCACGCTGACCCGGCTCGGCGCGGCCTTGCAGGTGGGCGGCGGGCTGCGCGACACCGCCGCGGTCGAGCGCATGCTGGACCTCGGCGCGGCGCGGGTGGTGGTCGGCAGCGCCGCCGTCACCCAGGTGGAACGCGTGCACGAGTGGCTGGAGCGCTTCGGGCCCGATCGGGTGGCCATCGCGTTCGACGTGCGCATCGATCCGGCCGGGACGCCGCGGGTGGCCACGCACGGCTGGCGGCGGCAGTCGGAGCTGTCCCTCTGGGATGCCGTCTCGGCCTATGAGCGGACGCCGCTCGAGCACGTCCTCTGCACCGACGTCGATCGCGACGGCGCGCTCTCCGGCCCGAACGTCGCGCTCTACGCCGAGGCCGTGCGCCGCAGCCCGCGCATCCGCTGGCAGGCCTCCGGGGGAGTGCGCGATGCGCGCGATCTCGCGGCGCTCGAGCAAAGCGGCGCCGCCGCCGCGGTGAGCGGCAAGGCGCTCCTAGACGGCCGCCTCGAGCCGCAGGACATGCAGTCATTCTTGCCAAACGCATAATTCCCTGTCTCGACGTGCGCGACGGCCAGGTGGTCAAGGGCGTGCGCTTCCGTGATCACCGGGTGGTCGGCGACATTCTCGATCTCGCCTCGCGCTACCGGGACGAAGGCGCGGACGAGATCGTGTTCTACGACATCTCGGCGAGCCCCGAGGGACGCACCGTCGACCGCTCGTGGGTCACGCGGGTGGCGGGCGTGCTCGACATACCGTTCTGCGTCGCGGGAGGCATTCGCTCGATCGCGCAGGCCGAAGAGGTGCTGGCCGCCGGCGCGGAGAAGATCTCGGTGAACTCGCCGGCCCTGAGCGATCCGGACTTGATCGACTCGCTCGCCAAGCGCTTCGGCTCACAATGCGTGGTGGTCGGCATCGACAGCGAGACCACGCCTTCCGGCTATCGCGTGCAGCAATTCACCGGCTCGGCGGAGCGGACGCGCGACACGGCGCGCGACACGCTCGCCTGGGTCGAGGAGGCTCAGCGCCGCGGTGCCGGCGAGATCGTGCTCAACTGCATGTCGAGCGACGGCGTACGCCGCGGCTACGACCTTGCGCAGCTCAAGGCCGTGCGCGCGGTGTGCCGCGTCCCGCTGGTGGCCTCCGGCGGCGCCGGCGAAGCCCGCCATTTCACCGAGGTGTTCGAGTCCGCGCAGGTCGACGCGGCGCTCGCGGCAAGCGTGTTCCATTCGGGCGAGATCGCGATCCCGGCGCTGAAGCGCGCGCTTCGCGAGAACGGTGTGGAGGTGAGGCCATGACTGAACTGACGGCAGGCGCGCTGCTCGAGCTCGACTGGGTGAAGGGCGCCGGGCTCTTGCCCGCCGTGGTGCAGGACGCCGATTGCGGCGCCGTGCTCATGCTCGGCTACATGAATCAGGAAGCGCTCGAGCGCACGATCGCCACCCGGCGCGTGACCTTCTGGAGCCGCAGCAAACAGCGCCTCTGGACCAAGGGTGAGACGTCCGGCCACTTCCTCGAGCTGCACGGCGTGGCCGCCGACTGCGACCGCGACACCCTGCTGGTGCTCGCGCGCCCGCAAGGCCCCGCCTGTCACCTCGGCACCCGGACCTGTTTCGGCGAGCGGCCGCCGCAGCCGGCCAGCGGGCGAATCGGTTTCCTCGCCGTGCTCGAGCGCCTGATCGGCGAACGTCTCGAGACCCTGCCGGAGGGCAGCTATACCGCCAAGCTGGCGTCCGAGGGACCGCGGCGCATCGCGCAGAAGGTAGGCGAGGAAGGCGTCGAGCTCGCCCTGGCGGGTGCCGGACAAGGGGAGCGCGAGGTGGTCTGCGAGGCGGCCGACCTCATCTATCATGTGCTGCTGCTGCTCCAGGTACGAGGGCTCACGCTCGCCGACGTGACGGCCGAGCTCGAGGCCCGTCACGCGAACCGATAACGTCCCAAGGATTCCACGATGTCCGATGCCGCCGCCGCCGCTCCCGATGACCCCACCGGGCCCGGCTATCCCGTCGACCGCCTCAACCGGATCAAGCGGCTGCCGGATCGCGCCCATTACGACCACGAAACCGTGCACCGACTGCTCGATGCGGCCGCCCTCGCCCACGTGTCCTATGTCGTCGACGGCTGGCCGCTCTGCACGCCGACGCTGTTCTGGCGCGAGGGTGCGCGGCTCTACTGGCACGGCAGCAACTCGAGCCGGATGCTGAAGAACCTCTCGGGCGGCGAGCGCGCCTGCCTCACGGTCACGCATTTCGACAGCCTGATTCTCGCCCGCTGCGGATTCAACCACTCCGCCGACTACCGGTCCGTGATGGCGTTCGGCCTGGCGCGGCCGGTCGACGATCCCGCCGAGAAACGCCGCGCGCTCATCATGATGGTGGACCGTTTCTTTCCGAGCCGCACGGCGAAGCTGCGCCCCTCGAGCGAGCAGGAGATCAATGCCACGACCGTGATCGCCATGGACATCGAGCGGGCCTCCGCGAAGGTACGCACCAAGGGGGTCGTCGACGACGAGGAGGACCATGCGCTTCCGATCTACGCCGAGCGGATCCCGCTGAGGCTGGTGTGCGGCGAGCCGGAGCCGTGTCCGCGCCTGATTCCCGGCGTCGCGCGTCCGCCGGGACTCGAGGAGTATCGCGACGGCAACCTGCTCGAGAACGCCGTGCTGGCCGCGCACCGCGCAGCGTACCCGGCCTGAGGGCCGCGGCGTGCGCTCCCGGAGGGTCAGTCCGCGCGGGTTCCCGACCGCGCGTTGCGCCGTAACGCATACAGCGCAATCCCGGCCCAGATGAAATTCAGCGCGACCGACGGCCAGGCGCCGTTCCACGAGCAGTTGATCACGAAGCACACGCCGCCGACCAGGTTCATCCACTGATAGACGGAGGAGCGCGACTGCATCTTGCCGATGGACAGGAGCAGGTAGCTGCCGAGGATCAGCACGAACGCCAGCCAGCCGCAGACCTCGATGAAGACCCTCATCGTCATCGCGCGCTGCTCACGCCTGCACCGGCTCCTTGAAGACCGGAACCCTGCGCCGAAACTCGTTGCGCACCAGCCAGAGGCTGAGGAGGGCCTGGAGCGTGACGCTTCCCACCGATAGGTACCAGAGGTGCACGAGCTGAAATTGCGGGCTCGCGGAAAGCCATAGGGCGGGCACGGCGAAGCTCACGATGCGGCTGGCCGAGCTGAGCACCGACGGCAGCGTGTGTCCGAGCCCCTGGAAGACGGCCGAGCATGTGAACACGAAGCCCGAAGCGAGAAAGTTCCAGGAGATGATGGTCAGGAACTGCGCGCCGATGGCGAGCGCGGAGGGATCCTTGGTGAATCCATGGATGACCCACGCCGACCCCCACTGGCAGAACAGCGTGAGCCCGACCATGATGCAGCTCCCGATCAGGGTGGCGAGCGCAAACGTCTCGCGCACGCGGGGAAACTTTCCGGCCGCGTAGTTCTGGCCGACGATGGGCGCGGTGGCGAAGGCGACCGCCATTGCCGGCAGGAACATTCTCTGCATGACGCGGGTGCCGATCCCGAATCCCGCCTGCGCGGCCGGACCGAACCGGCGAATGACCCAGTAGATCACCGCCATGTACAGAAACATCAAGGCGAATTCGCCGCCCGCCGGCAGGCCGACCTTGAGCAGCCGCCCCCAGACGGGGAAATTGGGCCTCCACATGGAAGAATTGAAACCGACGTAATGCTCCAGCTTGTGAAAATAGAGAGCCAGCATGATCACGCCGATGGCCACCGCGATGGAGCTTGCAAGCCCCGCGCCCGCGACGCCCATCGGATGACCCGTGCCCCACCCTGCGATCAGCACCGGCGCGAGCACCGCGTTCAGCACCACGGTCACGACCTGTACGATCATCGAAGGCTGCACGATTCCGGTTCCCCGCAGGGCCGATCCCATGGCGACGAGCGCAAACTGCAACGCAAGGCTCGGCAGAAACCAGTGGAGATAATTGATGCCCGCGAGCACCGTTGCCGCATCCGCACCCAGGCCGCTCACGTACATGGGGCCGAGCACGTAGCCGAGGACGAGCGTGACCAGTGCGGTGCTGCCGCCAAGCGTCAAGCTTTGATTGAACACCTTGTTGGCGTCGGCCGGATCCTTGCGCCCGGCCGCGTGCGAGATCAGCGCGACCGTCCCCACACCCAGCACCTGCGTGAGCGCGAAGACGATGAACATGAGGTTGGCGGCGGCGCCGACGCCCGCGATCGCCGAGTCGCCCAGGCCGGCGACGAAGTAGAGATCGATGAGGATGTAGAGCGTCTGGAAGAACATGCCGGCGGCGATCGGTATCGCCATCTGCACGATGTGCTTCGCAA
>DATAUO010000261.1:0-2385 GCA_036268215.1 Steroidobacteraceae bacterium
GTCGAATGTCATCTGCCACGGCGGATCGTTCGCGGGAGTCACCGGCTCGATGCGCAGGGGCACCGGCGATCGATGCGCGAAGTAGCCCGCGAGCGGCCCCCACACCAGCGCCACGTCGATCTGCTTGCGCGCAACCGCCTCGACGATCGCAGCGGGCGGATTGGGGCGGGAGTAATCGCCGTAGATCATGAAGCCGCGCACGTTGTCGGTGATGCCGCGGCTCGCGACGGCATGCGCCGGCGGCGAGTTCATCGAGTCGTTGCCGATCATCTGCACGCCGACGATCGAGGATCGGAGACGCGGGTCGTCGAGGCTGAGCCCGCCGAGCGGCGCGGCCGCGCGCGTCACGAACACATAGGTGGAGCGATAATAGGGATGCGTCGATGCCACGTGGTCGGTGCCTGTCGCGACTCCGGGCCAGATGTCGCAACGGGACTCGTTCAGCGTGCTGCGCACGTAGCCGCGCCGCTGCGCCCACCAAACGTAGCTCAAGCGGGCATCCAGATCGCGCGCGACCAGGGCGATGATGCGGTTCTCGAAACCCTGCTTGTCTCGATTGGAGAACGGCAGATTGTTGGGATCGGCGCAGATCACGAGCTGCCGCGGTGCGGCCCGGATCGGGGATGGGAACGCGATCGCGGCAGCCGTCGCCGCGAGCAGCGCCATCGAGAGAAGCGGCAGGCGGCCGCGGCGGCCCCCCGGCGCGATCGAGTGCCGCGAGAAGGCGTCGGGCCAGCCGCGCCTCAACGCGGCCCCAGGGTCGTCGTCGTGTAGTCGTTGGTCGTCGCGGGGGGCGGCGACCAGCCTGCATCCTGGTCGGCCTCGGCCGGCACCGGCGCGGGCGACTGGCCCGGCGTGTCGCCCTGCTGCGCGGCGAGCGTCTGCGGCAAGGACAGCGAGCGCACGTAGGCGGCCAGCTGCCAAAGCTGCTCGTCGGGCACCTTGCCGCCCCACGCCGGCATCCCATTGGGCCGGCCCTCGACCAAGGTCTGATGGATCTGCTCGAGGCGGCTGCCATAGATCCATTCATCATCCATCAACGAGGGACCCATGCCGCCCCCGCCGTTGGAATGACAGCCTGAGCAGTTGTACTGCTGGAACAGGCGCCTGCCCGCGTTCACCGCGTCGGCGTTGTCATAGTAGGCCTTGGCGCGCGGATCGCCGGTGACCAGGCTGTGCGCATATCCCGGCGACAGCGCGGAATCGATATCGCCCTGCAGGCCCGGCTGACCGGCCTGCGCCGCGGCGCCCGGCGAGCGCGCGCAGCCCGCGGCGAGGAGCGCGCCCACCAGTACGATCTCAATGGGGAAGCGAGAACACATAGAGCGTCCCTCCTGCCGTCGTGTATTTGGGTAGATCGGACATGGCACTGATCATGCCGAGCGCCGCCGATCCGTCGCGGGGATCGACCGGACCCGAAACGATGGCGCCTGCCCATCCTCCCACCCCGGAGAGCACGGCAATGTACTGGTGTCCGTCGGGACCCTTGTAGCTGATCGGCTGGCCGATGATTCCGCTGTCGACCTTGTGGCGCCACAGAAGATCGCCCGTGCGCGCATCGACGGCCTTGAACCACCCGTCCATGGTGCCGTAGAAGACGATGTCGCCGGCCGTCACCACCGTGCCCGACCAGACGGGAAAATTCTCCTTCACCTCCCACGCGGGACGGCGCTGCACCGGGTCCCAGGCCGTGAGCACGCCGCGGTTTCCGCCGGGTCCCGGCTTCATGTGCACGTTGGCGCCGACGTAGGGCGTTCCCTCGATGTAGCTCACTTCCGCGCTCAGCCAGTCCATGCACATGTTCTCGTGCGGGATATAGATCAATCCCGTGCGCGGGCTGAAGCTCGACGGGTTCCAATCCTTGGCGCCCGATGCGGTGGGGCAGATGTCGCGGACTACCTCACCCACCTTGGTATTCTTCGCCGGATTCACGATGGGTTTGCCGGTGGAGAGGTCGACGCCCCGGGTCGCGTTGACCGGGCCATACGGGTCGGCCGAGAGCACCGTTCCGGTGGTGCGCTCGATGACGTAGACGTAGCCGTCGCGATCCGGGTGGATGAGCACCTTCTGCATCTTGCCGCCGAAGGGCATGTCGAGCAGGATCTGCTCGTTCACGCCGTCGTAGTCGTGCTCATCATGCGGCGACATCTGGTAGAACCAGCGCGCCTGGCCGGAGGCCGGATCGCGCGAGAAGATTCCCGCGGTCCACTTGTTGTCGCCGGGCCGCTGTGCGTTGTTCCACGGACCGGGGTTGCCCGCGCCGTAGTAGACGCTCTTGAGCTCGGCGTCGTAGTTGACCCATCCCCAGACATTGCCGCCGCCGATCTTCCAGGCCTCCTGGGGCCACGTCGAAACACCGAGATCCTTGCCGCGCTCCGAGTCGTA
>DATAUO010000262.1:0-11352 GCA_036268215.1 Steroidobacteraceae bacterium
AGGCGATACGTCAGCACACCGCAGACGACCGCCGGCACCGCCTCGAGGATCAGCAGCCACCGCCAGCTGCTCAGGGCGTAAGCATGCATATGATCGAGTATCCAACCCGAGGCCGGCCCGCCCAGGATGCTTGCGGCCGGCAAAGCCGTGAGGAACACACCGATGGCTCGTGCCTGCTCCCGTTGCCGGAACCAATACGAAAGGTAATAAACGATGCCGGGATAAAGGCCTGCCTCGGCGACCCCTAGAATGAAGCGTGCGACGTAGAGCTGGGCGGCGTTTTGGACGAACCCCGTGCACGCGGCGACGAGTCCCCATGTGATCAGGATGCGGGCGATCCACCGGCGCGCACCGACCCGGTGCAGGATGAGGTTGCTCGGGACCTCGAACAGAAAGTAGCCCCAGAAGAAGATTCCGGAGAGCAGCCCGTACTGCTCGCTCGTGAGAGCGAGCTCGCGGTTCATCGTGAGCGAGGCGAAGCCGACATTGACCCTGTCGAGGTAGGCGACGACATAGAGCACGAACAGAAGCGGCAGCAGATGTCTGCGAACCTTCCGCGCGGTCTGCTCGTCATCGGCTTCGGTCGGCACGGCCACCCCGCCGGCTTTTCGCCGGCCTCTTCGGTCAACTCCCCGGCGGGCGAGACCGGGCGCCGCTATCTCACATCGTGTGGCCGAGCAGCGGAACCAGCAGCAACGCGACGATGTTGATGATCTTGATCAACGGATTGATTGCAGGGCCCGCGGTGTCCTTGTACGGGTCGCCGACCGTGTCGCCGGTGACCGCCGCCTTGTGGGCATCCGATCCCTTGCCGCCGTAGTTGCCTTCCTCGATGTATTTCTTGGCGTTGTCCCAGGCGCCGCCGCCCGTGGTCATCGAGATTGCGACGAAGAGGCCGGTGACGATGGTGCCGATCAGGAGGCCGCCGAGCGCCTGCACGCCGCTCCCCGGTCCCATGAGGAAGTTCACGATGTACACCAGAACGATCGGCACGAGGATCGGCAGCAGCGACGGGACGATCATTTCCTTGATCGCGGCGCGGGTGAGCATGTCCACCGCGCGCGAATAGTCGGGCTTGGCGGTGCCCTCCATGATGCCCTTGATCTCGCGGAACTGACGGCGCACTTCCTCCACCACCGAGCTTGCGGCGCGGCCCACAGCCTCCATGGCCATGGAGGCAAATAGGTACGGCACGAGACCGCCGATGAAGAGGCCGATGATCACTGCGGGGCTCGAGAGGTCGAAGCTGGTTGGTTGACCCATCACTTCGCCGAGCTTGTGCGTGTAGTCCGCGAACAGCACCAGCGCAGCGAGGCCGGCGGAGCCGATGGCGTAACCCTTGGTCACGGCTTTGGTGGTGTTCCCGACCGCGTCGAGTGGATCGGTCACGTCGCGCACCTTCTTGTCCAGGCCGGCCATCTCGGCGATGCCGCCGGCATTGTCCGTGATCGGTCCGTAGGCATCGAGCGCGACGATCATGCCGGTCATCGACAGCATCGCGGTGGCGGCGATGGCGATGCCGTACAGGCCCTCGAGACGGTAGGAGGCCCAGATGCTGAGCACGACCGCGAGGACCGGCAGCGCGCACGCCTTCATCGACACGCCGAGGCCGGCGATGATGTTCGTGGCATGGCCGGTCTGGGACGCGGCGGCGACGTGCCGCACAGGGCTGTATTCGGTCGCGGTGTAGTACTCGGTGATGACGATCATCGCCGCGGTGAGCGCGAGGCCCACCAGGGTGCAGAGCCACATCGACATGGCGTGGTCGCCCATGACGGACTTCGACACGAAGTAGAACGCGACGGCGGAGATCGCACCCGAGACGATGACGCCCTTGTACAGGGCGTTCATGATCTTGCCGCCTTCGCGGATCGACACGAAGAACGTGCCGACGATAGAGGACACGATGGAGATGGCGCCGAGAATGAGAGGGTAGAGAACCGCGCCTTCGCCGATGGTGGTGTCGCCGGAGCCGGATGCCAGGAGGCCGCCGAGAAGCATGGTCGCGACCAGCGTGACGGCATAGGTCTCGAACAGGTCGGCCGCCATGCCGGCGCAGTCGCCGACGTTGTCGCCGCCGTTGTCGGCGATCACCGCGGGGTTGCGCGGATCGTCCTCGGGAATGCCGGCTTCGACCTTGCCGACGAGGTCGGCGCCGACGTCGGCGCCCTTGGTGAAGATGCCGCCGCCCAAGCGCGCGAAGATCGAGATCAGCGAGCCGCCGAATGCGAGACCCACCAGCGAGCGCAGCGCCGCGTCGGAATCCCCGAGCACCCGCATCATGATCATGTAGTAACCCGCGACCCCGAGGAGCCCGAGGCCGACCACCAGCATGCCCGTGATGGCGCCGCCGCGGAACGCCACTTTGAGCGCGGCGTTGATGCCTCGTTGCGCGGCGTCGGCGGTGCGCACCTTGGCGCGCACCGAAATGTTCATGCCGATGAACCCGGCGAGACCCGACAGGATCGCCCCGACCGCGAAGCCGCCCGCCGTCGGCCAGCCGAGCGCGAAGCCGAGCACGAAGAACAGGATGACGCCGACGATGGCGATGGTGGTGTACTGGCGGGAGAGGTAGGCCTGGGCGCCCGCCTGGATGGCCGCGGCGATCTCCTGCATGCGGGGGTTGCCGGCCGGCTGCGCCAGAATCCAGCGCACCGAGATCGCGCCGTACAGGATTGCAACCACGCTGGCTCCGATCGCCAGCCACAGCGCGCATTCGAGGGTCATGAGTCGATCTCCGTTGTCGAACTTATGTTATTGAAATATAAGATTTTTATTGCTTAAAAAGGCGACGCGCACTATACCACAAATGGTTGTTTCAAGCGCTTCGTAACGCTCGCGCCCTTGAGCGCGACATAACGCGGCAAGCCCTTCTCGTAGGGCGGATAGTCTTCCCCGCCGATGAGCGGCGCGAGATACGCGCGGCAGGCCGCGGTGATGCCGAAGCCGTCCGCGGTGATGAAGCTCCGCGGCACCTTCTTCTCCTGGTTGGCGACGGCGCTCAAGGGTGCCTCCCCGATGGCCCATCGGTAGGGCTTCGACGATTTGCGCACGATGACCGGCATCACGGCGTTCTTGCCCGCGAGCGCGAGCTCGACCGCCGCCTTGCCGACCGCGTAGGCCTGCTGGACGTCCACCTTCGAGGCGATGTGGCGGGCCGATCGCTGCAGGTAGTCGGCCACGGCCCAGTGGAACTTATAGCCCAGGGCCTCCTGGCAGATCTGCGCGACCACCGGTCCGACGCCGCCGAGCTGCGTATGGCCGAAAGCGTCGCGGGTTCCGGCCTCCGCCAGGAATTTGCCGTCCGGCCCCTTCACCCCTTCCGAGACGACGACGACGCAGTAACCGTATTTCTCCACGGACCCCTTGACCTTGGCGAGGAAGCGCTCGCGATCGAACTCGATCTCGGGGAAGAGAATGATGTGGGGCGCATCGCCGGCCTTGGTGCCGGCGAGGCCGCCCGCGGCGGCCATCCAGCCGGCATGGCGGCCCATGACCTCGAGCACGAACACCTTGGTGGAGGTGCGCGCCATGGATTCCACGTCCAGCGCCGCCTCGCGGGTCGACACCGCGATGTACTTCGCGGCAGAGCCGAAGCCGGGGCAGCAGTCGGTGACCGGCAGATCGTTGTCGACCGTCTTGGGAATTCCGATCGAGCAGATCGGATACCCCATCTGCCCGGCGATCTCCGACACCTTGTGCGCGGTGTCCATGGAATCGTTGCCGCCGTTATAGAAGAAGTAGCCGATGTCGTGGGCGCGGAAGATGGCGATCAGGCGCTCGTACTGGGCGCGGTTCTTGTCGAGCCCGGCGAGCTTGTAGCGCGCCGATCCGAACGCCCCGCCGGGGGTATGGCGCAAGGCGGCGATGGCGGCGCGGCTCTCCTTGCTGGTGTCGATCATGTCCTCGGTCAGGGCGCCGATGATCCCGTGCCGGCCGGCATACACCTTGCCGATCTTGCCGCGATGCCGGCGCGCGGTCTCGATGACGCCGCAGGCCGATGCATTGATCACCGCGGTCACGCCGCCCGACTGGGCGTAGAACGCATTTTTCATAACACCCCCAGGAGACGAGGACGCGCAGAATAGCCGATCGGCCTGGGTTTGACGACCGCGCGCGCGATAGGTACGGTAGCCCGCTTTCGGCACCAGAAGAATCATGCGCATAGTTCTGTTGGGAGCGCCCGGATCGGGGAAGGGCACGCAGTCCAAGCTGCTGGTCGAAGCCCACGGTGTTCCGCAAATCTCCACGGGCGACCTCTTGCGCGACGCGCGCGAGAAGGCCACCTCGCTCGGGTTGCGCGCCAAGGCGGCAATGGATGCCGGCAAGCTGGTCGACGATGCCATCGTCCTCGGGATGATCCGCGAGCGGCTGGGTCAGGCGGATGCGGCCAACGGCTTCATCCTGGACGGGTTCCCGCGCAACATCGCCCAGGCGGAGGCGCTGCAGAAGCTGCTCGCCGAGCTCGGCACCCCGCTCGAGTCGGTGGTGCTGCTCGATGTCGATCTCAAGATCCTGTTCAAGCGGCTCACCGGCCGCCGGATCTGCGATGCGTGCGGCCGGGTATTCAATGTCTACACCTCGCCGCCGCCTCCGCCGCCGCATGGCGCGGGCTGCCGCACGGACGCGCGATTGATTCAACGCCCCGACGACAAGGAAGAGGTCATCGGCAAGCGGCTCGAGGTCTTCGAGGCGCAGACCACGCCATTGATCGCCTACTACGACAAGCTGGGGTTGTTGCGCACCGTCGAGGCGGATTCGGACGTGGGCACCGTCTTCGCCCGAATCGAGCAATCGATCGCTTAGAGGCCCTTCACGCGACGCCGGGCGGCGTCTCTGGGCGTTACTCCAGCGCCTCGAGCAAGCGGCTTCCGATCTCGCCGGCCCGCCAGCCCCCCAGGCAGTGCGTGGCACGGTTGCCGAGCGCGAGCGCCCGGAGCTCGCCGCGCGGAGCGAGGATTTCCGCGCTCACGCCGAGCTCGCCGGCGCGCCGGTCGACGATGGCGGCCAGCCGGGCCATGAGGGCTTTTTGCTCGGGGCTCGGTCGGGCATCCTGCGGCGCGCCCGGTTCCGCATCCTCGGCCGGAGCGCGTTCCAGGTCGGGGAGCAGCCGCGCCGCGAGCTCGTCGTTCAGCGGCTGCAGCGCGCCGGGGGCGCGGAGCGCGGCAACCTCGGTCTGCGCGATTGCGAAGAGCGCGGCGTCCGGGAGAATCCACGCGCGCGGTATGTTGCGTGTCCGAGCCGTGCGCTCGCGCCAGACGGCAATGGCCTTGGCACGCGCCCGCGGCGCGGGGGCGAGCTGCGCGATGCCGCGCACGCGCTCCCACGCGCGCGCGAGGTCGGGCTCGTACAGATTCGGATCGAGGAGCTCCGCGCAGTCCTCGTCCACCCAGTGCCCGCGGCCGAGCTCCGCCAGGCGCGACGACAGCCGCGCCGCGATCTCGCCGAGGTAGAGCACGTCATCCGCCGCATATTCGAGCTGCGCCGCCGAGAGCGGACGCTTGGACCAGTCGGTGCGGGTGTGCGCCTTGGCCAAGGTCACGTCGAGCAGCGTCTTGACCAGATCGGCGTAGCCGATCTGCGGCTTCAAGCCGATGCAGCCCGCCGCGATCTGCGTGTCGAACACCGGTGCCACGACCTGCTTGCCGGCGAGGTACACGGCCTCGAGGTCCTGGCGAGCCGCATGGAGCACCTTGCGCGAGCGCGGCGAGGTCAGCGCGGCCATCAGCGGCTCGAGAGTGTCGACTCGCAGCGTATCGACGCACCACACGCGCCCCCCTGCCGCCAGCTGCAGCAGGCACAGCCTGGGAAAGAAGGTGCGCTCGCGCAGGAACTCGGTGTCCACGCCGATCCACGCCTGCGGCTCGAGCGCTTGCGCGAGCTCCACGAGCGCGGTCTGTCGATCGATCCAAATGGCGTCTGGCATACTTCGCGCACGATTATGACTGACGGAGCGGCGGGCTGTCCGACATGCATGTCCACATTCTAGGTATCGCGGGCACGTTCATGGGGGGCTTGGCGGCCATCGCAAAGGCCGCGGGACACCGCGTGACCGGCTCGGATCTCAACGTCTATCCGCCCATGAGCACGCAGCTCGAGGCGCTGGGGATCGAGCTCGTGCAGGGCTACGGGGCTGAACAGCTCGACCTCAATCCCGATCTGATCGTGGTCGGCAACGCGCTCTCGCGCGGCCGGCCGGTGGTCGAGGCCATGCTCGATCGCGGCCTGCCCCATGCCTCGGGACCCGCATGGCTGGCCGAGCACGTGCTCGCCGGCCGGCATGTGCTCGCGGTGGCCGGCACCCACGGCAAGACCACGACGACGGCGATGCTGTGCTGGATCCTCGAGGAGGCGGGCCTGCAGCCGGGATTCCTGATCGGCGGCATGCCGTCGAATTTCGATTCGACCGCCCGTCTCGGCGCGGGGAACTGCTTCGTGATCGAGGCCGACGAGTACGATACGGCGTTTTTCGACAAGCGCGCGAAGTTCGTGCATTACGGGCCGCGTACCGCAATCCTCAACAATCTCGAGTATGACCACGCAGATATATATCCCGACGTGGCTTCCATCCGCCGTCAGTTCAACCAGCTGTTGCGCACCGTGCCCGGCGCGGGGCGGCTGATCGTCAACGGCAGGGATCCCGAGCTTGCCGCGACGTTGAGGGAGGGATGCTGGACTCCCGTGGAGCATTTCGGGATGGCGGCCGCCGCCGGCTCGGAGGGCGCCGCCGCGGCTGACCCGGGCACGGCCGGTCGGAGCCCGGGCGGCGCCGGCAGCCCCGCTTGGAGCGCGCGCATGGTGCGGGGAGGGGCTGCGGATCATTTCGAGGTGCTCTTGGAGGGCCGCATCCTGGCCGAAGTGCGCTGGTCGCAGCTCGGCGAGCACAACGTCACGAACGGGCTGGCCGCGATTGCGGCCGCGCGCCATGTCGGGGTGGATCCCGCGCGTGCCGCCGCCGCGCTCGGCGGCTTCCGCGGGGTGAAGCGGCGCATGGAGATCCGCGGCGTCGTCGGCGGCGTCACGGTGTACGACGATTTCGCGCATCACCCGACGGCCATCGAGACCACCCTCAAGGGATTGCGGGCCCGCGTCGGGACGGCGCGCATCGTCGCCGTGCTCGAGCCGCGCTCGAATACCATGAAGCTCGGCGTTCACCGCGAGCAGATGGCCCCCGCGCTCGCGGACGCGGATCGCACCTGGTTCCTGACCGTGCCGGATCTCGATTGGGACCTCCCCAAGTCCGTGGCCGCGCTCGGGCCCCGGGCGAGCTTCGCGGACGGCGTCGAGCCGCTGGTGAGCGCGCTGGCCGCCGAGAGCCGACCGGGTGATCACATCCTCGTGATGAGCAACGGCGGTTTCGGCGGCCTGCACGACAAGCTCCTCGCCGCGCTGAGGGCGCGAGCGTGAGGACGGTTTCACGCGCGAGCTCGGATGCGCGCGAAGCGGGCGTCGGGCCGGCGGCGGTGCGCCCGTGGGCGTGAGCTCGACCCCGGTGTTTCCGCTCAACCTCGTGCTGTTTCCCGAAGGCCCGCTGCCGCTGCGGATCTTCGAGACCCGCTACCTCGACATGGTCGGACGGTGCATGCGCGAGAGCCGGGAGTTCGGCGTGGCGTTGATCCGTGCCGGCCGGGAGGCGGGACCCGCCGAGACGGTGGATGTGGGGACGATGGCCCGGATCGTCGACTTCAACCCGCTCGCGGACGGCCTCCTCGGCATCACCTGCGTCGGCCGGCAGCGCTTTCGCATCCAGAGCCGCGGTCTTCAGCCCGACGGCCTGAATGTGGCTGAAGTCGAGCCGCTGGCCGATGAGCCGGCGGCGGCGGTTCCGGCGCGTCACGTCCGCCTGTCGCTGCTCCTCAAGGGCGTGCTTCCGCAGCTCGGCGAGATCTACGCCAACATGCCGATGCGGCTCGAGGATGCGAGCTGGGTGGGACATCGCCTGGCGGAAATCCTGCCGATCCCGCTCACGGACAAGCAGTCCTATCTGGAGATGAACGATCCGATTCAGCGGCTGGATCTGCTGGCGCCGCTGACGGCGGGCTGAGCGTTGCCGGCTGGATCGGTGCGCGCACCGGGCACCCACGCCCGCCGGCCGAGCCAGAGCGCCGCCGCGATGACGATGCTCCAGGGAATGATCCAGTAGCCGAGCAGACCGTCGAGCCGACTCACCCAGATCGACGCCCCCGCGTCCGGGGCGGCGAGCGTGCTCTCCTGAAGCATCCGCAACACGATCACCCAGCCAGCGTGCAGGCCGATGGCCGCCGCCGTGTTGCCGGTGAGCACGCGCGTGAGGCTCAAGGTGAGCCCGACGGCGAGCCACGACAGGAAGGCGTCGAGCACCAGGGCGGGCTGGCTCAGCGGCTGGAACGAATGCACCAACAGATAGAACCCGCTGCCGGCGTTCACCTGATCCGCGGGTATGTGGATGCGCGCGAAGAAGTGCAGCACGGCGAACAGCGGCGCGGTCGAGAGCACCGCGGCCCAGGGTCCGGCCTCGCGCTCCACCGCGGTGTGAATGGCGCCGCGAAAAACCGTCTCCTCGATGAGGGCCACGCTGACGCCGGAGGCGAGCCCGACGAGGAATATGCGGATGAGGCTCGACAGCGTTCCCGGGAACGAGGGATCGGCGATGCGCAGGCGCGACTCGAGCAGGAATCCGGCTCCCAGCGCCGCGGTCGCGACCCCGAGCGCGCCGAACAGGATTGCGGTGCGCAGGAATCGCGGCCACGGGAGACCAAAGCCGAAGTCGCGCTTTCGCCCGAGGCCGAGGCGCCGGCACAGCCAGATGAGCCCGATCAGCAGAACCAGCATCGCGATCCGGCTGGCGACACGATGAAAAGGCCACGCTGCGAATGTGGAGGTGAGCTCGTAGGCGGGGTAGGAGAGCGCGGCGCCGATCAGCCCCGCGAGCAGGATGACGCCGACGAATGCCGCCAACGCGCGCACGTGTCAGCGCCTAGCCGATGCGCGCGAACACGCGTGCGGCCGCGGCCACGGTGGCATCCACATCGGCGTCGGTATGGGCCGCGGAGACGAAACCCGCCTCGAACGCGGAAGGCGCGAGATACACCCCCTCATCGAGCATGCCGTGGAAGAAGCGCTTGAAGCGCTCCACGTCGCACGCCGTGACCTTCGCGTAGTCATCCACGGTTTTCTCGGCCGTGAAGAAGATGCCGAACATGCCGCAGACCTGGTTCGCGGCGAGCGCGACGCCGGCCCGGGCCGCCGCGTCGGCGAGCCCGCGCACCAGCCGGTCGGTCGAGCGCGCGAGCCTGGCATGAAAGCCGGACTCGGCGACGAGGTCGAGCGTGGCGAGGCCGGCCGTCATGGCGACCGGATTCCCGGAGAGCGTTCCGGCCTGATAGATGGGGCCGAGCGGCGCCAGTCGCTCCATGATGTCGCGCCTTCCGCCGAACGCGCCGACCGGCATGCCCCCGCCGATGATCTTGCCGAGGGTGGTCAGGTCGGGCCGCACTCCGTAGAGCGCCTGCGCACCGCCGAGCGCGACCCGAAATCCGGTCATGACCTCGTCGAGGATCAACAGCGCGCCGGACGCATCGCACTCGCGGCGCAGCGCCTCGAGGAAGCCGGGTGCCGGGGGCACCAGGTTCATGTTGCCGGCGATGGGCTCGACGATGACGCAGGCGATCTCGCGCCCGATCTCGGCGAACGCCTCGCGCAGCTGCGCAACGTCATTGAAGCTCAGCGTCACCGTGGCCGCGGCGAGCGCCTTCGGCACGCCCGGCGACGTCGGCACGCCCAAGGTCAACGCGCCCGAGCCCGCCTTGATCAACAGGGAGTCGGCGTGACCGTGGTAGCAGCCTTCGAACTTGACGATGGTGTCGCGCCCCGTGAACCCGCGCGCGAGGCGGATGGCGCTCATGGTGGCCTCGGTGCCGGAGCTGACGAAGCGCACGCGCTCGATCGAGGGCATGAGCTCGGTCACGCGGCGCGCGAGCCGCGTCTCGAGCTCGGTGGGCGCGCCGAACGACAGCCCGTCGCCCGCGGCGGCGCGCACGGCCTCGATCACCCGCGGATGCGCATGGCCGACGATCATGGGTCCCCACGATCCGACGTAGTCGATGAATCGCCGGCCGTCGGCCGCGGTGACATGAGCGCCGGACGCGCTCCTGAAGAAGATGGGCTCGCCGCCGACGCCGCGGAACGCGCGCACCGGCGAGTTCACGCCGCCCGGGATGTACTTGCAGGCTTCTTCGAACAGGCTCAAGGCGATCTCCGCGAAGGGGGCCTCAATCTAAACGGCGATCGCGGGTGCCGGCAAGCTGAGCCTCGTCGGAGGGCGCCCGTGCGCCGAGGTCACGCGGCCTCGCCGTCCGGCGGCAGGGTCAGGTGCACCTCGAAGCCGCCCTCGACATTGACGGCGCGCGCGGAGCCGCCGTGCGCCTTCATCACCTGAGCCGTGATGGCCAGACCGATGCCCTCTCCGCCGCTGCCGCGGTCGCGGGACTCGGCGACTCGGTAGAAAGGCTGGAATATCCGTTCCAGATCGCCCTCCGGTACGCCGGGGCCGCGATCGCGGATCACGATGCAGACCGCCGCCGCCTTGCGCGCGGTATCGACGTCGATCGGCCGTCCGTCCGGGCTGTAACGCAGCGCGTTGCGCAGCACGTTCTCGATGGCGCTGCGCAGGAGCTCGCGATTGCCGCTGATCGGCGCGCCCACGGCGCCGCGGCGCACGATTTCGCTGTGCTTGGCGGCGCCCTCGAAGCTGGCATCGTGCACGATCTCCTCGATGACCTCGTCGAGATCGATCGTCTCGCGCACGAGGGGCGCATCGGGGCCCTGCAGGCGGGCAAGCCGCAGCACCTGATTGATGAGCGAGTCGAGACGCTCCACCTCGCGCTCGAGACGATCGAGCTGGCGCGCGATGTCGGCGGGCGGCTGCCGCGCGAGCCCGAGCGCGACGCGCATCCGGGCCAGCGGCGAGCGCAGCTCGTGCGAGATGTCGCGCAACAGCCGGGTGGTGGCGGCACGATTGGCGCGCAGCCGATCGGCCATGGCATCGAAGTCCCGGGCGAGCACCGCGACTTCGTCCTTGCGGTCGTCGAGCCCGGCGCTCACGCGCACGTCGAGCGTCTCGGTCGCGAGCGCGCGGGCTCCCTCCTGGATGCGCCGGATCGGGGCGCTGAGGTGCCGTGCGAGCCACCAGCTGGTCACGGCGCTCACGATCAAGGCGATGCAAAGGATCGCCAGGGAGATCTCCGGCAGGCTCAGCGCTCCGAAAATGCTGGGACGCCTCGGCACCAGGAGCACCGCGTAGAGCGTGCCGTCGGGCGCGGCGATCAACGGCGCAAGTCGCAGGCGGACGCGCCCGAAGGGCCTCGGACCCGG
>DATAUO010000263.1:0-4317 GCA_036268215.1 Steroidobacteraceae bacterium
CTCGATCCCAACTCGGGCGCGGAACCCGACCTGCACGCGGCGGAGCGCCTCGTCATGGCGGTGCGTCCGTACATCCGCACCTTCGATTCGAACGACTATTGGCACCAGCTCGCCTCGAAGGAGGCCTGCCTGTCGATCGCCTGGTCGAGCGACTACTCCATCGCCCAGGCTCGCGCGGCGGAGGACGGCACCGGCGCGCATCTCGCCTTCATCCAGCCCAAGGAAGGCTCGAACATCGCGTACAACGCATTCCTCATTCCGGCGTCGGCTCCGCACCCCGAGGAGGCGCACGAGTTCCTGAATTTCATCCTCGAGCCCAAGGTGATCGCCGCCATCACCAACGACATTCACTACGGCAACGACAATCTTGCGGCGGCGGCGTACGTCGACAAGAGCCTGCTCGACGACCCCGCCGTGTATCCGCCGCCTGCGCTGCGCGGGCGTCTATACCTGCCGCTCGAGCTCGGCGCCGACTACGACCGCCTGCGCACGCGCGTGTGGACCCACATCAAGACCGGCCAATGACCCCTCGCGAAGCCGGGGCTGCCGGAGCCGCCAGGCCGCCGCGGCTCGGCCGGGTCGCGGCGACGGATTAGTTTCCCGTAATCCGGGACATTTTGTGACCCAGGCCAGGGTCCGGCGGCCCTTGGAAATGTACAGTGCCGCCCCCATAAAGGACCCGGGTCATCCCACTTTGCGGATGACTGGAAAAACTAGCAAATTCAGGAGATTAGAGTATGGTCGGAACAGTAGCCCGGTGGGGCCACAACACCTTGCTGGCAGCGATGGCGCTGCTCACCCTGGCGATTCTTTTCGGCGCCTTCGTCGCCGCCTAAGCCGCTCTCTCGGAGCCGTTCGCCGGCGTTGGATCATGGGTCGGGCCCGCGGGGGGCTCGAGATCCGACGGCCGGGGGTGCTTGGATTTGTGCAGCACCCGCAAGTAAAAGCAAACGTAATACCCAACCAGTAGGAACAGCGGGGCCACGGTGAGTGGACTCTGGACCACCGCCGCCCCCGCGTGCGCGCCGACGCCGCTTTGCGCGGCATGGCCCGGCGCACCGGTTCCCGTGAATATCTGGGACATCCGATATGCGATCCGGCCGACGACGAGCAACATGACCGCGAGCCCGGAATAGGTGTGCGGCACGTAGTAGCGCCGGCCGTCCGCGTCCAGGAAACGGGTGTGCTCGGCGCCCCATAAACCGAGCGCGACGCCGCCCAGCAGTCCGCCAATCACGGCCGTGAGATACGCCGTCGAGCGAACGGCGAGCGGCGCGAGCAGGCAGCCGACGGCGACCAGCAGCACCATGCGGATGATCATGCGTCTCGGCTGCAGGAGCTGGCGGCCGAAGGACCGGCGCACCCGCCGGTAAACCACCCAGACGAGCAGTGCCGCGACCAGCAGGGACTGAATGGTCGAACTATCGCCGCGCATTTGCCCATACTAGCATCGATGGACGGCGCGAATCCCGGGATGAGGAGCACGCTGACCCGCGGCGTCGGGCTGTGGTCGGCGACGGCCGTGAACGTTGCGAACATGATCGGCACGGGCGTCTTTCTCAAGAGCCGCGTCATGACCTGCAATGTCGGCAGCGCCCGATGGGTGCTCGCCGCGTGGCTCGCGGCCGGATTGCTGGCGCTCGCGGGGACCTTCGCCTACGCCGAGCTCGGCGCGATGATGCCGGAGGCGGGCGGCGACTACGTGTATCTGCGCCGCGCCTATGGGCGGCTGACCGGCTTCCTGTACGGCTGGATCTCCTTCACCGTCGCCCGCGCGGGCTCCCAAGCGGCGCTCGCCGTCGGGCTCGCCATCTTCATGAACGTCGCGCTCGGCGGCGCGCTGGCACGCTGGCACCTGGGCTTCGGTCCCGCCGGCGTCGGCGGCCTGTCGCTGGCGGCGCTGGCCGCGATCTGGACGGTCGCGCTGGTCAATTGCGCATCGGTCGCCGCCGGCGGCCGGGTCGCCCTCATTCTGACCATCGCCAAGGTGTTGCTCGTGATCGCGGTCGGCGCCGGGGCCTTCGCCCTCGGCACCGGCGATTGGGCGCATCTCGGCGAGCGCGAGTTGGGAGGCGCATGCGAGGGCGTGGTCGAGAGCGCGCGGGGCGGGGTTGCGGGATTCGGCGCGGCCATGCTGGGCGCTCTGTGGGCCTATGACGGATGGCAGAACGTCGCGCCGCTCTCGGGAGAGGTCAAGGATCCGCAGCGCAACCTGCCGCGCGCCCTCGTCGGCGGCACGCTCATCGTGATGGCGCTGTATCTCTTCGCGAACCTCGGCTACTTCTACGCGCTGACGCCGACCGCGGTGGCGAGCGTGCCGGCAAGCTCATCGGTGGCGACCGAGGTGCTGAAGCGTTTTCTCGGACCGATGGCGGTGTCGCTCATGGCGGTCGCGCTCATGGTGTCCTCGTTCGGCGCGCTGCAATCGAGCGTGCTGGCGAACTCGCGCGTGCCGTTCGCCATGGCGCGCGACGGCTTGTTCTTTCGCGCCCTGGGAAGCCTCTCGCCGCGCACCAACGTGCCGGTGCGGGCCATCCTGGCGCAGGCCGTCTGGGCGAGCCTGCTCGCGCTCTCGGGCTCGTACGACACGCTGACCGATTCGGTGATCTTCGCGTCCTGGCTGTTCTATGGCTCGGTGGCGGCGTCGGTGTTCGTGTTTCGCGTCAAGCAGCCGGATGCGCCGCGTCCCTATCGCGCCTTCGGCTATCCGGTGGTCCCGCTGATTTTCGTCGCGGTCACCGCATTCCTGCTGATCAACACCTTCGTCGCGACGCCGCGCCAGGCCCTCGAGGGCGTGGTGCTGCTCGTCGCAGGGCTGCCGTTCTACTGGTACTGGTCGAGACACGCCCCCCGATAGGCCGCGCGGCTCCGAGGGCCGCGCGGGTGTCGGCGAACGCCGCCGCGGCCCTAGCCCGGCAGATCGAACACCAGCACCTCGGCGTCCTTGCCCTCGCGCAGCTCCAAGCGGGCCGCGTCGGTGATGGCGAGGGCGTCCCCGGCGGCGAGCGTCTCGCCGTTGGCCCAAAGCGCGCCGCGTGCCGCGTGCAGGTAGAGGCGGCGTCCGGGCGTCACGGACAGCTGCGCCTGCTCCGCGCCGTCGAACAGCCCGGCGTAGACCCGCACGTCCTGATGGATTGCGACCGACCCCTCCGCGCGCTCCGGCGAGACGATCAGGCGCAGGCGGCCGCGCTTCTCCGCGGCGGCGAAACGCTTCTCCTCGTAGCCTGGCGGCAGGCCGCGCTCGGCCGGCTGGATCCAGATCTGCAGAAAGTGCACGGGATCCGTGGAGCTCGCGTTGAACTCACTGTGGCGAACACCCGTGCCGGCGCTCATTCGCTGTACGTCGCCGGGCTCGATGACCGAGCCGTTGCCCATCGAGTCCTCGTGGGCGAGGCCGCCCTCCAGGACGTAGCTGACGATCTCCATGTCGCGGTGCCCGTGCGTGCCGAAGCCCGCGCCCGGCGCGACCCGGTCCTCGTTGATGACGCGCAGCGGACCGAACTCGACGTGCCGCGGATCGAAATAGTCCGCGAACGAGAACGTATGGAAGGATTTGAGCCAACCGTGATCGGCGAATCCTCTTTCCTGGCTGCGTCGAATCGTTTGCATGGGATCTCCTGCGCTCGTGAGCGGTGAGATATGGGGACACGCGGATCGAGTTAAAGGTAGGAGCGTCCCTACAGCAAGCAGGCGCGGCGGCCCGACGGCGTCGCGCCGTGTTTCGGCTTAGCCTCTTCACTCCGTAACGAGGGAGAGAAAATATGTCGCTCGGCACCATACTACTCATCGTCCTGGTCGTCCTGCTGCTCGGCGCGTTGCCCGCGTGGCCGTACAGCACCGGATGGGGCTACTACCCGAGCGGCGGGCTCGGCCTCGTCCTCATCGTGCTCCTGGTGCTGGTCGTCAGCGGCCGGCTGTAGCCGATGCAGGCTCGGCAGGGGTCCGACCGGCGCCGTGAGCCTCACGTACGGCGGGTTGGCCGCGGTCTGCCCTGCCTCGTCTTGCTCTCGGCGTCGGCCGGCTCATCCGCAAGCCCGGGCTCGGCTGCCGCCGCCGCTCCCGGATGCGCGGCTCACGGCCCGACCGGGCTCGATTACATGGTGCTCGCCAGCATGGCGGATTCCGCGCAGCTCGTCGGCATGAGCGGCTATCGTCTCTCTGCGCCCCGCGATCCAGCGGCGCTAGAAGAATCCGTGCGCTTCCAGAAAATAGAGCCGTTGATGCTCTGAGTTGTCCTGCGGGATTCCGTCGTTGCGGCGGAATCCCGCGCGGATCTGCAGGAACTGGAACGGAGTCAGCTCGTAGACCAGGCTCCAG
>DATAUO010000264.1:0-4025 GCA_036268215.1 Steroidobacteraceae bacterium
CGGCCTACAGACCGCCTGCCGGCACGCCCGGCGCCCTGCCGACGCCGTCGACCGCGCACGGGCTGCGGCCGTCGCGCGGCCGACCGGCGACGATCGCGGCCGCCGGCTCCCTCATCGGCCCGCGCGGTAGACCTCGCGGCCGTCGAGATAGGTGGCCTTCACCCGGGTCTCGTGCAAGCGGTACGGATCGATCGCGAAAATGTCCCGGTCGAGGATGACGAAGTCGGCCCGTTTGCCCGCTTCCAGGCTGCCGGTGGTCCGCTCCTGCTCGAGCGCGTGGGCGGCATTGATGGTGTATGCGTCGACCATCTCTTGAATCGTGAGGCTCTCTTCCGGCAGGAGCGCCGGCATGCCCTTCCCTTGCGCGCGCGTGATGGCATGCTCCATCGCCTCGAAGGCATCGAAGGTGCTGACGTTCCAGTCGCTGCCGCCCACGATCAGGGCGCCGGCGGCGTGCAGCGAGCCCGCCGGGTACAGGTGCCGCGAGCGCTCCGGCCCCAGATACTCGATGGTCGCCTTCTCCACGTAGGGATCCCGCATCGCCCACTGGAGCTGGAAATTCGCGATCACGTTCAGCTGCTTGAAGCGCGGGAAATCGGCCGGATCGATCAGCTCGAGGTGCGCGATCTGATCGCGGTTGTCGCGCGGCCCGTTCGCCTTGCGCGCCGCGGCGATGGCATCGAGCGACGAGCGCACGGCGCGATCGCCGATGGCGTGGATGTGCACGGTGAAGCCCGCGGCATCCGCGGCGGTGACGATCTTGTTCAGATTGTCCTGCTCGAAATAATGCGGCCCGACATTCCTGGTGGGATGTCCGTGCGCGTCCAGGTACGGCTCGAGGAGCGCCGCGGTCTGGGACGGATATTCGATGACGCCGTCGGCGAATATCTTCACCGCGTCGGCCCGCAGGAAGTCCGGATCGATCGACCAGGTGGCGCGGAATTTGCTCGCACGCTGCAGGATATCCCGGGGGGAGTCGTGCAGATTCTTGATGTGATACGAGGCCCGCACGCGCATGTCGAGGCGGTGCGTGTCGTACAGCCGCTTGTACATGCGCATCATGTCGTCGTCGGCCGCGGCATCCTGAACCGAGGTGATGCCCGTGGCGCGCATCGATGCCAGCGCCTTGTCGAGCAGATCCGCCCGAGCGTCGAGGCTGGCCTTGGGCCTGGCCGCGTAGGCCGGCAGATTGGCGTTGTCCCTGAGCGTCCCGGTGGGATTGCCTGCGGCATCGCGCTCGATGTGGCCGCCGGCCGGCTCCGGCGTCGAGGCATCGATGTGGGAGAGCTTGAGCGCCGCGGAGTTCGCCCAGGCCGTATGGCCATCCGATCCGGAGAGGAGCAGCGGCCGGGAGGACAGCATCGAGTCGAGATCGGCCAGCGACAACGTGAGCCCGGAAGGGTCGACCATGACGGCCTCGAACCATTGCGAGGGATCCCCGGGGCTCTCCGCGAGACACTTCGCGACGCGCCGCTTCACCTCCGCCGCGGTCATTTCCTTGTCCTCGAGGCTGCATTTTCCGAGGTCCTGCGAGCCCTCCGCGGGATGCGTGTGCGCATCGATGATGCCGGGCCGGACCACCGCGCCATGCAGATCGATCCGCCGCGTATTCGGTCCGGCGAGAACGCTCACCGCCTCGTCGGTCCCGACCGCGACGATGGCGTTGCCGCGCACCGCCATCGCATCCACGACCCGCCGCTCCGCATCCTCGGTGTGAATCTTTCCATGCACCAGCAACAGGTCGGCCGGCCCGGACGCGGCCTTCATCGCCGGCTCCGCCGCGCCTGCCGGCGCGAGCATCACGCCGGCGACGGCTCCCGCCAGCACCGACCCCCATCCCGACAGCTCCCGCAATTTCATCGTTGTGTCCTCATCGCAAATTCCATCACTTCCGCCGCCATGGTATCGAGAATCTGCGCCACCCGCGGGATCGTGCACGAGCCGTGGTCATCGAACACGCGCTCGGCCGAATTGATCGCCGCGCCGAGCGGCGTCGGCCAGCCGCGCAATGCGTGCACGATGTCCCGTAGCGCACCGAGCGTGTTGACCGCCGCGGGCCACCCGCCGGCGGTCGCGATGCACCCGACCGCGCGCCCGCTGAAATAGGGCCGCGGATCGGCGCGCAGATCCTCGGCATAGTCCAGCGCGTTCTTCACCAGCCCCGAGATGCTGCCGTGATAGCCCGGCGAGCCGAGCACGATCCCGTCCGCGAGCGCAAGCTCCGCGACCAGCGAGAGCGCGGCATCCGATCGGTGCGGATTGTCCGGTTGATAGAGCGGAAGCTGGAGCGCCGATCCGCTGATGAGCTTGGTGCGCGCCCCGGCGCGCTCCGCGGCCGCGAGCACGTGCTGAATGGCCCTCTCGGTGGAGGAGTTGGCGCGCAGCGTGCCGCCGACGGCCACGATGTAGGATGAGCCCATGGCTCGAATCCTACACGATCAGTGCCCCGGGCCTCCGCCGCGCACCGCGGTGAAGGGCGGCTTGGCGAGCCAGACCAGGGGGATCAACAAGAGGTACATGAGCGCAAGGCCGTGAAATACGTCGTTCACGCCGAGGGTCATGGCCTGGTTGGTGATGATGTGGTCCACGTACGCGAAGGCGCCCGTGCCGGTCACGCCTTGATCGGCGAGCTGCCCCTGATACGCGCCCCAGGCGCCGGCGGAGTTGCGCACGTTCTCGGTGAGCACGGCGTGGTGAAAGTCCGTGCGCCGGTTCCAGGCCAGCACGGTCAGGGCCGTGGCGATGCTGCCCGACATGGTGCGCACGAAGTTGCTCAAGCCCGAGGCGGACGCGAGCTCGCTCGGGCGAACCCCGGCCAGAATGATCTGGTTCATGGGCAGGAAGAAGAATGCGATGCCCAATCCCTGCAGGAAGCGCGGCGTCGCGAATTGCCTGAAGGTGGCGGTATCGTTCAACTTCGCCGCCCACAGGACCGCGAATCCGAACACGCAGAAGGCGAAGGACGCGGTGAGACGCAGGTTCAAGCGGTTCATGTTGCGCCCGACGATCGGCGCCGTGAGCAGCGCCAGTATGCCGACCGGCGCCACGGCGAGGCCGGCCCAAGTCGCGGTGTAGCCCACGGTGGTCTGCAGCCACAGCGGAAAGATCACGTTGATTCCGGAGAGCGCGAAATACGAAAGACCGATGACGATGACGCCGACCCGGAAATTGCGCCGCTCGAACAGGTGCAGATCGATGACCGGATGCCGGTCCATGAGCTCCCAGGGGATGAGGAAGCTGATGCTGGCCAGCGACACGACCGCCGCGATCACGATCTCGGGGGAGCTGAACCAGTCCTTCTCGTTGCCGTTGTCGAGCATGAACTGCAGGCTGCCCACGCCAACGGCGAGCAGCAGCAGGCCCACCGCGTCGACCGGCGCCTTCACGCGCTTCGACTCGCGATGGCGCAGGATCGTCCAGCAGGCGATGGCCGAGAACGCCCCGACCGGCAGGTTGATGTAGAACAGCCACGGCCAGCTGAGGTTGTCGGTGACCCAGCCGCCGATGATGGGCCCGAAGATCGGCGCGACGATGATCACCATCGACCAGAGCGCGATCGCCATGCCGCGCCGCTCGATCGGATAGTTGCGCAGTAGAATGGCCTGGGCGACCGACATCATGGGACCGGAGACCAGCCCCTGGATCAGGCGCGCGCCGACCAGCATGGGCAGGCTGGTCGCCATGCCGCACAGGGCCGAGAACACCATGAACAAGAGGATCGAGGTGACGAGAGTGCGCACCTCCCCGAAGCGGCGCCCGATCCACCCGGTGAGAGGCTGCATGATCGCCGCCGCGAGCATGTAGGAGCTGATGGCCCACGTACCCTCGGAGGTGCTGACGCCGAGGCTGCCGGAAATGGCGGGCACCGAGACATTGACGATGGTCATGTCCAGAATTTCCATGAACGAGGCCGTGGCGATCGCCGCGGTCAGGAACAGCAGCTTGCCGCCGTGCAGGGGCGGATATTCGAGCTCCGCCGACGGAGACGCTCTCTCAGCCATGGAAATCAGCCGCCATGTGGGACG
>DATAUO010000265.1:0-6070 GCA_036268215.1 Steroidobacteraceae bacterium
CGGAGAAATCGGGACTCAGGTCGCGAATCGGTGACATAATTCTTCGGCTCTCGCTTCGTGGTTCACGCTTGGAACTCGGCCGCTATGATAGATTAAACCGGCCGATTATTTATTCGGCCCACGGGACCTTGACGACAGTTCGACCGAGAATCCTTTGAACCCGTCGCCACAACTGTCGGTGATCGTGCCGTTCTTCAACGAGGAAGACAGCATCGGTCCCATGCACGCGGCCATCGTCGGTGCCGTGGAGCCGCTCGGCATCTCCTTCGAGATGGTGTTCGTCGATGACGGCAGCCGCGATGCCACCGCGGCCCGGGCCGAGGCGATCGCGCACGGCGACCCGCGGGTTCGATTCGTCAAATTTCGCCGCAACTATGGACAGACCGCCGCCATGGCGGCGGGCATTCAATACAGCACGGGCGAGGTCCTGGTGACGATGGATGGCGACCTTCAGAACGATCCGGCCGACATCGAGCAATTCCTGGCCAAGATCGCCGAAGGTTACGACATCGTGGTCGGGTGGCGGTACAAGCGTCAGGACAAGCTGCTGTCGCGCAAGATCCCCTCGGTCATTGCCAATCGCTTGATCGGCAGGGTCACGGGCGTGCGCATCACCGACAACGGCTGCTCGCTGAAGGCATTTCGGGCCGCGCTGATCCGCAGCATTCCGCTCTACTCGGAGATGCATCGGTTCATTCCCGCGATGGCGTCGATCGCCGGCCCGAGAATCGCCGAAATTCGGGTGCGCCATCACGCCCGCCAGTTCGGCCAATCGAAGTACGGCCTGTCGCGCGTCTACAAGGTGCTGCTCGACCTGATGGTCATCAAGACGGTGACCTCGTTCATCTCGCGGCCTTTGCTCTGGTTCGCGCTCCTGTGCCTGCCCCTGACCTTGATCGGCATGCTCTCGCTGGTCGCGGGCGTGCTCGCGTCCGCTCCGGCGGACGGCAGGTGGTCCCTGCCCCTGACCGGGAGCGGCATCATCTTCCTGACCGCGGGTGTCATCCTGATGGCGGGCGGCACCCTGGGCGAGTTGATCTACAAGCTGGGCGACGTCCGCCCCGACGATTTCGCCCGGCTGACCAGGAAACTGGTGGCCTCCGCGGAGGGTCCGGAGTGAGCATGAGCAAGAAGGTGCAGGTATCGGCCATCGTTCCGGTGGGAGATCGTCACTCGCCTCTGCCGGAGCTGTACGCGGAATACAAGGCCGGCCTCGCCGGGCTCGGCTCGCCCTACGAGTTGATCTTCGTGCTCGACGGCCCGAAGCCCAAGTACGAGAAAGCGCTCGCGGCGCTCGCCGCCGAGGGAGAGCCCATCACGGTGGTCTCGCTGACCCGTTACTTCGGCGAGGCGACCGCGATCATGGTGGGGTTCGAGCAGGCCACGGGAGAGACCATCGTCACGCTGCCGGCTTATCTGCAGGTCGAAGGCCGCGAGGTGCAGGCCCTGTGCGCCGCGCTCGGCACCGCGGACATCGCGGTCGGCCGCCGCGAGCCGCGCGCCAGCCGCTGGTTCGAGACGCTGCGACGCGGCGCCTTCCACCGCCTGCTGCAGTTCGTCACGCGGCTGAGCTTCCACGACCTCGGGTGCAACGCGCGCGCCATGCAGCGCAAGGTCCTCGAGGAGATCCACCTCTACGGCGACCAGCAGCGCTTCCTGCCCGTGCTCGCCGAGCGCCAGGGATTCCGGGTCGCCGAGGTTGCGGTCCGCCAGTCCAGCAACGATCGCAACGAGCGGGCCTATCCGCCGCGCAATTACATGCGCAGCTTCCTCGACATATTCACCGTGTTCTTCCTGGTGCGCTTCACCAAGAAGCCGCTGCGGTTTTTCGGCATGATCGGCGTCGTGACGCTCGGCGTCGGCATACTCGAGCTCCTGTATCTGGTCTTCGAGAGAATCGTGTTCGGCATGCCGCTCGCCGACCGGCCCGCGCTGCTCCTGGCATCGTTGCTGATCGTCCTCGGCGTTCAGATCTTCGCCCTCGGTCTCCTGGGGGAGCTGATCATCTTCACCCATGCGGGCGGCAACAAGGACTACCAAGTCGACCGGGTGGTTCAATATCCGGAGGCGAGCGCCGGCGCGGCGAAATCGACCTCGGTCGCGAATGCCGTCAAAGTCGTTGCCTGAGCGCAGAGCCGACGCGGACGCCGCCCGCGTCATCGGCTCGGTCGAGTTGAAGCATGCTGTTCAATAGCAGCGTCTTCGCGCTGTTCTTCGCGGCGTTCCTGCCGCTCTATCTCGCGTGCCGGCGCCACGTCGCGATTCGCAACCTGCTTTTGATCGCGGCGAGCTACGTCTTCTACGGCTGGTGGGATCCCAGGTTCCTGATCCTGGTCGCGATCTCCACCGCGGTCGACTATGTCGCGGCCCTGGGCGCGGCCGGCGAGCCGGTGCGCCACGCGGACCTGCTGAAGAGCGCGGCATTCCTCACGGTGGCGACGGTCGTCTCCCTCGCGTGCGCTCCCCACGATCTGTGGCTGTGGCAGCCCGTGGCCTTGGGGATGCTCGCCGCCGGCGCCGCCATCGCGGCGATCGTGCGCGTACCGGAGCGCGGGCGCCGCAAATACTGGCTGATGCTGTCGCTGACTACCAACCTCGGCATCCTCGCGTTCTTCAAGTACTTCAACTTCTTCGTCGGATCGGCCGCAGCCGCGCTTGCCGCCCTCGGGTTCGAGCCGAATGCACCGCACTTCTCGATCATTCTTCCGGTCGGCCTGTCCTTCTATACGTTCCAGGCCATCAGCCGCACCATCGACTCCTATCGGGGCCAATACCGGCCGCGAAATTCGATCGTCAACTATGCGGCGTTTCACGCCTTCTTCCCCCAGCTGGTCGCCGGGCCCATCGAGCGCGCGGCCCATCTCATGCCGCAGTTCGAGACGGTGCGGCCGTTCGATGCAAAGCTGGCCGGCAGCGGAGCCCTGTTGTTCGCGTGGGGGCTCTATCAGAAGATCGTGATCGCCGACAACGTCGCGCCGATCGCCGACGCCGTGTTCGGAGCGCCCGCCGGACAAAGCGCGGGCGCCACCCTTGCCGCCGTGCTCGCCTTCACGGTGCAGATCTATTGCGATTTCTGCGGCTACTCGAACATGGCGCGCGGGCTTGCGCGCATCCTCGGGTTCGACCTCATGAGCAATTTCAACCTGCCCTATTTCGCGCGGACACCGTCCGAGTTCTGGCAGCGTTGGCACATCAGCCTGTCGAGATGGCTGCGCGACTACCTGTACATCAGCCTCGGCGGGAACCGCCTGGGGCGATTCAATACCTACCGCAATCTCATGGTCACGATGCTGCTCGGCGGCCTTTGGCACGGCGCCTCCTGGACGTTCGTGGCATGGGGCGGCTTTCACGGCGCGATCCAGGTCGTGTACCGGGCTCTCGGGATCGACGGCGTCATCGAGCGCACGCGCTTTCTCACGCCGCGCGGAGTCGCGATACACGGCGCCTGCTGGCTCGTCACCATGATTCTGGTGTGCATCGGATGGATTCTGTTCCGCGCCCACACGTTCGCCGATGCCGTGACGGTGACGGCCAACCTGTTCGGGACCCAGGGGTACGAAGACGGCAATTTCCGGCGGCTGGCCGGCTATGTCGCGCCCCTGGCCGCGGTGGAGATCTACCAGCGTGCCTCGGGCAAGCTCGAGTTCCTCACGCTCGGACCCTTCCTGGTCCGCTACACGATGTGCGCCGTTCTGGTGCTCACGCTGTTCGCATTCGGGGCGCGCGGCACCCATGAGTTCATCTATTTTGACTTCTGAGCCGCGTGCCGCCTGGTGGTCGAGGACGCTCAAGCGGGTGCTGGGCGGCGCGGCCCTGCTCGCGTACACGCTCGGTCTCGCCGAGGCGTACTTCCGCGTTCTCGACCCGCAGCCCCTCATGCCGCGCTACGTCACCGGCACCCCGTGGGGGGTGCGCGGCAACATCCCCAACGCCCGCTACCGGAATCACACCGAGGAAGTCGACGTCGAATACCGCATCAATAGCCAGGGATTGCGGGCCGATCGGGACTATCCCGTGCAAAAGCCGCCGGGCACCTGCCGCGTGGCGGTGTTCGGCGATTCGTTCTTCTTCGGCATCGAGCTCGATCGGCGAGACAGCTTCGCGGGACAGCTCGAGCGGCGCCTCGAGGAGCGCAGCCCGCGCATCGAGGTGCTGAACTTCTCCGTCGGCGGCTTCGGGACCGCGGAAATGCTGCGGACCTTCGAAGGATTCGGCCGGCGCTTCGGCGCGGACGCAGTGGTATTCTCCTGGGACGATTCGGATCTTCAGGACAACGTCCGCTCGGGCCTCTTTCGCGTCGATTCGGGCCGCCTGGTCGCAGCCAACGCCGAGTACCTGCCCGGGGTGAAGACGCTGGATTGGCTCATGCAGTATCGCGTTTATCGCCTGATCGCCGACCACAGCGAGCTGTATGCGTTCGTCAGGGAGCAGTCGGAGAGGCTCGTCAAGGAGATGCTGCGCAGGGCCCGCAGGTCGGATGCCGTGGGCGGAGAATCCCGCAACGACGCCCGAGCCGCGCAGGATGGGAGCGATGGCGCGCAATCCGGGGGCGCCAATGGCGGCGAGGATGCCGCTCCGGTGCCCGCCGATGACCGCAAGCGGCAAGCCCTCCTCGATTTGTCGTCCGACATACTGCTGCGGTCCCGCGACGAGGTCGAATCCAGCGGCGCGGATTTCTATTTGGTCGAGATTCCGTTCAAGCTGTCGCGGACCCGCTTCCGGTCGGGTGTGGACGTGCTGCCGGCCGCGGTCCGTTCGCAGCTCAACGTGGTCTATACGTACCCCGCCCTATCGAGGGCGGCACGCCCGGGCCTGGAGCTCTACTATGAGAGCGGCCAGGGACATCTGACGCCCACCGGCGTCTCCGTCCTGGTCGACGAGGCCGTCAAGAGCCTCGCTTCATCCCCGCGCCTCGCAGCCTGTCTCGCCGCCGCTCCTCAGGGGTAGTCGGCGGGACGGGCTCCCTAGGGGTAGTTGGCTGGATAGGCGGTGCGGAGCAGCGGATTCGCGGCACACATCGCGGCGACGTTCACCCACTGCGCGGGCGCCGGCGTGCTGCCGACCATCCGCGTCCAGAACGCGTGCGAGGCCTTGTACGTCTGGTTGAGGGCGGTGAGGATGTCGAGCGGCGCGAATGGGCCGCCCCACTTGCCGAAATATGTCGTCGTCATGTCGCCGGACTCGACGTCGAACATCGCGGTCATTTTCGGACGCAGGTCCACCGTGCCGCCGTTGGCGGTTTGCTGGCCGAGATAAGCCAGCACGCCGTCGCTCAGGCCTTTGTAATTGTGCGCGGCGATTCCGGACTGGCCGAAGCTATCCGCGGTCCCGGCCGCGATGCGGTTGTCCGCCATCCATTGCTCCAGCGCCACGGCGGTGCCGCCGTTGGCGAAGTAGGCATTGCCCATGATGACGCTCGTGTGCGGGAATGCCGCGGTCGACGCCGTCAGCAGCCGCTCGAGCTGCGCCAGCCAGTTGGGATCGGAATAATGCGGATCGTTATTCCCGTACCCGGCGGCCGCCTGCACGATGGCGGAATTCTCCTGCACGAACAAGGCCTCGAAATTGGGATCGGCATCGAGGTGATTGCCGAGGGCCTGCACCATCGCGACGAGGCGATCCATGACCGGCGGGTAATAGACCGCGGGGGCGTACATTCCGGTGGAAGCCCCGTTTGCACTCCTGCCCCACCACCCGTAGCTTCCCGCGACCGGGCTGGCGCCGTACTTGGGATCCTGCTGGATATAGAGCGGAACGACGCTGCCGTCGCCCGATGACCAAGAGCTCGGGCTGTACCAAACCACCATGACCACCAGCCTCTTGGGCTTGTTGTACGCGGTCTTCAGCCGGGCCAGCGCCGCATCGATCACGGAAAAATCGTAGTGGCCCTCGGTCGGCTCGAGCGCGCTCCACGTGATCAGCATTCGGTATCCCAGGATGGCATCGTGGTTGTTGAGATCGTCCATTTCCGTCCTGACGAAATTGCTCGAGCCCCCGCCTCTCACGATGCCGTAGGAGGCCATGTAGTGCCCGGGGTTCCACTTGATCTGGTGGCCGGTGGTGGCCGCCG
>DATAUO010000266.1:0-2555 GCA_036268215.1 Steroidobacteraceae bacterium
CTCGATCTGCAGCACGCGGTGAATCTCGCGATCATCGCGGAGTTTCACCGCCTCGGCGTCGAGTTCGACTATCCGACGCAGCGGGTGCTCCTGCGCGAGGCAACCAACACGAGGCCCGCGGACTGAAATCCGACCTGTTTCCCCAAGCATGCTCGACCTACAGCCGACCCTCACGGGCACACACATCACGCTGCGGCCGCTGGCGGCGCAGGACTTCGACGAGCTGTTCGCCGCCGCTTCGGACCCCTTGATCTGGGCGCAGCACCCGGATCCAGACCGCGGCACGCTGGCGGGTTTTCGGCCGTTTTTCGACGGTGCCTTGGAGTCGAGCAGCTGCCTGGTCGCGATGGATGGCGCGCGGCGGTCGGTCATCGGCTGGTCGCGGACAGATTCATGTCATCTACCGCCTGGCGCCCGAGCTGTGGGTGCGTGGTGCCCGGCCGGGTACGGACCGGAGCCGCGCGAGCTGTCCTGACCGATGATCCACATCGTGCTGCACGAGCCTGAAATCCCGCCGAACACCGGCAATGTGATCCGCCTCTGCGCGAACACCGGCGCGACGCTGCATCTCATCGAGCCGCTCGGCTTCCGCCTCGACGACAAGAGCCTGCGCCGCTCGGGCCTCGACTATCACGATCTTGCCGACGTGAAGGTGCACGCGAATCTAGAAGCCTGCCTCGCGGAGCTCGACGGCGCACGGATCTTCGCCATCGAGACCGGTGCCGCCGCGCGCTACAGCGAGGTCGCCTACCGCGCCGGAGATGCGCTGCTGTTCGGTCCCGAGACCCGCGGCCTGCCGCCCGAGGTGATCGAGCGCGTGGGGCAGGACCGGGTGCTTTCCATTCCCATGCGGCCGGGAAGCCGCAGCTTGAACCTGTCGAACGCGGTGGCGCTGGTGGCCTACGAGGCGTGGCGGCAGCAGGAGTTTCGATGAAAACAACGAATCGCGCCCGGCACGAGCTCGCGTCCCGCGGATGGGAGGTGCACGATCGCGCCGAGGAAGCGCTCGCCGACGCGCACCCCTAGTCGGATTCCGAGCGTACCTCGCGCCCCATCAACGCCCGCACTGCCGCGCCGACCGGCTTGGCCTCGTGCACGATGCCGTAGATCTCCGCGCAGATCGGCATGTCGGCGTTGAGCCTGCCCGAGACCTCGCGCACCGCGCGCGCGGCGGCGACGCCCTCGACGACCTGCCCTATCGCTGCCTGCGCGTGCTCGACGCTCGCGCCCTGGCCCAGGGCCATGCCGAATCGGCGGTTGCGGGATTGGTCGTCGGTGCAGGTCAGCACGAGATCGCCGAGGCCGGCGAGCCCCATGAAGGTCTCGCGCCGCGCCCCGAGCTTCACGCCGAGCCGCATCATCTCCGCGAGACCCCGGGCGATGAGCGCGACCCGCGTGTTGGCGCCGAATCCCATGCCGTCGGCGATCCCGGCGCCGATGGCGATGACGTTCTTGACCGCGCCGCCGACCTCGACGCCCATGATGTCGCTCTGCGTGTAGGCGCGAAACCCCGGACCCGAGAGGCTGCGCGCGAGCTCCTCTGCGAAACGCGCATCGGTCGAGGCCACGGTCATCGCGGTGGGAAGCCCGGCGCCAACCTCGCGCGCGAACGTCGGGCCGGACAGCACCGCGCCCGGCCGCGTGCCCAGCACCTGATGAGCGACCTGATGAGGCAGGAGACCGGTCGCGGCCTCGAAACCCTTGGTAGCCCAGGCGATGCGGGTACCGGGCTTCAGGTGCGGCTCGATGCGCTCGAGCGTTTCCCGTAACCCATGCGACGGCACGGCGATGAGCGCGTCGCTCGCCCGCTCGAGCGCCTCCTCGAGCTGGGTCGACACGGTCAGGTTGACCGGAAACTCGGCGTCCGGGAGGTAGCGCGCATTGCGGCGCGCCTTGCGCATCGCGATGAGCTGCTCGCGATCCCGCCCCCAGAGCTCGGTGGGATGTCCCTCGCGCGCCAGTTGAATGGCGAGTGCGGTTCCCCACGAGCCCGCACCGATCACCGCCATCGGCGCAGGTTCCGGGCGGGAGCCGGGCTTCAGTTGACGAGCCCGGTTTGCGGAGGCGTGTCCGACGCCTGCTGAAACAGCGCGTCGAAATTCACGAGCGGCAGGAGGAAGTTCGGGAAGCCGCCTTTGGTGATGAGATCGGAGATCACTTCACGGGCGTATGGGAACAGCACGCTCGGGCAGAAGCTGCCGATCAGGCGCTTCAGATCATCGGGCGAGGCGCCCGCGATCGCAAAGACGCCCGCCTGCTTCACCTCGACCAGATACAGCGTCGCCTCGCCCTGCTTCGCCTCGAGCGTGATCGTCAGCAGCACCTCACGGACATCGGGAGCGAGCTCCTCGGCCGAGGTGTTCATGTTGAGCTGGAATTTCGGCTCCCAGTTCTGGCTGTTCGGCAGCCGCGGGCCGTTCGGAGACTCGTAGGAGCTGTCCTTCAAGTAGACGCTTTGCAGCGCGACCTGGACGCCCCCGACGGTGGTCTCGGGTCTTTGTGGTGTAACCTCGTTCATCAAGCCCCCTGAAGTAATCGATCCAACTCGCCGCTGC
>DATAUO010000267.1:0-9338 GCA_036268215.1 Steroidobacteraceae bacterium
GCGACCGCGTTGTCGTTGGTGGTCGCTCGGTAGTCGACGTTGAGCGAGCCGGTCTTGGGCGCATCCGCGTTGTTCGAGTACGAATAGCTCAAAGACAAAGTCCCGCTCGCCGCGGCGGCAGGCGTGTACTGCAAATCGAGGCGGCACGCACTGCCGGCGGCCACGGCGCTGCAAGCGAAGGAGCCCGTGGAGCCGCGGCCGCGCTCAGGGTACCTCGGAATCCATGGAGAGCTTCCCTGAGAATTGGCCGCATGATCGTTCCCCCGAATGTCGTCTCTTGCGCGGAGCCGCGGCAAACTTAATGCGCGCAAACCCATCGGCGTATGAACTGCGTCACGCAATGCATTTCGCGCGCGCCGCGCGCGCACCATGCTGGATGCGAACGGCGACATGAACATAACGCGATGTCGCGCCCGGCAGACGCGGCGCGGTTGCGTCGATGCCCGAGATTCCCGACACGTGATCGGCGTCCTCGCCTCAGGGCGAAGCGTGCCGCCTTGACATAAGTGATCAAGAGCACCGGCGGGAGACTCGCATCACGGATTGATCGCGCGTGCTTGTCCATCATCCGCGTGCGCATGCCCTCGGACCCATTGCAATTGAGCGCCGACGATCTGATGGCACCGCTGCCCGAAGTGCAGCGCCTCGGCGGCGTGGGCCCGTTCGTCATCAATCTGCGCACCGCGCACACCCCGATCGATCTGCCGGACCCGGCGGCGCTCACCGCCGGCCATGCATTCGTGTATCGGGTCCAGCGCAACGAGGATCGGCGGGTTCGCCATCGCTTGCGGCTCGGACCCTTCGCAACCGAGGATGATGCGATCGCGGTCCTCGAAGCGGTGCGGCAGCAATACCCCATGGCGCTGACCGCTACGGCCGATGGCGAAGATCTGCGTGCGATCGCGAATCTCGTCGCGAAGACCCCGCGCCCGTCCGCGCGACGCGGCGCCGCGCCCACCAAGGATGCAACGGCGCCCAGGGCTGCGGCCGAAGCAACCAAGACGGTCGGAGCGGCGAAGGCCTGCGGAGCGGTGAACGCCGACCAGGCAGCGAAGGTCTCCGGGGCAGCGAAGACCGCGGGGGCAGCGAGCGCCGCCGCCGCAGCGAAGACTGCCGGGGCTCCGGCGAGCGCCGTTGGAGCACCGAAACCCGAGGCAGCGCGATCTTCGGCCGCCAAGGCGGCGGCGGCCGGGAGTGCGGCCGCCAAGCCGACCGCCTCGCAGGGTGCGCCGGACAAGGTGCCCGCGGTCAAGCCCGCCGCGGCGGCAGTCAAGCCCGCGGCACCCATCGTCACGGCGAAAGGGGCCGAGAAACCGGTGCTGCCGAAGGCCGCAGCGTCCGGGGTCAGGTCACTCGCGCCGGCCGGTGTGCCCGGCGCTCCGCTCGATGACAACGCGCCGCGTTGGTATGCGATTCAACTGGCTGCGGCCGAGAAGGCTTTCGATCCACAGAGCGTGCCGAAGCTCGACATCCTCTGTCTCTACCGCTTGTACTCGGTCGCGGGACTCAACCAGGGTCGCACCGCGTATGCCCTGCGCCTCGGCTTTTTCAGCGAGGAGAGCGCCGCGGAGGCGGTTGCGCAGTATCTCGCCTCGTACTACGACGAGCCGACGGTCATGCGGGTCAGTGTCGCGGAGCGGGAGCGGTTCGCGATCCAGCGCGGCCTACCGGGGAAGGAATCCGCCCCGGCGGGATCGACCGCCTACGGCTCGCTGCTCAAGACCCGCTGATCCGGCGCCGCGACCGCTCGATCCGAGTTTCTCGAGTGTCCACGCCTGTCCGCGGACACTGTCCGCAGCCCGCGGCCGCCGCCGGCGCCGCCTAATTTTCCAATAAAACTAGGGATTTGGCGCTTGCCTTACGGCTGGCACGCGGCTTGCTTCCATCAGCTCGAGAGGCCGCGAAAGTCGCGGCCGTGGTCAACACCTTCGAGGAGACAGTCAATGAGCAATCAACTTTCGACCAAGCTTGCGGCCATCGTCGTTGCATTGGCGATGAACAGCCTGATCATCGGCAGCATGGCGCTGCTGTTCGACGACAGCGCGCGGCCGGGTTCGACCGCGAGCGCGGCAATCTCGCGGCACGATGCCGTGTGGCCGGCATGAGGTCAACGATCGGTCTCGCTCGTGAGCTCCTCGGCGCGACGGATGCGCGCCAGCGCAGCCTCGGCGTCGGGGAGCTCTCGAAGCAGGTCGAGAGCGAGCGTTGCGAGCAGCAGCGGGGTCTTGGAGCCGCCCGTGCGCCCGATGGATTCGGCCAGCGCCGTATAGCTTTGCTCGAGGTCCGCCGTATTCATCACTCTCTCCCAAGTATCCGCGCGATCACGCGCTCGATGGGATCGGACGGGAACGCTTCCTCGCGCCAACGTCCCATGACGTAGCCGTCCGGCCGAATGAGGTAGAGCGTGCCCTCCGCCGCGTCGTACCGATGCCACGCCTCGCCGAGCTCGTCGATCAAGAGGTCATCGGCGGGATCGATGCGCGAAGCGGCCGGCGCGACCCTCACCCAACGCACGGGCGGTGCGCGCCGAGCGTCTTCGGACCGGAGCCTCGCCGCCGCGGATGAGTGCACGCGCTCCGAAAAGACCAGTGCGATGAAGCTCGAGCCGAACAGCGCGGACAAATGCGTGATGCCCGCGCCCGCGCCCGAGCCCGAGCCCGCGCCCGCGCCCGCGCCAGCGCGGAGCCTCGCTTCGGGAGCCGGCATCCCGGCGCGGGCGCCAGCCCCGAACGTTCCACCGTCCGGCAGATTCAACGGTGAGCCCGAATATTCGACGGGCGAAGTCTGCCGAGGATTGATGAGCGCGCGCACTTCCGGCACGGCCGGCGCGAGCCGGAGTGCCGCCTCGCGCATCAATGCGAAGCCTGCGTGCGGCGGGGCCATGAACTCGGTGCTCTTGGCGCCGTACGCGATATTCGCGCGCGCGGCGGCGACGCGCTCGCTCGAATAGGTGTCGAGCAATGCGTCGGCGGCGAGCCCGCGATGCGCGAGCGCAAGCTTCCAGGCGAGATTGCCGGCGTCATCGAGCCCGGAATTCAGGCCGCGCACGCCGAAGATGGGAACGAGATGCGCGGCATCGCCCGCGAACAGCACCCGGCCCGCACGGTAGCTCGGCAGAGTGAGACATTTCGCGTTGTACATGGAAATCCACAGCGGCTTCCATGGCGCGCGCTCACCTACCATGTCCAAATGCGCCTGCACGCGCGGCAGCACGTTCTGCGCCTTGACGGCCTCGACCGGATCCTCGCCGTCGCGGAGCTGATAGTCGATGCGCCATATCCCGTCGGGCTGGCGATGCATGAGAATCGTCGAGCCGGGATTCGACGGCGGATCGAACCAGGCGAGACGCTCCACCTTGCGCGAGGTGGCCTGCTCGATGTCGACGATGACGTAGCGGCCTTCGTATTCCGTACCCTCGAGCTGCAGTCCGAGCTGCTCGCGCACCGTGCTTCGGCCCCCATCGCAGGCGACCAGCCAGCCGCAACGCACGGTCTCGGCTCCCCCCACCCCGGCTAAGTCGACCTCCACGCCCGCAGGCGAGGCGCGCACGCCGCAAACGCGCGTGGAGCGCAGCACGCGCACGCGATCGGCAGATAGCGTTGCCGCGACCATCTGCTCGACGTGGTACTGCTGGATGTTCAGCATGGGCGGGAAGCGCTCGGTGGCCTCGCTCGGCATGGTGAACCGCAAGACCTCTGTGTTCCGATGGAAGCTGCGCCCGCCCACCCAGGGCAAACCCTTGGCGAGGACGGGCCGGTCGGCGCCGCACCAGCCGAGGATCTCGAGGGAGCGGCGCGAGATGCAGATCGCCCGGCTGCCCTCGCACCAGCCTGCGTCGGCCTCGACGACCAGACAGTCGACCCCGAGACGCGACAGCAGCGCCGCCGCGGTCAGCCCCACCGGACCGCCGCCCGCGATCATCACCGTCGTGTGCTGAATACCTTGGCTCAGGGTGTGGACACCGATGCGGCGGCCGCGGCGGGTGCGGCGGCGCTCGAGGCGGCGTCGCGCATCAGTTGCGCGCGCAACGCTTTGACCTGCGCCAGCGGATGATGCCGCTGCGCGCGGACCTCCGCCTCCGAGTAGTCGACGAAGCCGGCGGGCAACTCGAGGTCGCTCAGATTTCGCGCCATCCAGTTGAGCAGGGCCGCGGTGTCGGCGTCGGAGAGCGATGATTGCGCGACGCCGGGAACGCGCACGACGTAGCTCCTGCCGCGCGGTGTCGCGGAAAAGAGCACCAGGGAGCGCCGTATGGAGGGCACGCGTCCCGGGGTCCCGGAGCCGTCGGGGAGATGACAGCCCATGCAATTGAGCTGGAAATTGACCGGCGGTTGGTAGCTCCAGGCGCTGCCGGCGAGACCGAGCCAGGCGCTGACCGCCGCGCCGATGAAGCGAGCGGCGCCGGGACCCAATCTCCCGTCAATCCACGCAGCCGCCGGACCGATTCGACCCGCGTCCATCGCTACTTGGCGGCACCCACGATGCGCGCGGTCGAGCAGTGGTACGGGATGTTGGCCTTGGCGTTGCCCGAGCACCAGTTGTAATCGTTCGACTGTCCGGGCTGGAACAGCGAGGTGTCGCGCTCGTTGCGGTTGCAGAAGCAGCGGCCGCAGGAGCTCTTGCCGCAGCAGTCGTTGTACGAAATCACGTAGTCCTTGCCGTCGCCCGGATTGTGGCAGGTGCCGATCCAGGTGACCGGCGACATGTCCGTCCCGGGGGGGCACATGGACTGGGAGCCGCCGCAGCAGCCGCAGAGAAACCCGTCGATGGCGCAATGGCGCCAGTACTCGCACGACGACGCATCCCCCGGATCGGCATTGCCGCGGCCGCCGGCCGGTGGCGACTCGGCGCCGCGCGCCACGGGCAGAAGCGGCAGAGCGGCGGCGCCGACCAGCATGGATCCGAGCCCGCCGAGCACGCTGCGCCGGGATGACCGGCGTGCCAGCGCGCGAGCCGACCGCTCGGAGATCGAATCGAGCCATTTCATCGGTCGTTCCTTCATCACGGGGGATGTCAGCATGGGGTTCGCGCCGCCCTACGGGGTAACCATGATCGTCGGCGTCGTGCCGACGTGCTCGACGGTGCGCAGCAACCTGCCGCTCGACGCGTCGTAGACGTCGAGATCGGTGCCGTCGATGAAGATGCTGAACATGAGCGCCGCATCGCTCGACAGCTGAATGGACGAGGCGAGGCTCCGCAGCGCGAGTTGCTGCGTGCGCCGTCCCGAGGCCGCGTCGTACACCCACACGTCCTTTCCGGGATCCTTGTGCGTCTCCACGCCGCCGCGATGCATGATCGCGTACAGGCGCGATTTGCCCGGGTCGAGGGCCAGCTGCTGCAGGCCGCCCGGCCGCCATCCGGCCTTGCGCTCGACGTCGGTGGTCAGCCACCAGCTCGCGCCCACCTTCGCCTCGTGAGCGCCCGCGCGCAGCGGATAGATGCGTCCGGCGAACGACACGAAATACCAGGTGTCGCCCGCGCGCACCGCCTTCTCGGTGACCGGATCCGCCGCCAGATCGAACACCGGATCGGTGCGCTTCTGCTGCGCGGCGCCGGCGTCGTCCAGAGCGACGAGCAACAGCGAGCCGTCCCCGCAGACCGAGAAGAACGAGCGCGGGCCGGTCGGGAACACGAGCGCGCAGCCCGGCGTCTCGACCTCGCGCACGAACTTGCGCGTCCTGGTGTCGACCACGGTCACGCTCTGTGCCGGGTTGAAGTTGTAGATCAAGAGGAAGCGGTCGTCGTCCGTGAGCACGGCGTTCGCCATCATCGGCATGTTGGAAGAGCGCTTCGGGGGAATGGGAATCTCGCCCGCGGGCTTCAGCGTGGCCGGATCGTACAGGGTGACGACGTCCGTTCGCGTCCCGCGCGTCCCGCGCGAGAAATAGGTTTCCGGCGAGTAGATGACCTTGCCGTCGCGCGGCAACACGAGCCGCGCGAATCCGTAGCCCGTGCTCAGCGTGCCGAGGTAGCGGCCCGAGTCGCCGTCGACCAGATAGGCCATGCCGTCGGCCATGTGCGAAAAGACGAAGTCGTTGACCCAAACCCAGTGCTTCGAAGGCGGAACCGCGAGCGTCGCGGAGCGCGGACCGTTGCCGCTGTCCGGGGGCAGCTCCGCGTGGGCGGCCGTCCCGAGCAGGGCGGACAACAACAAAGCGTGGTGTAGGCGACGCATGCGTATCCCGATTTGTTTCGCGCGAGTCTGACACAGCAGAGGGTACTTTGCGACGCGGATTTGTGATTGAATCGAAGGCTTCCTGAGGCTTCCGCGGTGTTCCCATGTCGACTCCACGCAGTACCGCTCTCGCCACGTCGATCTCGACCGCGGCGCTCGCGCTCGCGGCGCTCGCCGCAATGAATGCCGCGCGCTCGGCGCCCGCGGAAATTGCCATTCCCGGCCAGCGGGTGTTCCCGGAGAGCATCACCTCCGCGGGCGGACGCTTGATCATCGGCAGCATCGCGCACCGCGAGATCCTCGAGGTGAAGCCGGGTGCATCCGCCGCGACGCCCTGGATCGCGCCCGACGATGCCGCCGGCGCCGGCGTGTACGGCGTGTTCGCGGACGATCGGTCGCACACGTTGTGGGCATGCTTCAGCGAGTTTCCCGGCGCGCACGGCGGCGGAGCGTCGATGCTGAAGGCATTCGACCTCGCGAGCGGCGCCCTCAAGGCCCGCTACGTGCTCCCGGGCCGCGACGCCTTCTGCAATGACATCGCGGTGGGACCTGACGGGACCGCCTACGTGTCGGATACCAACAACATGCAGATCGATCGCCTCGCGCGCCCGGCGGCAAGCCTCGAGGTCTGGGCGGGCAACGGCGCGTTCGGCCCGCGCGGCGGCATCCTCGACGGCGTCTCCGTGCTGGGAAACCGCGTTATCGTGAATACGCTGGAGACCAGCAAGATCTTCGCCGTCGTCATCGCGACGGACGGCAAGGCGGGGGCCATCTCGGAGGTCAAGCTCAGCCGGCCGATACTCGAGCCGGACGGCATGCGCGCGTTCGGCAAGGACAGCGTGCTGCTGGTGGAGAGCGGCGGCCCGGGGCGATTGTCGAAGCTCACGCTCCACGGCAACACCGGCGAGGTCACCACGCTCAAGGAGGGATATCCGCAAGGTCCCGTGTCGGTGACCGTGGTGGGAGCGTCCGCGTATGTCCTCGAGGGGCAGCTCGATCTGCTGTTCGGCAAAGGAACCGAGGATCGGCCGACGCAGCCGTTTCACGCCACCGCGGTCGAGGTGGGCGCACCGTGACCTCAAAGCCGGATCGGTACCGGGAGATGGAGCGCCGGCTCGCGTCGCTGTTCGAAGGAGAGCGTGACGGTCTGGCGAACTGCGCCAACATGAGCGCCCAGATCTTCGAGACGCTCCCTGCGCTCAACTGGGCCGGCTTCTACTTCGCGAAGCAGGGCGAGCTGGTGCTCGGGCCGTTCCAGGGCAAGGTCGCGTGCGTGCGGATCGCCATGGGCCGCGGCGTGTGCGGCGCGGCGGCGCTTCGCCGCGAGACGGTGGTCGTGCCCGACGTCCACGAATTTCCGGGACATATCGCCTGCGATTCGGCGTCGCGCTCCGAGATCGTGGTGCCCATGATCTCGAGCGGCCGCCTGCTCGGCGTGCTCGACGTCGACAGCCCGGAGCTCGCGACCTTCGACGCGGAGGATTCGGCCGGACTCGAGGCCGCGGTGCGATTGCTGCTGCGCGCATCGGAAATGACCGGTCTCGCCGCGGACTGACGGGATCGCGCGCGGGGCCGGTGCCCGCGGCTGGTGGTCGCGCTCAGCCCGGTATCCGCGGCGGGTGGTAGGCGAGGGTCGATCCCAGCGCCCACAGCAGGAACAGCACCAGCGGCAGATTGATCACGAACTGCACGAATGTGAACCCGATGAGATCGCGCGCGCGCAAGCGCAGGATGCCGAGCATGGGCAGCATCCAGAACGGATTGATCAGGTTGGGCAGCGCTTCCGCCGTGTTGTAGATCTGCACCACCCAGCCGAGGTGGTAGTGAAGCGCGTTGGCCGCCTGCATCACGTAAGGCGCCTCGACGATCCACTTGCCGCCGCCCGAGGGTATGAACAGACCCAGCACGGCCGAGTACACGCCGATGATCGGGGCGAAGGTGGCGTGGCTCGCGATGTGGGTGAATGCATGGCTCATCACGCCCGCGAGCGAGCCGCCCCCGGGGCCCTTGGCGCCGGTGAGAATCGCCGCGATCGCGCCGATGAACGGAAATTGAATGAGCACGCCGGCGACGCTCGGCACGCCGCGCGCCACCGATTCGAGGAAGCTGCGCGGCCGCCAGTGCAGGACGAGCGCCGCCATCAGGAATAGAAAATTATAGGTGTTGAGGCTCGAGATCGCGCCGACCGCGCCGTGCGCCGCGAACTCCTGCCAGAGCCAGCCGGCGCCGAGCGCCGCGATGAAGAGCGCCGGCAACGGACTGTACTCGAGCCACTCGCCCGGGCGGCTGCGCGGCGGGAGCGAGCGCTCGGCCGGTGCGATATCGACACCGAGCTCGCGCGCGGTTCGCACGCCCGACTCGGCCGGCGCCGATTGCCATGCGACCCAGGTGCTGACGCCGATCAGGACGAGCGCGATCGACATCGACTGCCACAGGAAGATGGTCTCGCCGAATGGAATGACGCCCGTCACCGCGAGCAGCGAGGCCGGCATGCTGGCCGGATTGGCCTCGAGCTGCGCGGCCGAGGACGAGAGGCCGAGGGCCCATACCGTGCCGAGGCCGAGACAGGCCGCCGCGCCGGCGGCGCGATAGTCCATGCGAAGGTCCGAGCGCTGGGCGAGCTCGCGCACCAGGAGACTCGCCATCACCCCGCTCAAACCCCAGTGAATGAGCGACAGGAGCAGGCCGAAGATCGCGACCAGCGCAACCGCACCGCGGCCGGTGGCGGGAAGCCGGGCCAGCCGCCGCACCAGCCGTGCGACGGGCGGCGAGTCGGCGACGACGTAACCGCCGATGATGATGAAGCACATCTGCATCGTGAACGGGATGAGGCCCCAGAAGCCGGAGCCGAAACTCTGCGCGACGGCGGCGGCCGGCGCGCCGACCGCGACTGCGCCCAGCGCGACCACCGCGACCGCCATCGCGGCGAACGCAAACGCATCCGGGAACCAGCGCTCGGACCACGCGCAGGAGCGCGCCGCGAGGCGCGACAGAAGGGTCTTGCGTGTTTCGCTCATCGGCCATCCCATGCGAAGAACCCGTGAATGTTACCGCGCCGTCGCCCTCGGCGCAGGCCGGCCGAGGTGCTCCGCGGCCGGGCCGCGGGGGTATACTTTGCATCTCCCGCACCAAACTCCAAAGGGGCCGCCATGTCCGAAGATCC
>DATAUO010000268.1:0-12376 GCA_036268215.1 Steroidobacteraceae bacterium
CTTCCGGCAGCAAAGGGTCGTGACCGGTCTATGAACGCCAATACTGGCGCCATCGGCCAGCGCTCGGCCGAAAGTCGCCGCCCGGAGCATTGAAATTGTTTCGCCAAACAGGTTTGCGCTCAAGGACTCTGAGCTTGATCGCATCGATTGCGATACTCGCGGGCTGTAATGTCAGCACCGTTCGTGATGCCGACCCGCGAATCAGCGCATTGATCCATCAATGCTTCGCCACCGTCAATGAATCAATATTTTTAAGCGGTAAGTGCCAGCCCATAAGAACGTGGGCCTATTGCGATACTGTCCGAAGCCTCAATCCTGACGCAGACCCTCGGTGGACATTTCCGCAATTTCCGCCGACTCTGCAAGCGTATCGCAATGACCCTGCCTATTGGTCCGACCAGATTCACTTAGCGGAAAAGCTCAGGCAAGGGGCCCAGATTCAACCGGGGCACCCGGTCATCCACGGTGGCCTGCCAATTGGTACGCCGCTCGAAATAGTTGAGGTCTCCCGTTGGTTCCAAGGGGAGAACGGCACGTTTTGGATTGCCTCTGCGGTCATCCGAGATGGTGAATTCAAGGGACGCCGAATCTTTTTACCTTGGGACGGATCCGGCGATATTCCGTGGGTTACATCCGCACCGGATGCGCTGCCTTCCAGAGCAGATCCTGTTGCCAACCCCAAGGTGTTGACCAGTTGTCCTCGAGAGACGTTGCGCTAAGTCCATAGAGGGCACCACCTATGCTCGATGTCCACGCTCCCCACGAAGCTCTGCATACCTGGAAAGGCTTTTTCATTCACATTGCGACTATCGTCATCGGACTGTTCATCGCAGTCACGCTCGAGCAATCCGTTGAAGCCGTCAACCGCCACCGCGAAGTGGCGGCTCTCAGGGAAGACCTGCGCCAGGAGAGCCGCCAGATTCTTGCCGACGCTCGTAAATCTGAAGCGGCTCATCTCTACGAGATCCGCTGGCTCACGACGCGAATCGCACAAACGCAGCTTGCGATCCGGGAGCGTCATCCGATTGGACCCCGCGGGGCAAACGATATGCCGAACTATGCTTCTCCCGACATTCCAATCTGGCGGTCCGCCAAAGCGGCGGGTCGAACTGCGCTCCTCACGAAAGGCGAGGTGAACGCGTATGCGGAAATCGAGTACGTGCAGGCACATCTCGACGAGATGGAAGTCGTCAAGAATACGGCTCGATACGCGGTCAAGAGCTTCAATAGAGAATTTCCGCCGCTGCCAAATGGCGACCCGGATCTTTCCAATGCCTCGTCGGAGGACCTCCATACCTACCTTGGGCTGTTGACAACCGCTTACGAGGCGATCGAGGCGTACATTCATTGGTTGCGAATCATAAATGGCGCCGAGAGTGCGGTCGTGGATGGCAAGATAGACCTCGATGAAATTTACGCCTCGGAGCGAAAGACTGGCGGCGGCGATTTCTTGAAAGATTTCATGTGACGCGGGCTTTACGAAAGTCGATGGGGGAGTAGCCGCCACCCTCAGATCCGCCTCAGGCGCGCTCCAGGAGCGCCGCCAGTGTCCCCGCGGCGAAATGGCGCCCGACATAGTCCGCCAGGCCATCCAGCGTGTCGTCGAGGGTCCTGATGTCCACGCCGAAAATGGCGTGCATCACCGCCGTGCTCTCGAGCATGCCGTGCGTGTAGATGGCCAGCGTCTGGCCGTGCTGCCAGCCGCAGCGATCGGGAAGCACGGGCCGCAGCACATCCCCGGGCGTGCCGGGGAGCCCGGCCGCGCCGATCCGTTCCCCGGAGCTCCCGCCGCCGTGGGGGATGGTCTCGCCGTGCCGGATCTCGTACGCATCGAACTCGATGCCGTCGAGGCCGGCCCAGAATCCCCGCGTGCCGGCCAGGCGCTGGCGCTTGCGCCGATAGCGCTTCTCCCCCTGAAACTCGGTGGAGAAGGGCAGCAGCCCCAGCCCGGGGCCGCCGCCTTCGACGCCGAGCGGATCGCGAATCTCCGCGCCGAGGATCTGCAAGCCGCCGCAGATGGCGAGCGTGGGCTTCCCGCCGGCGATGTGCGCGGCGATGGCGCCGTCGAGCCCGCGGCCGCGTATCCAGGCGGCATCGGCCGCCACGCTCTTCGAGCCCGGGAGTATCAGCAGATCCGCGCCGGCGAGCGCGCCGCGATCGCGCGCCCACCGCAGCATGAGTCCGGGCACCCCGCGCAGCGGCGTGAACTCATCCAGGTTGCTGATGTAGGGATAGGCGACGATCGCCACCGTGAGCCCGGTGCGCCAAGGGCCGGCACCCGCCGCCCGCGCGGGGGTCGTCGCGCCGCCATCGCCGGTGAACACGCCGTCCTCCTCGGGCAGCCCGTGCTCGCGCCACATCGGCAGCACGGCGAGCGTGGGTACGCCGGTCAATTGCTCGAGCATGCTCGGCCCGGGCTCCAGCAGCGACGCGTCGCCGCGGAACTTGTTGAGCACGAAACCGCGCACCAGCGCGCGATGGCGGGGCTCGAGCAGCCGGTACGTGCCATAGAGATGTGCGAACGCGCCGCCCCGGTCGATGTCCGAGACGATGAGCGTCGCGGCCTCCGCCGCCTCCGCGACGCGCATGTTCACGATATCGGTCGCGGCGAGGTTGATCTCGGCCGGCGATCCCGCGCCCTCGATGACGAGAACGTCGTGCGTCGCCCGTAGCTCGTCGAGGCAGCGCTGAGCCACCGGCCAGAGCTCCGCGGCGCGCGCGTGCCACTCCAGCGCGGAAAGATCGTCGCGCCGCTGTCCGAGCAGGACCACCTGGCTGTGCGTGTCCTTCTCGGGCTTGAGCAGCACGGGGTTCATGCGCACGTCGGGAACGCAGCGGGCCGCGAGGGCCTGGAAGTACTGGGCGCTGCCCATCTCGCCCCCGTCGACGACGCGGGCGTTGTTGCTCATGTTCTGCGCCTTGAACGGCGCGACCTTGAGTCCCTGGCGCGAATACCAGCGCGCGAGCGCCGTGGCGAGCAGGCTCTTGCCGGCGCCGCTGGTCGTGCCGCACACCATGACCGCGCGCGCGGGACCGCTCATGGCTCGAAGCAGCGCGCGGCAGGCCTTACCCGACAGCTGTCCCGGCTGCGGCTCCCCGACGGGGCCGCGAACGGAACGACGGCGCTAGCCGTAGAACTCTCCGGCGATCTCGCCGAGCAGCCCGGAGACGTAGCCCTGGAACGAGCGCCAAACCTCCATGTGAAAGGTGTCCTCGCCCGTCCGCCACAGCAGGATGTCCGCCTTGGCGAGCAGGGTGCGCGTGCACGTGTTCACGGGGAACGCGCTGAGGTCGAGGTCGAGCGGGCAGGCTGCGCCCAGGATGAGCTCGGAGTGGGGACCGCGCACCTCGAGCGCGAACTGCCGGTGGCTCACGTCGACCAGCGCATGCGGGTGGCCGGCAAGCGCACGCCCGAGCTGATCGATCGCGGCGTCGGATGAGCCGGCATCGGCATCGATCAGCAGGAATTCGTCGGGCCCCATCCAGAGCGATGCGCGGCCGCCGCCGATCTCGGCGCGGCAGGCTTGCGCGGAGAACCCGACGCCCCAGGCGGCCGCGGCGGCGGCGCGCCCTTCGGCGTTGGCGTGCAGGACCAGCCGCAATGCCGGAGGCAGAGCGCGCATCCACTCCGTGTCGCGCAGCGCGGGCGGCGTTCGCCGCGCGGTCGATGCCGTTTGCTCAGCCATTCAAGCGCGCTCCGCTCGCATCGTAGAACACCGGGCTGGTGACCTCGACCTCGATGTCGCCCCCCGGCATGGGCACGTACAGCGTCTGACCCATGCGCGCCCGCCCGCCCGCGACCATGCCCAAGGCGATCGATGAGCCGAGGGCGCTGCTCCAATAGGCCGAAGTGACGTGGCCCAGGAGGGCCATCGGCGGCGCCTGGCCGGGCTTGTCCGTGACCTGGGCGCCTTCCTCGAGCACGGTGCGCGGATCCTTGGTGCGCAGCCCCACGAGCTGCTTGCGGTTCGGCGATTTCATGGAGGGCCGGTCGAGCGAGCGTTTGCCGACGAAGTCCGCCTTGGTCTTGCCGATCGCCCAGGTGAGACCCGCATCGTCCGGCGTGACCGTGCCGTCCGTGTCCTGCCCGATGATGATGTAGCCCTTCTCGGCGCGCAGCACGTGCATGGCCTCGGTGCCGTATTCGGTCATGCCGTGCGCCTGGCCGGCCGCGTGCACGGCTTCCCAGACGGACAAACCGAAGTCCGCCGGCACGTTGATCTCAAAACCCAGATCTCCCGTGAAGCTGACGCGAAACAGCAGCATGGGAACGCCGCGGATTCTGCCGCGCACGACGGCCATGTGCGGAAGCGCCGCCGCGCCGATGTCCACGCCCTCGACCAGCGGCTCGATCACGCGGCGCGCGTTGGGTCCCTGCACCGCGATCACCGCCCATTGCTCGGTGGTCGAGGTGAGCCACACGTCGAGGTCCGGCCACTCGGTCTGCCGATAGTCCTCCATCATGGCGAGCACGCGCGGTGCGCCGCCGGTGGTGGTGGTGACGTGGAAACGATCCTCGGCGAGGCGCGCGATCACGCCGTCGTCATGGATGAAGCCGTCCTCGCGCAGGAGAACCCCATAGCGTGCCCGGCCCACCGCGAGATTGGTCCAGTTGTTCACGTACATGCGATGCAGGAATTCGGCGGCATCGCGCCCCACGACCTCGATCTTGCCGAGCGTCGATGCGTCGAATATGCCGCAGGCGCCGCGCACCGCCAGGCACTCGCGCGCGACCGCGGCGTGCATGTCCTCGCCGGGCCGGGGAAAATAGCGGGCGCGCTTCCACAAGGCGACGTTCTCGAACACCGCGCCGCGCTGCTCCGCCCATGCGTGCGTCGGCGTCGTGCGCACGGGATCGAACAGGTCGCCGCGCGACGTGCCGGCGAGACTGCCGAACGACACGGGCGTGTAGGGCATGCGAAACGTGGTCAATCCGACCTGCGGGACGGGGGTGCCGAGCGATTCCGCCACCAAGCCGAGCGCGTTCAGGTTCGAGGTCTTGCCCTGATCGGTGGCCATGCCGGTCGTGGTGTAGCGCTTGACGTGCTCGATCGATTGAAATCCCTCGCGCGTCGCGAGCGCGAGGTCGCGCACGGTCACATCGTGCTGCCAGTCGACCAGCGCTTTGCTGCCGCTGCGCGAGCTCGGTTGCGGCAGCTCGCCGATGTAGGCGTTGTGATTGCGAGTCGGCGTCTCGACCAGGAACGAAGGAGGGGGCGGATCCGGGTCGCCTGCGGCGGTGCCGGGCGTTTCGGCGGCTGCCGCGCGGCCGGCCGCCGCTCCATCCTCGAGGACCGCCGCCAGATCGTAGACTCCGCGGCACGCGCCCGCGCAGTGGGTGCGCTCGGCAGGCCGGCCGGGCAGAAAAGCCTTGAGCCCCTCATCCCAGATCAGCTGGCCGCGCGATTGCGAAAAGAGATGCACGCTCGGCGTGAGGCCGCCCGACATCAATACCGTGTCGCAGGCGACGCGCCGTCCGGTCTGCTGCGTCTCGCCGCCGCGCACGCGGCCCAAGGTGATGCCGGAGACCCGCAGGCCGCCCTGCGTATCGAGCACGGTCGAGCCCGCGACCACCTCGATCCCGGCGCGGCGCGCGGTCTCGGCCAAGACCCCCGTGGCCTCGGCGCGCAGGTCGGCGACCGCCGGCACCGCGACTCCCGCGGAATGCAGATCGAGCGCGGCTCGATACGCGGCATCATCGGAGGTCACGACCACGCAGCAGGATCCGACACGCACCCCGTAGCGGTTGAGATAGGTCTGCGCCGCGCCCGCCAGGAGGATTCCCGGGCGGTCGTTGCCCGGAAACACCAGCGGCCGCTCGATCGCGCCGGTGGCAAGAACCACGGTGCGTGCGCGCACCTCCCAGAGCCGCTCGCGCGGCGTGCGGTCGGGCGGGCTCGCCAGGTGGTCCGTGAGGCGCTCGTGCAACGCGATGAGGTTGTGCGGAAAATAGCCGAACGCCGTGGTGCGCGGCAAAAGCGTGACGCGACGCCGGGCTGCGAGCGCCGCCGCGCTCTGACGCGCCCATTCGGGCGCCGGCCGGCCGTTGATGAGCGCGCCCGAATCCGCGAGCAGGCTGCCGCCGAGGTCCGCCGTCTCGTCGCAGAGGATCACGCGCGCGCCGGACTCCGCGGCGGCGAGCGCGGCGGCGAGGCCGGCGGGGCCCGCGCCGACCACGAGCACGTCGCAATGCGCGTAGCGGTGCGCGTAGCGATCGGGGTCGGCGAGCTTCGGCGCGTGCCCGAGGCCCGCGGCGCGCCGGATGAAGGGCTCGTACAGGGATTTCCAAGCGGAGCGCGGCCACATGAAAGTCTTGTAATAGAAGCCGGCGGGAAACAACGGCGACAGCCAGTCGTTGATCCTGCCGACATCCGTCTCGAGGCTCGGCCAGCGGTTCTGGCTCTCGGCCGCGAGGCCCTCATAGAGCTCGATCTGGGTGGCGCGCAGGTTGGGGGTGACCCGCGCGGCGTCGCGGCGCACGGTGACGAGCGCGTTCGGCTCCTCGGAGCCCGCGGCGAGGATGCCGCGCGGGCGGTGGTACTTGAACGAGCGGCCGGTGAGATGCACCCCGTTCGCGAGCAGCGCCGAGGCGAGCGTGTCGCCGGCCACGCCCTCGTAACCGCGGCCGTCGAACTGGAAGCGCAGGCGCTGGGAGCGATCGACCCGGCCTCCGCTCGAGGTACGGAATGCGCGCTTCCCCAAGCTCATGACCCGATCTCGGGGCGCGGCTCACCGGCGCGGTAGAAGGCGAGGAATCGATCCGTGCGCGTGTCGCGCAGCGCATTGAAGAAACGGCCGCACCCGCGCGCGTGCCGCCAGCGCTCCGCGTGCACGCCCTTGACGTTCGACCGCGTGTACAGAAATTCGCTCCAGGCTTGATCGTCGAGCTCCGCGGGGCGCGCCGGGCGCACCAGATGCGCCTCGCCGCCGTAAGTGAACTCGAGCTCCGGGCGCCCGCCGCAGTAGGGGCATTCGATGAGCAGCATCAGTGCGCCACGGCCGCCGCCGCGGCCTCGTCGATCAGATGACCGTCGCGAAAGCGCTCGATGGTGAAGGGCGCGTTGATGCGGTGGGGCTCGTCGCGCGCGATGGTCCACGCGAACAGGTGCGCCGAGCCCGGCGTCGCCTTGAAGCCGCCCGTCCCCCAGCCGCAATTGACGTACAAGCCGGGCACCGGGGTCTTGGCGATGATCGGCGAGCGATCGGGGGTGACATCGACGATGCCGCCCCAGTTGCGCATCATGCGCATGCGGCGGAACATCGGGAAGAGCTCGCACACCGCATCGAGCGTGTGCATGTTGACGTGCAGCGCGCCCCGCTGGGTGTACGAGGTGTAGGCGTCGGTTCCGGCGCCGATGACCAGCTCGCCCTTGTCCGATTGGCTGATGTAGGCGTGAATGGTGTTGGACATCACCACGCACGGAAAGACCGGCTTGACCGGCTCGGACACCAGCGCCTGCAGCGGAAAGCTCTCCAGCGGCAGGCGCACGCCGGCCAGGCCGAGAACGTGGCTCGAGTGTCCGGCCGCCGACACGCCCACCTTGCGCGCCTGGATCACGCCGCGCGAGGTTTCGACCGCCTCGACCGCGCCGCGGGCGTCGCGACGGATGCCCGTGACCTCGCAATTCTCGATGATGTCGACCCCCAGGGCATCGGCGGCGCGCGCATAGCCCCACGCCACCGCGTCATGGCGCGCGGTGCCGCCGCGGCGCTGCAGGGCGGCGCCGAGCACGGGATAGCGGATGTCGGTGCCGATATTGAGCGGGGGGCAGAACGCCTTGGCCTCGGCGGGCTCCAGCCACTCGTTGTCGACGCCGTTGCAGCGGTTGGCATGGATGTGGCGCTTCGACACCTGCACGTCGTGCACCGTGTGCGCCAGCATCATGACGCCGCGCGGCGAGAACATGACGTTGTAGTTCAGCACCTGCGAGAGATCGGACCACATCTTCAGGGAATGGTCGTACAGCGCCGCGCTCTCGTCGAAGAGGTAGTTCGAGCGGATCACCGTGGTGTTGCGGCCGGTGTTGCCGCCGCCGATCCAGCCCTTCTCGAGCACCGCCACGCTGCCGAGCCCGTGCTCCTTGGCGAGGTAGTAGGCGGCGCCGAGCCCGTGGCCGCCGCCGCCGACGATGATGGCATCGTAGCCCGCCTTGGGCTGGGGCTTGCGCCATTGGGTGCGCCAGCTCCGGTGTCCCGACAGCGCGCGCCAGGCCAGCGACAAGGCGGAGAATGATTGCTTGCTCACGGTGCGGGATTCTAGCCTAGGCCCGCAAGTCCTTGTTCTCCGGATCGTAGGGCGAATCGACCAGCACCGTCGCCTTTTTGCGCTCGCCGAGGATCTCGATCTCGATTTCCGTGCCGGCCGCGGCGAATTCCGGCTTGATGTAGCCGAGCCCCAGGCTCTTGCCGAGCGTGTGGCCGTAGTAGCCCGCGGTCGCGCGTCCCACGATGGTGCCTTTTTTGTCGAACAAGGGCTCGTTGCCGAGCGGGTCGGCATCGGTCACGCCGTGCACCTCGAAGGTGACGAAGCGGTTCGGTACGCCCGCCTCGAGCTGCTTCTTCAGGGCGTCCTTGCCGATGAAGTCGCCCTTGTTCATGCGCACGAAGCGGTCCAGGCCGGCCTCGAAGGGGGTGTAGTCCCGGGTCAGGTCGCTGCCCCACATGCGGTAGGACTTCTCGATGCGCAGCGACTCCATCGCGCGCATTCCCGCCATGCGGATGTTGAACTCGGCGCCGGCCGCGAAGATCGCGTCGAACAGGTGGTGCGCGTATTCGATGGGGAAATGCAGCTCCCAGCCGAGCGCTCCGACGAAGTTGACGCGCAGCAGGTACACGTCGGTCGCGAGCCCGACCTCGGCGATCTGCGCGGTGAGCCAGGGGAACTTCTCGTTGTCCAGGGGCACATCGACCAGCTTGGCCAGCACGTCGCGGGCCCGGGGACCGGCAACCACGAAGCAGCCGCGGCTGCCGGTGATGTTGCGCAAGGTCACGCTGCCGTCGGAGGGCAGCATCTTGTTGAGATAGTCGCCGTCATAGCGCTCGGCGGCGCCCGCGCTCACGACGTAGAAGTGCTGCTCACCGAACTTGGTGATGGTGAACTCCGAGCGTATGCCGCCGCGGCGGGTGAGGGCGTGCGTGAGCGCCATGCGCCCGATCTTGGTCGGCACCTTGTTCGCCACCAGCCCGTCGAGCCAGCGCTCCGCGCCGGGTCCGGTGACCTCGTGCTTGGTGAACGGGGTCAGGTCGATGACGCCGACATGGCGGCGCAGATTGAGGACCTCGTTGCCGACATGCTCGAAATAATTGGTGCGGCGGAAGCTCCACTCGTCCTTTGCATGCACGCCGGGCGGCGCGAACCAGTTGGCGCGCTCCCAGCCATAGCGCTGGCCGAACACCGCTCCCATGCGCGCGAGCTTGTCGTAGACCGGACTGGTCTTCGCCGGGCGCGCATCCGCACGCTCCTCGTCGGGGAAGTGGATGGTGAAGACGTTCCGGTACGTCTCCTCGTTCTTGGTCACCACATAGCGCTTGCTGGTGTAGGGCCCGAAGCGGCGCGGATCGACCGCCATCATGTCGATGCCGGGCTCGCCCTCGACGATCCACTCCGCGAGCTGCCAGCCCGATCCGCCGGCGGCGGTGATGCCGAAGCTATGCCCCTCGTTCAGCCAGAGATTGGGGACTCCCCAGGCCGGCCCGATCAGAGGACTCCCATCGGGCGTGTACGCGATCGGTCCGTTGACGATGTCCTTGATGCCGCAATTCGCGAGCGCCGGCACGCGCCGCTGCGCCGCCTCGACGTGCGGGAGCATGCGCTCGAGGTCCCCCTCGAACAGGCTCTTGCCGAACCACTCGGGCACGCCGTCCGCGAACCGGGCGGGCGCGCCGGCTTCGTAAGGCCCGAGGATCCAGCCCATGCGCTCCTCGCGCAGGTAATAGGAGCGGTCGGACTCGCGCAGCACCGCCAGCTCACGGCCGCCTTTCTGGCGGTAGGATTTCAGCTCGGGAGACTCGTCGTAGACGATGTACTGGTGCTCGACCGGAATGGACGGCACGTTGAGACCGAACATGCGGCCGGTCTGGCGGCCGTAGTTGCCGGTGGCGCACACCACGTGCTCGGCGGTGATCTCGCCCTTGTTGGTGGTCAGGTGCCACTCGCCGGACGCCGTGCGCCTGACGGCCGTGACCTCGGTCTGCTCATGGATCTCGGCGCCGCGCGAGCGGGCGCCCTTGCGCAGCGCCATGGTGAGATCGGCGGGCGCGATGTGGCCGTCGTCGGGATGATAGAGCGCACCGACGATCTTCGCGGTGGCGGCGCCGTCGCCGAGCTCGACCAGCGGCCAGAGCTCGCGCACCTCGGACGGCGAGATGATCTGGAACGGCACGCCGATGGTGTTGGCCGTGCCGCAATACTTCTGGTACTCGTCCATGCGCTCGCGGCAGGTTGCGAGCCGCAAATTTCCGCTGACGTGAAAGCTCACGTCCTGTCCGGTCTCGGCGGGCAGCCTCTTGTACAGGTCGACGGAGTATTTATGCAGCTGGCCGACCGTGTAGCTCATGTTGAAGAGCGGCAGGAGGCCCGCGGCATGCCAGGTCGATCCCGCGGTCAGCTCCGCGCGCTCGAGCAGCACCGCGTCGGTCCAGCCTTTCCGGGCCAGGTGGTACAGCGTGCTGACGCCCACCACACCGCCGCCGATGACGACGACCCGCGCATGAGTCTTCATAGAATCTCCCCTGAAATGCGCCGCCAGTGTAGCTACCGCCAGGGCCGGCGACACGCCAATTGCGACAGTCGCGGGTGCAAATGCGTCATCCCCGGCAGGCGTGGGACGGAATCAGGCACTCCGGCCGCCCGCTTGCTGTCCGGAAAACGACGGCAATATGTCGGAAACAGGCAAGACTGCCGATCTGCTGGCATAATTGCGGCGGTTCGCCGGCCTCGCCGTGCGCCGCTCGGGGCGCGGGCCGTCGTGTTCTTCGCTCCTCGGAGGCCGCTTGGAAACTCCCGCCGTCCTGCGCAAGTGCAAGTATGCCTTCCTCACGCTGCCGAACTACTCGCTGATCGCCGTCGCGAACGCGCTCGAGCCCCTGCGCATGGCCAACCGGCTGGTGGGCCGCGACGTGTACGAATGGTCCGTCATCAGCCTCGATGGGCACGCCGCCGATGCGAGCAGCGGGCTCAAGCTCTCGCCGACGGGGGCGCTGGAGAAGCTCGGGCCGGCGGACATCCTGTTCGTTTGCGGCGGGGTGAACGTGCGCGAAGCGGTGTCGCCGGCGCTGATCACCGCGCTCAAGCGCCTGGCCGAGCGCCGCGTCCCGCTCGGGGCGCTCTGTACCGGCGGCTATGCGCTCGCTCGCGCCGGGCTGCTCGACCACTTCTCGGCGACCATCCACTGGGAAAACCTCTCGGCTCTGCGCGAGGAGTTTCCGCGGGTGCGGATCAGCGATCAGCTGTTCACCATCGACCGCGACCGCTTCACCTGCTCGGGCGGCACGGCTCCCCTGGATCTCATGCTGAACCTGATCCAGGTCAAGCTCGGCCCGAAGATCTCGCAGCTGGTCTCGGAGCAGTTCATCGTCGAGCGCGTGCGCAAGCACTCCGATCGCCAGTATGTGCCGCTGCGCGCGCAGATCGGCGTCTCGCATCGCGGACTGATCCGGGTGGCGCAGCTCATGGAGGAGAACATCGAGAAGCCGCTGTCGCTCGACAAGATCGCCCGGGCGACCGGCCTGTCCCGGCGCCAGATCGAGCGGTTGTTCAAGCGCGACCTCAATTGCGTCCCCAAGCAATATTACCTGCAGATGCGGCTGCGCCGCGCGCGCGAGCTGCTGCTGCAAACCGCCATGCCCATCATGGACATCACCACCGCCTGCGGCTTCCAGTCGCCGCCGCATTTCTCCAAGTGCTACCGCATGCAGTTCGGCTATCCGCCGAGCGCGGAGCGCAAGATCGGCAACAAGCCCGCGTGGACTCCCGCAGCGGCCATGCCGCTCGCGCGGACCTCGCCGGATGGCCCCGGCCTCGATCCCGCGGCGCCGGCATGAGCGCCCGCGCTTGCGGGCGACGGCCGGCGAGCCGGCGTGAGGGCTTCGGTCATGGGTGATCCGGCGGACGCGCGCTCGCAGGCGGCGTTGCGAACGGCTTATGGCCAGGCTCAGGCGGCGCTGCGCGCCGGGCGTGCGCAAACCGCCGAGCAGGGGCTGCGCGCCATCCAGGCCGCGGCACCGGGCGAGGTCAACAGCTTGCGGCTCCTGGGCGTCGCGCTCCTCGACCAGGACAAGGTGGCCGAGGCCATCGAGGCGCTCGAGCGGACGGTCGCTTCGGCTCCCGACTTCTGGCGCCCCCGCACCGATCTGGCGCGCGCCTATCGCGCCGCGG
>DATAUO010000269.1:0-28459 GCA_036268215.1 Steroidobacteraceae bacterium
GCTCGCGGCCGCGCCTGATCGCATTCGGTGTCGCCTGCTGGAGCTTCGCCACGGCGCTGTCCGGCTTCTCCAGAGGCTATCTGAGCCTCCTGGCCGCGCGTGCGTCCGTCGGCATCGGCGAGGCCGCCTACGTCACCATCGCCCCGAGCCTCTTGTCCGACTACTTTCCGGCGCGGCAGCGCGCACGCGTCATGGCGGTCTTTTTCTGCGCCATCCCGGTGGGCTCGGCGCTCGGCTACGTCGTCGGCGGGCTGGTCGACAAGCACTACGGCTGGCGCGCCGCCTTTTTCATCGCCGGCATTCCCGGGCTGATCCTCGCCGCGCTCTGCCTCCTGCTCAAGGATCCGCCGCGCGGCGCCGAGGACGACGACGGCGGAGCCGTGGTGCGCCACGCCGGGGATTCCGCGGCGACCGGGGATGCCGCGCCTTCCGGTCCGGCCAAGCGTGCCGCGCAACCGTCCGCGCCGAAGAACCTCAAGTCGACCCTCTCGTCGCTCGTGCGCACCCTGCTCACGCTGATGCAAAACCGCCCCTACGTGCTCACCATCGTCGGCTATGCCGCCTACACCTTCGCGGTGGGCGGACTCGCGTTCTGGATGCCGGCGTTCCTCGAGCGCGTGCGCGGCATGCCGCGGAGCGAAGCCACGGTGAGCTTCGGCGCGATCGTGGTCGTCACGGGGTTCGTCGGCACCTTCGCCGGCGGATGGCTCGGCGACTACTGCGTCAGGTACTCGCGGCAAGCGTATCTATGGTTGTCGGGCGCTTCAACGTTGATCGCCGCCCCCTGCGTATGGATGGCGCTCACCGTGCCGTCGCACACCGCGTACCTCGCCTGGATGGTCGCCGCGCAGCTCTTCTTGTTCCTCTCGACCGGCCCGATCAACGCGGCGATCGTCAACCTGGTGAGCGCGGCCGAGCGCGCGACCGCCATCGCGCTCGGGGTCTTCATCATTCACCTCCTCGGCGATGTGCCCTCGCCCTTCATCATCGGCGCCCTATCCAAGGCCTCGGCGCTCTCGGAGGCCGTCAAGATCGTGCCGGTCGCGGTGATCGTCGGCGCGGTCGTGTGGGCGTGGGCGGCGCGGGCCCAGGCAGCGGTCGACCGATAGCCTCGGGGCCGCCCGCCGCATCCACCGTTCGCCTCGTTCAGCCGCGGTGCTCCCCGCTACGAAGCCGCCCGCGTAGCCGTCAGCTCCCGGAACTGCGCCGCCAAATCTTCCCGCACCGCCAGATCCTCGAGATCCGCCGTCACTTTGCGCTGCCAGTTGGGATATTCCTGGTGCGTCCCCGGGACGTTCACCGGGTCGATCATCCCCAGCAGATCCTCGATCTGAACCGCGACCAGCGCCGTACGCGAGCGCGCCAAGTACAGGTGCATTGCGTGCGCGAGCTCCGGCGTGAACGGATCGGCGGCACCACGCGGATGCTCCGGCTGCAGCCCCTGCTCGGCGAGCGCCGCCAGCATCATCTCCCGGTCCCGCACGCGCTCGCGCTCGATGTCGCCCTCGATCTCGGCATTCGGATAGAGCTGCAGCCGCCGCCGCAGCTCGATGTCGCGCCCTTCCCAGTAGCTGCGCAAGGTCGGCAGGTCGTGCGTGGTCGCGGTTGCGAGCGCGCGCATCGCGAACTCGTCGGGTCGGCGAAAGCGGCCGCCCACCTTCTCGAATATCAGCACCTTGTAGTGATAGAGACCGAAGTCCGGCATGGCGTGCCGCATCTCGTCCGGGACCACGCCGAGATCCTCTCCCACCACCAGGCACGCGGCGCGGGCGCTCTCGAGCGCGAGCACCGTGAGCAGCTCGTGCAGGGGATAATGCACGTACGCGCCCTCCGCGGAGGCATGGCGGGCCGGCACCCACCACAGGCGGAACAGCGCCATCACGTGGTCCAGGCGCAGCGCGCCGTAGTAGCGCATGTTGCCGCGGATCAGGCGCGCAAACCCGGCGAGTCCCTGTGAGCGCATCGTCGCAGGATCCTGCGGCGGAATGCCCCAACCCTGCCCTTTGAGCGCGAGCGGATCCGGCGGGGCTCCCGTCTCGGCGCCGAGACAGTAGCTCTTCGGATCGGCCCAGGTCTCGGAGCCCGAGGGGTTCGCGCCGACCGCATAGTCGCCGTAGAGACCGATGGGCATGCCGAGCTCGCGCGCCAGCGACTGGGCCTCGATCAGCTGCTCCTGCGCGATCCACTGCAGGTAGGCATGGAACTCGACCTCGGCGGGATGAGCCTCGGCGAAGCGCGCGGCGGCGCGGCCGTGCACGTCGTGGTATTCATCCGGCCAGCTCATCCATCCGGAGGCGGAGGCCCGGGTGGTGCGGAAGTGATGATCGAGCGCATCGAAGCGCGCATGCGCCTGCAGGAGCCCGCCCCCGGCGGCGACGAACTCGCGGAAGCCCCGGCCCCGCCCACTGTCGGCCGCGAGGTGACGCTCGCGAAAGTGCCGATACAGGAGCTGCAGGAACTCGAGCTTCACCTCGGCCGCCCCGCGGTAGTCGACCAGCTCGGCCGCCCGCAAGCTCGCCAGCCGCGCACCCACGGCGGGATCCGCGAGACGCTCGCGCGCCGCCGCGCATTCCTCGAATTCCGGAACGGAGGTGACGGCGATGTACAGCACGTTGAGGAAATGCCGGCTGGAGGCGCTGTAGGGACTTCCGCGCCGCGGGTCGGACGGCGCGAGCGCGTGCAGCGGATTCAGGCCCACGAACGCGGCGCCGTGCGGCGCCATCCAGCGGATCAGCGTCTGGAGGTCGGCGAAATCTCCGATGCCCCAGTTGGCGCGCGACCTCAGGGTGTAGAGCTGCACGGCAATGCCCCAGAAGTGGGCGCCGGCGGCGATCGAGGGGGGCTCGTAGCACTGCCGCGGCGAGACGATGACCAGGCACTGCTCGGACACGCCGCCCGAGATCCGCGCCTCGAGCCGGTGATACCCGGGCGGCAGATCGAACGGCAGCTCGAAGCACCGCCGGGTGATCCATGATCCCTCGATTTCGCCCCGCCAAATCTCGGCGCAGTCCGCGGTGTTGATCGTCCCGTCCTGTCTCGATCCATCCTCGCGTGAGACCGTCCAGAGCAGGGTCGCACCGAAATCGCGCGCGGAGACGTTGATGTCGAGATGCACCCGGGGCTGGCGCGAGACCGCGAGCGGCGGCAGGAAGCGGCGGTCGCGCCCGGCTTCCGCGCCGCGCAGCTCGGACTCGAGCGCGGCCGCGTCGTCCACCGGTGAGCCCATGGCCCGCAGGAGCTCGCGCTTGGTCTCCAGGCTGAAATATCTCAGGTCGCCCCGATAGTCGTGGTAGGCATCGCCGATTCCCCGCAGGCGGGCCAGCCTCTCGATCAGGGACGGATCCACCTCAGCACTCCAGCAGCGCCATGCTGCTCGGCACGAGCGCGTACTCGCGCGCGTCTCCGAGGCTGGCGGCGTCCGCGTCCCGGGCGGTATCGAATCGACGAATCCAGGCTTGGCCGGCCGAGGGCCGCGGCAACGAAAAAACCTTCCCGGAGTCGTCGGCGTTCATCAACAGCAACAGGCGTCCCTCCGGATCATTGCGCTTGCCGAACCAGGCGCCCAGCGCGCGCAGGCTTTCGTCTTGCCACTCACCTTGCGTCATCTCGGCACCGCGGACGTTTAACCAGATCACATCCTTGACGCCCGCCCGCGACGAGGCGCCCTTGAGGAAGGTCTCGCGCCGGAACTCGGGATTCCCGCGCCTGATTCCTGCGAGCAGCTGCACGAAGCGCAGCAACCCCTGATTGACCCCGCTCAGCCGCCAGTCGATCCAAGTCATCTCGTTGTCCTGGCAGTACGCGTTGTTGTTCCCGCGCTGGGTGCGCGCGAACTCGTCGCCGGCCAACAGCATGGGCACGCCCTGGGACAGGAACAGCGTCGCGATGAAGTTCTTCATCTGGCGGACGCGCAGCTCGCTCACCGCGGGATCGCTTGTCGGTCCTTCGACGCCGCAATTCCAGCTCAAGTTCCCGTGATGTCCGTCGTGGTTGGCCTCGCCGTTGGCTTGGTTGTGACGCTCGTTGTAGGACACGAGGTCATTGAGCGTGAAGCCGTCGTGCGCGGTGACGAAGTTGATACCCGCGGTCGGCTTGCGTCCGTTGTGCCGGAACAGATCGCTCGAGCCGGCGAATCGCTCCGCGAGCTCGCCGAGCCGGCCCCGATCGCGGCGCCAGAATGCCCGCACGCCGTCGCGGTAACGATCGTTCCACTCGCTCCACCCGGGCGGGAAGCGCCCGAGCTGATATCCCCCCGGGCCGATGTCCCAGGGCTCGGCGATCATCTTGACGTAGGCCAGCGCAGGCTCGCCGCGCAGCGCCTTGAAGAGCGCGGCGTGCTCGTCGAAGCCGGCCTCCTCGCGCCCGAGCACGGTGGCGAGATCGAAGCGAAAGCCGTCGACGTGCAATTCCTCGACCCAGTACTTCAGACAGTCGATGATCAGGGTGCGCACCTGCGGCTGCGCGCAGTCGACGGTGTTCCCGCAACCCGAGATGTTTTCGTAACGGCGCCGGTCGGCGGACAGGCGGTAGTAGACCGGGTTGTCGAGGCCCTTGAGCGAGAGCAGCGGTCCCGCATCGTTGCCCTCGGCGGTGTGGTTGAACACCACGTCCAGGATCACCTCGATCCCGGCGGCGTGCAGCGCCTTGACCATGATCTTGAACTCGGCCAGCGCGTCCTCGACCGCGTACTCGTTCGCGGGCGCGAACCAGGCGATCGGGTTGTATCCCCAGTAGTTGACCAGGCCCCGCTCGCGGAGAAAGCCCTCGGAGATGAACGCCTGCACCGGCAGGAGCTCCACCGCCGTGACGCCGATCGACTTCAAATGCTCGATGACCTGCGGCACGGTAAGGCCCAGGTACTTGCCGCGCCACGCCGGGGGGACCGCCGGATGCAGCTGCGTCATGCCCTTGACGTGCAGCTCGTAGATGACGGTCTCGGGCCACGGGGTCGCGGGCGGCCGATCCTCGCCCCAGTCGAATGCGCCCTCGACCCATGTTGCGCGCGGGGGAGATGAGCGCGACAGGGCGCGCGCATAAGGGTCGATCAGCGCGGCGGCCGGGTCGAACCGCAGCCCCCGGTCCGGATCGTCGGGACCGTGGACGTGGTAGGCATAGTGCGCGCCGGGGCCCGCATGCCGCGGCGCGAGCAACCCGTGCCAGACATCGCCCGTGCGCCGCGGCAATTCGTGGCGTGCGCGCTCCTCGCCCGTCCCGGCGTCGAACAGCGCGACCTCCACGCGGGTCGCATGAGCGGAGAACACCGCGAAATTGACCCCGTGCGCGGTCCACGTCGCGCCCAGCGGGCGCGGCGATCCTGCCTGCATGAGCTTCATCGGCCGGAGGCCACCGCTACATCACCGGCTTCACGGCCCAGATGCGCTCGGCGTATTCGCGGATGCTGCGGTCGCTGGAGAAATAACCCATGTTCACGCAGTTGATGATGGCGCGCCGGCTCCACTCCTCCTCCTGCGCGTACAGCTCGTCGACCGCGTCCTGCGCCTTGCAATACGCCGCGAAGTCCGCGAGCACGAGGAACGGCTCCCCGTCGCTCAACAGCCGGTTGATCACCGGCCGCGCATCGTCCCAGCGGCCCGGCGTGAAGAATCCCGATTCGATCAGCTCGAGCGTGCGCCTCAGCTCGGGATTCGATTCGAGCACCTGCCGCGGCCTGTAGCCGGCCGCGCGCTGCGCGCCGACCTCCTCCGCGGTGAGCCCGAAGATGAACATGTTCTCGGCGCCGACGTGATCGCGGATCTCGATGTTGGCGCCGTCCAAGGTGCCGATGGTGAGCGCCCCGTTCAGCGCGAGCTTCATGTTGCCGGTACCCGAAGCCTCCATCCCCGCCGTCGAGATCTGCTGCGACAGGTCCGCCGCCGGCATGATCTTCTGCGCGAGCGACACGTCGTAATCCGGCAGGAACGCGACGCGCAGCTTGTCGCGCATCTCGGCGTCGGCGCCGATGGTGCGCGCCACGTTGTTGATGAGCTTGATGATGGCCTTGGCCATGGCATAGCCAGGCGCCGCCTTGCCGGCGAAGATCACGGTGCGCGGGACCACCGGCCTCAGCGGATTCGCGCGGATGCGCTGGAACCGCGTCACCACGTAGAGCAGATTCAGCAGCTGGCGCTTGTACTCGTGGATGCGCTTCACCTGTACGTCGAACAGCGAATCGACGTTGAGCGCGATGCCGGTGCGGCGCATGACCTCGTCCGCGAGGCGCAGCTTGTTGGTGCGCTTGATGCCGCGGAACTGACGCCGGAACTCCGCATCGTCCGCGGCGCCGGCGAGGCGCCCGAGCTCCTCGAGATCGTTCTCCCACGCGGGCCCCAGGCGCTCGGTGAGCAACGCCGACAGCCCCGGATTGGACTGCTTCAGCCAACGCCGCACGGCGATGCCGTTGGTGACGTTGATGAACCGGTCCGGATACATCTCCGCGAAACCGGAGAACACGTACTTTCGCATGAGCTCCGAATGCAGCTGCGCGACGCCGTTGACCTTGTGGCTGCCGATCACCGCGAGATGCGCCATGCGCACGCGGCGCTCGCCGCCGTCGTCGATGATCGACAGTCGCCGCTGACGGTCGACATCCTTTGGGTAGCGCGTCTCGACTTCTTTCAGGAAATCGCGATTGATGTCGTAGATGATCTGCAGGTGCCGCGGCAGCAGCCTCTCGAACAGCGCCACCGGCCAGGTCTCGAGAGCCTCCGGCAGGAGCGTGTGGTTGGTATAGGAGAAGACGCGGCAGCTGATCTCCCAGCTCTGCGCCCACGAGAGGCCATGCTCGTCCACCAGCAAGCGCATCAGCTCGGGGATGGCGACGGTCGGATGAGTGTCGTTCAACTGGATCGCGATCGAGTCCGGCAAGGACGCGAGCGAGCGGCCCTCGGCGATCTGGGTCGCGATGATGTCCTGCAGGCTCGCGCTCACGAAGAAATACTGCTGCTTGAGCCTGAGCTCCTTGCCCTGCGGCGTGGAGTCGTCGGGATACAGGACGCGCGAGAGGTTCTTGGCCTCCACCTGGTCCCGCACCGCGGCGGCATAGTCCCCGGCGTTGAAGGCGTCGATGCTGAAGGGCGTGACGGCTCGTCCCGACCAGAGGCGCAGAGAATTGACGGTCGGACCGCGGTTGCCGGGAGTCAGCTGATCGAAGCCGACCGCGTAGATGTCGTTGGTGCCGACCCAGCGGTGCTTCGTGCCCTCGGTGTGCTCGAACGCCTCGACGCGGCCGCCGAACTTGACCGTGTAGCGCGCATCGCTGGTCGGCAGCTCCCACACGTTCCTGAAGCGCAGCCAGCTGCTCGCCACCTCGCGCTGGCCGCCCTCCTGGCCGATCACCTGCGTGAAGATTCCGTAATCGTATCGGATGCCGTAGCCGATGGCCGGGAACTGCAGCGTTGCCAGGGAATCCAGGAAACACGCCGCAAGGCGCCCGAGACCCCCGTTGCCGAGGCCCGGGTCATCCTCCTGCGCGGCGATGTCGTCGAGATCGTGGCCCATGTTGCGCAGAACCGCCCGCGCCTCCTGCAAGAGGCCGCCTTCCAGGCTGGAAAGAGCGTTCACGAGAGACCGTCCCGGCAGGTATTCGACCGAGAAGTAGCACACCCGCTTGACGTGCGCCCGGGCCACGCGCCGCTCGGTCGCCAGCCAGCGCAGCGTCAGCTCCTCGTGCACCGCCAGCGACAAGGCGTCATAGATATCGCGAGCGCTCGCCGAATCCGGGCTCTTGGCGAGCGACCGGGTCAATCGATCGAGCAGGGCCGCCTGGAGGGTTCCGGGTTGTAAAGCGACGTTTCGGCGGGTGGCGAACTGGGTATCAATCGAGCTCATGTTACGGGTTATTATAGGGATGTTGGCCGGATGACGGCGGGCGAAACTCACAATGCGTGAACCCATTGGCTAAGGAAGCGGCGCTGGCGGTCGGAGTCGACGTCGGCGGATCGTCCATCAAGTGCGCGCTCGTCGATCTCGCGAGCGGCGAGTTCAAGAGCGAGCGGTTCTCGACGCCCACGCCCGCGCAGGGGTCCACCGACGACCTCCTTTCCGCGCTCGTGCAGGTGGCCGCGAACATCCCCGGCGATCATCCGGTCGGCGTGGCCTTTCCGAGCGTGATCCGCCAGGGCATCGTGCTGACCGCGGCGAACATCAGCAAGGATTGGATCGGCCGGCCGCTGGGCGCGCTCGCGACCGAGCGCCTGCGCCGTCCCGTGGCGGTGTTGAACGACGCGGATGCCGCGGGCCTCGCGGAGCTGCGCCTCGGTGCCGCGCACGGCGTTTCCGGCACGGTGTTGCTGCTCACGCTCGGCACCGGGATCGGCACCGCGCTCTTCGTCGACGGCAGGCTCGTGCCGAACACCGAGCTCGGTCACCTGCAGGTCGAGGGCGAGGAAGCCGAGCACCGCGCCTCGGGACGCGCCAAGGTGGACAAGAATCTGAGCTGGGACGGGTGGGCGGAGGAGCTGAGCCGGGTGCTCGGCCAGATGCACGCGCTCCTCTGGCCCGATCTCATCGTGCTCTGCGGCGGCATCACCGAGGAGCCCGAGAAATTCATGCACAAGGTGCGCTGTCCCGCGCCGCTGCGCATCGGCAAGCTGCGTTCCGAGGCCGGGATCGTCGGCGCCGCCCTGGCGACGACGCTGGCGCCGGCCGCGCGCGGATGATCGCCGGCGGATCTTTACAGGAGAATCCATGAAGCTCTATTACTCGCCAGGTGCCTGCTCGCTCTCGCCGCACATCGTCATCCTCGAGGCGGGACTCGCCGCCTCTTACGAGAAGGTCGATCTTGCCGGGAAGAAGACGGCTTCCGGCGCCGATTACCTCACGGTGAACTCCAAGGGCGCCGTGCCCGCGCTGCAGCTCGATGGCGGCGAGGTGCTCACCGAGGGCCCCGCCATCGTGCAATATCTCGCGGACCAAAAACCGGAGAGCGGCCTCGCGCCGCGCCCGGGCACTCTCGAGCGCTACCGCCTGATGGAGATCCTCAACTACATCACCTCGGAGCTGCACAAGAGCTACGGGCCGTTGTTCAATCCCAAGATTTCCGCCGACTGGCGCGCCTCGATCGTGGCGGGCTTCGACAAGAAGTTCGCCTGGCTGAGCAAGCTCCTCGAGAACAAGGCCTATTTGATGGGCAACGCGTTCACGGTGGCCGACGCTTACCTCTTCACCGTGCTGCGCTGGTCGCCGCGCGTCGGCATCGATCTCGCGAAGTGGCCGGTGCTCACCGCCTATGCCGCCCGCGTGGAGCAGCGGCCCAAGGTGCAGCAGGCGCTGAAGGACGAGGGGTTGCTCAAGTAGCGCCGACCGCGCGCTCCGCGGACGGCCCATCGGCCGACACCGCCGCAAATTGCAGCGCCGCGAGCTGCGCGTACAGCGGGCTGGCCACCAGGAGCTCGGCGTGGGTCCCCACCGCGATCTTGCGGCCGTGGTCCATGACGACGATGCGATCCGCCTTGAGCACGGTGGCCAGGCGATGCGCGATGATGATGGTGGTGCGCCCCTGCATCAGCTTCTCGAGCGCGCGCTGCACCAGGCGCTCCGATTCCGCGTCCAGGGAGCTCGTGGCCTCGTCCAGGAGCAGGATCGGCGGATCCTTCAGGATCGCGCGCGCCAATGCAATTCGCTGCCGCTGGCCGCCCGACAGGCGCGTGCCGCGCTCGCCGAGGAATGTGTCGTAACCGTCGGGAAGCTTGCGGATGAAATCATCGGCGGCCGCGGCCGCCGCCGCTGCCTCGATCTCGGCATCCGTCGCGGACGGCCGCCCATAGCGGATGTTCTCGCGCGCGCTCGCTCCGAACAGCATGGTCTCCTGGGGCACCAGCCCGATCTGGGCGCGGATGGCCTCCGGCTCGAGGTCGGCGAGGCGTTGGTCGTCGATCGAGACCCTGCCCGAGTCGGGATCATAGAAGCGCAGCAGCAGCTGGAAAGTGGTGCTCTTGCCCGCGCCCGAAGGGCCGACGAAGGCCACCGTCTCGCCCGGCGCGACCTCGAGGGAGAAGTTCGCGAGGGAGGCGGTGTCGGGCCGCGAAGGATAATGGAAGGTGACGTTGTCGAAGCGGATCTCGCCGCGCACCCGCGCCGGCAGCTTCGCGGGATGCGGCGGCGCGCGCAGCGCGGGCCGGGCCTCGAGCAGCTCGGTGAGTCTCTCCATCGCGCCCGCGGCGCGCTGCATCTCGCCCCACATCTCGGACAATGCCGCGCAGGAGCTGCCGACGAACACCGCGTAGAACAGGAATTGGAGCAGCTGGCCGCCGGTCATGGTGCCCGCGAGGACCTGGCGCAGACCGAGCCACAGCACGAAGGTGATGCCGGCGAACACCAGGGTGATGCCGACGGCAGTGAGCGAGGCGCGCACGCGCGTGCGCCGCACCGCCGCCGTGAAGCTCTCTTCCACGGATCGCCGATAGCGCTCGCTCTGCAGGTCCTCGAGGGTGAATGCCTGGACCGTCTGGATCGCGTTCAGGGTCTCCCCGGCAAGCCCGCTGGTGTCGGCGATGCGGTCCTGGGAGGTGCGCGAGAGCCCGCGCACGCGTCGGCCGAGCGTGACCAGCGGCACGATGACGATGATGATCAGGACCAGGATGATCCCCATGAGCTTCGCGCTGGTGAGGCCGAGCATGATGAGGCCGCCGAGCAAGCTGAGCGAGGAGCGCAGGATGATCGACAGGTTCACCCCCGAGATCGCCTGCACCAGCGTGGTGTCGGTGGTCAGGCGCGACAGCACCTCCCCGACGCGCGTGGTCTCGAAGAACAAGGGGTCCATGCGCACCACGCGCCGATAGACCGCGTCGCGCAGATCGGCCACCACCCGCTCGCCGAGCGTGGTGACGAGATAGAAGCGCAAGGCGGCGAACACGCCGAGGATGGCCGAGGCCGCGAGCAAGCCGAAGAACCAGAGGTTCAAGGTGCCGGTGTCGCGGTTGGCGAGCACGCGGTCGATGAGCTGACGCAGCACCACCGGCAGCGCCAACATCGCCGCCGCCGCCACCACGAGCGCGGCCAGGGCCGCGGCCATCCGCCCGCGATAAGGGCGCAGGAAGGGCAGCAGCGCGCGCAGCGGCCTCACGCTCTTGGCTCGGGGGCGGTCCGGGGGCTGCGTGCTCATGGGCGGGTGATTCGGGCGTGCTTCGGCGGCTGTTCGGTCATGCGCTCATGATCCCATAAACCCGCTTACGATCTTGCGCGGCAAGACGTTGCGCGGCGGCAACGCGCCGGTTTGCCTTTCCGCGGCGGCCTGGTTAAGGTGCGCGCTTAAGCGGGGAATTGGCACGCTGGACGAGCGAAGTCGTTCTTGGATGACAACATGGGGATGCATCATGCCGGGACGCCGAAATAATCTCGAGTTGCGCATGGGCCACGAGGGCTGGAAGCCCATCGCAGGTATTTGCGCCGCCCTCGCTGCCCTCGCCGCTCTATCGCCCGCCTCGCTGCGAGCCGCGGATGCGGATACGGCGGACGCGGCGGCGTCCACCGGACCGCTGCAGGAGATCGTCGTGACGGCAACCCGTCACGAGGAGAGCCTGAGCAAGGTGCCGATCAGCGTCACGGCGCTGAGTCAGGACGCCATGGACATCCGCGGCATCAAGGACATCGTGGATGTCGCGCGCTTCACGCCGGGCGTCGACATCGACAATTCGGGCACCAACAACATCTCCATCCGCGGCATCGCCTCGACCGGCGGCGCCGGCACCACCGGCATCTATCTGGACGACACGCCGATCCAGATGCGCGCCCTGGCCTTCAACCCGGACGAGGCGCTGCCCAAATCCTTCGACATCGACCGCATCGAGGTGCTGCGCGGACCGCAGGGCACCCTGTTCGGATCGGGCTCCGAGGGCGGCACGGTGCGCTACATCACCGTGCAGCCGAGCCTCGACAAGACCAGCTTCTACAGCCGCGAGGAGCTGTCGTACACCCAGGGCGGATCGCCGAGCTACGAGGCCGGCATCGCCGGCGGCACGCCCCTCATCGACGGCACGCTCGGCGTGCGCGCGAGCGTCTGGTATCGGCGCGACGGCGGCTGGATCGACCGCATCGATCCGGTGACGCTCGCAACCGACCAGAAGAACAGCAATTACGACGAGACCATGCTGGTGCGGCTCGCCGCCGTCTACGCGCCCGTCGAGCAGCTGCACATCACGCCGAGCTTCTACTATCAGGATCGCTACCGCAACGACGTGGAGAGCTACTGGCCGCTGTACTCCAACCCCGGCCAGGATCGCTACGTGAGCGCGAATCCGACCCAGCGCTCGGCGCCGGACCGGTTCTATCTGCCCGCGCTCAAGATGGAGGCCGATTTCGGCGCGACCAAGCTCGTCTCCAACACCTCGTACTATCACCGCAAGGACACGACCGGCTACGACGGCACGCTGTACAACCTCGGCTTCTATCAGACGTTCTTCGGGCCGGGGTACTCGCTCCAGCAGCCGCTGATGCTCGACGGCGGCGGCGTGCACCTTCCCGCCGGCGCGACCGACTACCGCTCGCCCGCATCGGTCGACAACTATCAGCAGAATTTCACCCAGGAAATCCGCCTGCAATCGAACGATCCCGCGGCACGCTTGATCTGGACCACCGGCGTGTTCTTCAGCGTCAACCGCCAGCGCTACCTCGAGCAGATCCACGATCCGCTGCTCAACGAGCTGACCGAAGCCGCGACCGGCATGCCCTACACGGACGTCTTCACCGATCCCAACGGCAATCCGGTGCCCTTCGATCCGCGCTATCCGAACGATTCCTACTTCCTGCTCACCAACGCCAAGGACCAGCAGCTCGCCCTGTACGGAGAGGGTACCTACAGCTTCACCGATCAGTTGAAGCTCACGCTCGGCGCGCGGGTGTCGCACGCCAAGTACTCGTTCTACTCGCTGACCGGCGGCCCGCAGCTGTTCCTCTCGCCGCAAAGCGTGGGCGCGGAGAAGAGCGAGAACTCCTTCACGCCCAAGGTGAGCTTCAGCTACCAGTACGATCCGCGCAATCTGTACTACTTCACCTACGCGAAGGGCTACCGCCCGGGCGGCGGCAACAACCCCGTGCCGGAGGCCGCGTGCGGCACCGACTTCCAGAGCCTCGGCATCAAATCGTCCCCGCTGACCTTCGATTCCGATACGGTCAACAGCTACGAGGTCGGCGCCAAGAACAACTTCGACAACCGCATCAAGCTCGCGAGCAGCATCTACTACATCCGCTGGAACAACATCCAGCAGACCGTGATTCCGCCGATCTGCCAGATATCCTTCATCGCGAACCTCGGCACCGCCATCGCCAAGGGTATCGACCTGCAGGCCGATGTCGCGATCACCGACTCCTTCACGGTGGAGCTCGCGACGGGCTACACCGACGCGCGCTATACTTCGGACTCGCGTCTGACCCCGCTCGAGAGTCCGCCGGTGGTGTCGCGCGGCGATGCCATCACCGGCCAGAGCGCGCAGCCCCAGGCTCCGTTCACCGCGTCCATCGGCCTGGAATACAAGTTCAGCGTGTTCGATCTCGACTCGTTCATGCGCGTCGACGACGAATACGTGAGCCGTGCGAAATGGCCGTCGCCGGGCCAGGACCCGTCCACGCAGCAATTCGACGCCGCCAATTACGTGCTGCCGTCGAACAACTTTGCTTCCGCGCGCGCCGGCGTGCACGTGGGCGACTGGGAGGTCGCGGCGTTCGTCGACAATCTCGCCGACACGCACGCGGTCACGAACTACGAGTGGAGCATCGATCCGGGCGACGGTGAGAGCCGCCTGCAGCGGCAGTTCACCTACCGCCCGCGAACGTTCGGCTTCACCTTCACGTTCCGGAGCAAGTAGCGGCGCCCTGCGGCCTCGCGGGCGGGGCCGCGGCGCCCCGGTGCCATGGCGCGGATCATGGCGGCAGCGCGGTTGCGGGACAGGAAGGTGAGTGCTACTGTCGGCGCATAGTTATCTGACCGTATAACTACCTCATGGGGACACGATGTCAGCCACAGCTCCGAAGCCGTTAAAATACGGTATTTCCTCGCATCTGTTGCTTTTGCGCACCCTTATAGCCGCCGGCACGATCGGCCTCTCCGGCACGGCGGTCGCCGCCGATGCGGAGACCAACGCCGCACCGGCCGCATCGCCGGGAGGCCTCGAGGAGATCGTGGTCACGGCGACCCGTCATGAGGAGTCCATCGGCCGGGTGCCGATCAGCGTCACCGCGTTCAGCCAGGACATGATCGACCAGAAGGGCATCAAGGATTTTCAGGACGTCGTGCGCTTCACGCCCGGCGTATCCATCGACACCTCGGGCACGAACGCCATTTCCATTCGCGGCATCTCATCCTCCGGCGGCGCCGGCACGACCGGCATCTATATCGATGACACGCCGATCCAGATGCGCGCGCTCGGCTTCAACCCGGATGACACCCTGCCGAAGACCTTCGATCTCGACCGCGTCGAGATCCTGCGCGGACCGCAGGGCACGTTGTTCGGCGCCGGCTCCGAGGGCGGCACCGTGCGCTACATCATGACGCAGCCGAGCGTCACGCAGGAGTCGACCTACGCCAAGAGCGAGGTTTCGTTCACGCGCGGCGGACAGCCGAGCTACGAGATCGGCGTTGCGCACGGCGGCCCGATCGTCGATGACGTCCTCGGATTTCGCGCCAGCGTCTGGTATCGCTACGACGGCGGCTGGATCGACCGCATCGATCCCACCACCCAGGCCGTGGTCGACAAGGACGCGAATCACGCCAACACGGTCGCGGCCCGCCTCGCCTTCCTGATCCAGCCGATGGACAGCCTCAAGATCACGCCGAGCGTGATGTTCCAGAACGCCCGCAAGCACGACGAGTCCGACTACTGGCCGGCTTACTCGAACGTCGCCGCGGGACAGTTCCGCGACGGCACGCCGGAGCGCATCCCGGTGCCCGACCGCTACTATCTGCCCTCGATCAAGATCGTCGCCGACGTGGGCAAGACCCAGATCATCTCCAACAGCTCCTACTACAACCGCAACGAGCTCACCGGCTATCAGGGCACCTCCTATGACCTCGCGTATTACCAGAGCCAGAGCTGGCTGATCGGCTCGTGCGGCTCCGCCTCGACATCGGCCGTCCCGCCCTGCTCCTGGTATCCGCTGATCGACGGCCGCGGCATCCATCTGCCGCCGGGCTTCGCCGGCTATTCGACGCCGAACCAGATTACCAACCAGCAGCAGTCCTGGACCGAGGAGCTGCGCTGGCAATCGAACGACGACACCAGCCCGTGGAAATGGACCGTGGGCGCTTTCTGGTCGCTCTCCAAGGAGACCAGCATCGAGGAGCTCCAGGACAAGCAGATCGTGCCCTTCTGGAATGCGCTCTTCGGCATCACGCCGCAGAGCTGGTTCGGCGGCGACTTCTACTATTGCAACGGCGTCGGCACGCCGCAAAGCTTCCCGAACTGCGATATCTACTACAACGACAACATCGCGCACGACCGGCAGCTCGCGGGTTTCGGCGAGACCACCTATTCGATCACCGATCAGTGGAAGGTCACGCTCGGCGGGCGCTACGCGAAGATGTCGTTCGACCTGCGCCACCACGGCGACGGCCTCGAGAACTACGGCCCCGACTTCGAGAATGCATCGCAGAGCCAGACCTCGTTCACGCCGAAGGCGGGCGTCTCGTTCCAGGCCGACCCGAGCAATCTGTTCTACTTCACGTATTCCAAGGGGTTCCGCCCCGGCGGCGGCAACGCGCCGCTGCCCGGGTATTGCGACGGCACCGGCGGACTGCAACAGACCGGCTACCCCAACGGCGCGCCGTTGACCTACAACTCGGACACCACGCAGAGCTACGAGCTCGGATCGAAGAACAACTTCGCCGACCACTTCCGCATCGCGAGCAGCGTGTACTACATCAAGTGGAAGAACATCCAGCAGAACGTGTACGTGCCCTACAACTGCGGTCTGCAGTTCACGGACAACCTCGGCACCGCGGTCGCCAAGGGCTTCGACGTGCAGGCCGACATGGCGCTCGGGGGCGGCTTCACCGCGGACCTCGCGGTCGGCTACACCAGCGCCCGCTATTCGCAGTCCACGTTGGCTCCCAAGCCGCTGCTCGTGCAGTCGGGCGACGCGATCTCCGGCGAGGCCGCGATCGACGGCGGTCCTGGCACCAATCCGCCGTGGACAGTGTCCGTCGGCGGGCAATACAGCTTCAAGGTCACCGACAAGGATGCGTTCGTGCGCATGGACTGGGAGTACACCTCGCGCAATCCCTGGCTCGCCGGCGTGCAGGATCCGGCGACGGTGCAGTACTCGCCCGAGACCTACACCCTGTCGTCCACGCACTTCGCCTCGGCGCGCACCGGCATCACGCTCGGGACCTGGCAGGTCGCGCTGTTCTGCGACAACCTCTTCGACTCGCGCACCACCATCAATTACCAGCTGTCGCAGGCGGATGCGAACAGCCCGGCCTACGCGGCCAATCCGCTCGCGCCGGAGTCGGTGCAGCAGAACGCCTACACCTGGCGTCCGCGCACCATCGGGATCACCGCGACGCTGCGGCTCTGATCCAACGCCGCATTGCCTCGCGCTGTTTGGCTGGAGCAGGCATCGCTGCGCGACCCATACCGCCCGGCGATGGCGTAAGGAGGGTGCTCAACCGGATGGGGGAGCGGGAGGCCTCTTCCCCCTCTGACGGCGCTCCGTGAGGCGTGGGCGGAGCGGGGGCCGCTAGGCGACGGCGCGCTCGCTCGATGTGCCGCAGGCGGCCCGTAGCGATGCGGCGAGGATGTCGAGGCCCTCGGCGAGGATGCCATCCTGGATGGTCAGCGGCGCGAGCAACCGCACCACGTTTGCCGACGTGCCGCAGGAGAGCAGTATCAAGCCGCGCGCCTCGGCGTTGGCCAGCACCGCCGCCGTCAGCTCGGCATCGGGCTCCTTGGTCTTCGCGTCCTTGACCAGCTCGATCGCGACCATCGCGCCGAGTCCCCGCACATCGCCGATGCAGGGCAATTCCTTGGCGAGGGCCTGGAGCCGGCTTCGCATGCGCTCGCCGACGGACGCGGCGCGGGCGCACAATCCCTCCGCCTCGATCACATCCAGCACGGCATGGGCCGCCGCGATGCTGATGGGGTTGCCGCCGTAGGTGCCGCCGAGCCCGCCCGGGTGCACGGTGTCCATGATGCTGGCGCGGCCGATCACGCCGGATATCGGGAAACCGCCGCCGAGACCCTTGGCCACTGCCATGAGATCGGGCACGACGCCCGAGTGCTCGATGGAGAACATCTTGCCGGTGCGCGCGATGCCGCCCTGCACCTCGTCGGCGATCATGACGATCCCGTGCTCATCGCACAGGCGGCGCAGCGCGCGCAGGAAATCCGGCGGCGCCACGTTGAATCCGCCCTCGCCTTGCACCGGCTCGACGATCACCGCCGCCACCGACCTGGGATCCACGTCGCCGTGAAACAGCCGATCGAGATCCGCGAGCGCCTGATCCGTGGTGATGCCGCGATAGGGCTGCGGGAATTCCGCGTGAAATATCTCCGCGGGAAAGGGCCCGAAGCCGCGCTTGTAGGGCATCACCTTGCCGGTGAGCGCCATGGTCATCAGGGTACGGCCGTGGAAACCGCCGGAGAAGGCAACCACCGCGGTGCGCTTGGTGTAGTAGCGCGCGATCTTGATCGCGTTCTCGACGGCCTCCGCGCCGGAGTTCAGGAATAGGGTCTTCTTGGGGAAATCTCCCGGCGCCACCCCGTTCAGGCGCTCCGCGAGGTGCACGTACGATTCGTACGGAGCGACGTGAAAGCAGGTGTGCGCAAACGCCTGCGACTGCTTCGCCACGGCCTCCATGACGCGCGGATGCCGATGCCCCGTGTTGACCACGGCGATGCCGGCCGCGAAATCGATGAAGCGCCTTCCGTCCACGTCCCAGATCTCCGAATTCTCGGCCTTGGCGACGTAGATACCGCGGCTCCCGACGCCCGTGGGAACGGCCGCCGCCTTTCGCGCCTTGAGATCCGCTGATTTGGACATAAGGAAACCCCGTTCTGGATGGCGTGCTGGACGCAGAACGGTATCATTCACCGCGAAATTGAGCAAAAAGGCGCTCGATGAGCTACGCCGGCGGCGTTTCCACGGGGAGCGTGCTGCAACGTATACGCACCCCTTCGGCGGCTTCGCTGAACCACTCGCGGCTGCGCCGCGGCGCCTCGAGCACCGACGGGTAGCTCACGGCGCACGTGGTCAGCGACTGAGTGGCGGCCTGCGCGGCGGTGACGAACTCGCGCCAGCGGCGCGGATTGGCAAAGGAATTCATCGGAACATCCTCGTGAAGCGCGACCCGCGCGCACGCTGCTGCTGCGACAAGAGGTAGCCCGCCGCGGCGCCCGCCGCAGCGGCCACGGCCAGGGCGGCCCAGGGATTCGCGCGTAGGAAGTCGTTGGCTTGACGGGCGGCGCGCCGGCCCCAACGAGCGAGCGACTCCGCGGCATCCGGAACCTGCTCGGCGACCGCGGCCAGCGTGCTCGCCGCCTCAGCGCCCAAGCCGCCGATGTGCAGATCTTTCTTTTGAACCACCGAGCTCAAGGGGGCGGTGACCATCCCGCATCTCCTTCGGAACCAGTTACTTTGCGTGACAAATCATGCGCGACCGCTTTCGCCGTCACAGTCGGCTGCACCCGGCGGCTGCCGTAGGATTCGGCTCACGTAGCGGGCTGGCGACATGCGCGACGCGCGCGGGCGCCGCTAGTTCACCTGATAGCCGCGCGCCTGCAAGCACGCCGACATGGCGCGGTTGTAGTTGCTGCGGCTCGCATCCTGGCTACCGGGAGCGACGCCGCCGCCCGGCTGCGTGGGATCGAAGCCGGTCTGGCCCTTGGCCCAGTTGTGGCATTCGAATTGATCCGCTGCCTGCTGATCCTTGGTCTGCCCGTTCTTCGGGTAGATGATGAGGTCGTTCTGCATGGCCGGCGCATCCGGCGGCGGCGAGGGATTGTCCGCGTTGTCCGGCGCGTCGGTGACGACATATCCGCCGCCGTCCGGCGCCGAGGTGTAGTACACGTTGTCGGCGTAGTAATACGGCACGCCGCCGAACCATACCGTCGAGTAGTACGACGGCAGGACCGAGATGACGATGCCCGGCGGGGGGGCGATCACCACGAAGCCGGGGCCGCGCGGCGCATACCAGACGCCGCCGCTGAAGAAGTAGCGCCCCCCATGGTAATAGTAGGGTCGATACTCGCCCGACAACGCCGGGTGCATCGTGCCCACGGGCGGGTAGTAATGACCGTGGTTGTAGCGCGCATCGAGCATCTGGCCGCGGCCGTCGAAAGCCGGACGCCCGGGCGCTGGGCCGCGCGGCGCGGCGGCACGCGCCGGCTCTCCATGCGGCCGGTCATGCGGGTCGGGCGCGGCCGAGGCGAGCCCCGACATACCCAGGCACAGGAGGGCAATCGTCAGTGCGCGCTTCGCGGTTCGATTCATATCAGCTCACCGTGTAGCCACGACCCTGCAAGCATGCGGAGATCGCGCGCCGGTAGGAGTCCGCGCGAGCGCGGCCGGCTGCCGCCGCCTGATTGATCTGAGCCTGCGTCTGCCCCGCCTGCGCCTGTGCGCCGGCGTCCGCAGCCGATCCCACGATGGCGCCGGTGGCGCCGCCGAGGACGAGACCCGCGCCGGCGTTGCGGGGCCCCGCGATGAGCGCGCCCAGGATCGCCCCCCCGATGGCACCCGCGGCGGTGTTCGCGCCGGGAGGCGTCGCCGGCTGAACCACCACGCGCTCATAGGCGCTGGCGTCGGCCCGGCTCGGGTCGACCCCGGTTTGCTGCACGGCCCAGGTATGGCACTCATAGCGGTCACGCTCCGTCTGCTCCGGGCTCTGGCCGTTGGACGGATAGACGTATATGCGTTGCGGCGGCGGCGCAGGCACGGCCACCGTGCGTGGCGGCGGCGTCACGCAGGCGGCCAAAAGGACCGTCGCGGCAGCCGGAACGGCAAGACGGGAAAAATGCGAAAGTTTCATGGAAACCCTGTCCTCAAATCTTCCTGTGTAATCAACGCGGCAGGCTCCTCACAGTTGACATTGGAGCCGGCCGGGAGTTCGTGCCGGGCGCTATTTCGCAGGCTTACGAAACTTTAATATGAACTGGTCGGTCTTACCCCGGACCTCCGGCGCGAACACCTTGAGGGTGTGATCGTCGCTCTTTTGCCCGAGCAGGTTGCTGCTTCCCACGAACTCGAATCCCGCCGCCAGGACCTCCCGCTTTACGGTCGCGCGATCGATCCTATGTAAAGTTTTGGTGTCCCGGGTGCCGGATCCTGCCGCGGCCGCATGATCGAGCACGAGGTAAATCCCGCCCGGCTTCAGGTCATCGAGCACCAGCTTGTTGAATATCCCCATGTCGAGACCGGGGAAATTGTGCAGGTCGTGATAGTTCTGTGAAGTCCATACGAGATCGACCGGCGCCGGCACGCCAAGCTCGCTGAAGGGCTCGACGACCACGGACAGGTTGGAATAGCCCGGCTCCGCCGCAAGAGCCTTGACGCGCGCCGCAAAGTCCGGCTGACTCCCCGATGCGGTCGGCTGGGGCGCCGGCACCAGGGCATAGACATGCCCCGAGCCGCCGACCGCCTTGCTGAAGAGACGGGTGTAGTACCCGCCGCCCGGCAGCAGCTCGGCAACGGTTGCGCCCGGCTTCACGCCGGCGAACGCCATGGTCTCGGCGGGCTTGCGATTGGCATCCCGATCCTTGTCGCCGTCCGGGCGCGCCGAATCCGCGACCGCCGCCGCGATGTTGGCGGGGATCCCCGCCGCGCGAGCCGCCGTCGCGCCGAGGGCGAGCAAGCCCGCCGCGGCGATCATCAGCGCGGGAAGTCCGTCCAAGCGGCGAGCTCTGCGGAGGCGAATCGGGGTCGTGGACTGAGTCCGGTTCCGGCGCATGGTGTCGCTCCCGTGTCGTGTTCTGGCCAATCGTGGTCGCGCGCGAATTCTACCACCGGACACCGCACGGTATGATGCGCTCATGAGCCTCAGTGTCTTCGACGTCTTCAAGATCGGCATCGGTCCTTCCAGCTCCCACACGATGGGTCCGATGAACGCGGCACGCAGCTTCGCATGTCTGCTCGAGGAGCGAGGCCTGCTCGAGCGCACCAGCCAGGTGTCCGCGCAGCTCTACGGATCGCTCGCCCTGACCGGCCGCGGCCACTGCACGGATCGCGCCGTGCTCCTCGGACTCGAGGGCATGACGCCGGACACCGTCGATTCCGCGGCGGTCGAGCCCACCCTGCAGCGCATTCGCGCCGAAGGCCGCATCCGCCTGCTCGGCCGCCGCGAGATCGCCTTCGACGAGCCGCTGAACCTCCTGTTCCATGTCGATCAGGTGTTGCCGGGCCACTCGAACGGCATGCGCTTCACCGCCCACGACGACTCGCTCGAGGTGCTCGCGCGCGAGGAGTACTACAGCATCGGCGGGGGCTTCATCGTGCGCGCGGGCGCCGAGAGCGCTCCCGGTGCCGCTCGCGCCGCGCCGCCGTTCGAGTTCGATTCCGCCGCCCGTCTGCTCGAGCTCGGGCGGGCTCACGGACTCGAGCTCCACGAGCTCATGCTGGCGCGCGAGCGCACCTGGCGCAGCGACGCCGATATCCGTGCCGGCCTGCTGCGCATCTGGGAGGTGATGCAGGACTGCGTGCGCCGCGGCTTCGAGGCGCAGGGCCTGCTGCCGGGCGTGCTCGGCGTGCGCCGCCGCGCGCCGAAGCTCTACCGCCAGCTCGTGAGCGGCGACCCCGCCAGCCCCATGCATGCGCTCGACTGGGTGAATGTCTTCGCGCTCGCCGTCAACGAGGAGAATGCCGCCGGCGGCCAGGTGGTGACCGCGCCGACCAACGGCGCCGCCGGCATCGTGCCTGCCGTCCTGCACTATTACCGGCGCTTCGAGTCCGGCGCCAACGACGACGGTGTGATCCGCTTCCTGCTGAGCGCCGGCGCGGTCGGCATGCTCTACAAGCAAAATGCCTCGATCTCGGGCGCCGAGATGGGGTGCCAGGGCGAGGTCGGGGTCGCGTGCTCCATGGCCGCGGCCGGGCTGGTCTCCGCGCTCAACGGCAGCAACGAGCAGATCGAGAACGCCGCCGAGATCGGCATGGAGCACAACCTCGGCCTCACCTGCGACCCGGTCGCCGGTCTGGTGCAGATTCCCTGCATCGAGCGCAATGCCATGGGCTCCGTCAAGGCCATCAACGCCGCGCGCCTCGCCATGCGCGGCGACGGCTCGCACAAGGTGTCGCTCGATCAGGTGATCGCCACCATGCGCCAGACCGGCCTCGACATGTCCACGATCTACAAGGAGACCTCGCAGGGCGGACTCGCGGTGAACGTGCCGGAGTGCTGAGCCGCGCTCGCGTGGGATAATCGCCGCCATGGCGGACTTCACGCAAGACGAGATCGACGCTGTCTACCGGGTCATGGCGGCGCGGCGCGACATGCGCCATTTCTCCAATGACCCCGTCGATCCAGCTCTCCTGGCTCGGCTGCTCGCCGCGGCGCACATGGCGCCCAGCGTCGGTCTCATGCAGCCGTGGCGTTTCATCCGCATCTGCGACCGCGCGCTGCGTGCGCGCATCCACGCACTGGTCGAAGAGGAGCGCGTCAAGACCGCGGACGCGCTCGGCGAGCGCGATCGGGAATTCATGCGTCTCAAGGTCGAGGGCATCCTCGACTGCGGCGAGGTGCTCGTCGCCGCGCTGGGCCCGGATCGCGACAAGCACGTCTTCGGCAGGCGCACCATGCCCGAGATGGACCTGGCGTCCGTTGCCTGCGCCATCCAGAACCTCTGGCTCGCCGCGCGCGCCGAGGGTCTCGGGATGGGGTGGGTGTCCCTCTTCGACCCCGAAGCGCTGCGGCAGCTCCTGCGCATGCCCGAGGGCAGCAAGCCGATCGCCGTGCTTTGTCTTGGAAGCGTCCCCGAGTTCTATCCGCGGCCGATGCTGGAGATGACGCGGTGGACACGGGGGTGCGCGGTCGAGGCCGTGGTGCATACCGACTACTGGGAGAGCACCGCGAGCTCCGGGAGTTGACCTCCGCGCAACGCGGGTATTTTCTCGGTGACTGACGGCTCTCAGCCCGTCGCCTGCAACCCCTGCGCAATTCCGCTGATCGTCGCGCGCAGCGCCCCGAACAGCCTCTTGTCCTCGCGCCCGGTCCGCCGCCAGCGCGCGAGCAAATCCACCTGCATCAGGTGCATGGGATCGATGTAGGGATTGCGCAGCTGGATCGACCGCTGCAGGGTCGGGTCGCTGTCGAGCAGCCGCGCCGAGCCGCGCAGGCTCAAGACGTGGCGCACCGTCAGGTGGTACTCCCGCGCGATGGCCTCGGCACGGGTGCGCAGCGCGGGCTCGGCCAGCCGGTCGTAGTGGCCGGCGATGCCGAGGTCCGTGCGTGCGAGCATCGACTCCACGTCGTCCAGAAGATGAGTGAAGAACGGCCAGTGCGCCACCATCGAGCCGATCGCCTCGGCGCCGTGGCGCCCGGTCGCCGCCTCGAGGCCGCTGCCGAAGCCGAACCATCCGGGCAGCATGTGGCGGCTCTGCGTCCAGGCGAACACCCAGGGAATCGCGCGCAACGCCGCGATGCCCTCTCCGCCGGCACGGGCTGCGGGGCGCGAGCCGATGTGCATGCGCTCGATCACGTCGAGCGGAGTCACGGCGCGCATGTAGTCGAAGAATCCCGGCGTTCCGTAGACGAGAGCGCGATACGCGGCCAAGCTTTCGGCGGCGATGGTGCGCATCGCATCGACTTGCGGCCCCGGAATCGGGCGCCGCGTCGGCGCGTGCGCGGTGGCGAGCGCGACCGATGCGAAGGACCGCTCGAGCGTGCGCATGGCGATCGGCCGCAGCCCATAGCTCTGATTGACGACCTCGCCCTGCTCGGTGAGGCGCAGCACCCCGCGAATCGCGCCCTCGGGGACGGCCTCGACCAGGTTCTCGGTGCGCCCGCCGCCGCGCGACGGCGTGCCGCCGCGTCCGTGGAAGATCAGCACATCGATTCCGGCATCGCGCGAGGCCTCGAGCAAGCGCGTCTGCGCCACCTGCAGGGCCCAGCGGGACGCGGCGATGCCGCCTTCCTTGTTCGTGTCCGAGTAGCCGATCATGACCATCTGCCGATTGCCGCGCGCGGCCACGTGCCGGCGATAGGCGGGCTCGCGGTTGAGATCGCGCAGGATGTCGCCGGCCCGCTCGAGCGAGTCGATCGATTCCAGCAGCGGCGCGACGTCGAGAGGCGACTCTCCGGTGCGCTTGTCGGTGATGTCGGCCCAGCGCGCGAGCAGCAACACCGCGAGCAGGTCCTCGGGGCCCTGCGCGCCGCTCACGATGTATTCGCCGATCGCGCGCGCACCGAACTTGTGGCGCGCCTGGGCGATCGCGTCGAACACCCAGAGAGTACGGCGGCCGATGGCATCGAATGTGGACGTGGGCCCCTGATCGCGGGCCAGCAGATCGCGCAGACGCTCGAGGCGCTCTTCCGCCGGCCGGGAAGGCCAGGATGGATCGCCCAGCCCCTGGGCGATGACCTGGTCGTGCACCTGCGTGTGCTGGGTCACGTCGAGGGTGGCCAGATGGAATCCGAAGGTGCGGACCCGACGCATGAAACGCCGGATCAGGAAATAGCCGGCGTGGCGGCCGCGGTTGAGCAGCAGGCTGTCGGCCGCCAGAGCCACGTCCGAGAGCAGCTCGTCGGGGCCCTGATAGGCGTTCGGCCGGCCCTCATAGGTCGCCCGCAGCCGCTCGCCGATCTGACCGAAGAACACGCGGTAGGGCATGCGATCGTGCCGGGCCGGCGCGAGCTTCTGCGTCCCCGGCAAAATGGCGCTGTACGAGGCGATGCGCTCGGCGAGCGCCGAGCTCAGGCCCACCCGGTTCGCGCTCTGGCTCAGGGTCTCGGCGAGCTGGCCGCACTCGGTGAAGTACGTGGACACGATGAGCTGTTGATGGCGCAGCAGCGTCTCCCGGATGGTCTTGCCGTGGACGTCGGGATTGCCGTCCATGTCGCCGCCCACCCAGGATCCGAAGTGCAGGATCGAGGGGACGTCCAGCGATTCGACCGGCACGCCGTACGCCTGGGCGAGCGCCGCCTCGATCTCCTCGTAGAACAGGGGCACGACGCGATAGAGGATGTCGATCAGATAGAACAGCACGTGCTCGCGCTCGTCCACCACCGTGAGCCCTTCGCGCGGGTGCTCCTCGGTCTGCCAGATGCTGGTGAGCTCGAGGCGCACGCGAGCCCAGAGCGTGTGGATCTCCGCGGACGTCGACGCCGGGTTGTGCCGCTCGAGAAGATCCTCGGCGATGTGCTGCTGCTTGCGCAGGATGGTCCGGCGGGTCGATTCGGTCGGGTGCCCTGTGAACACGGGCTCGAGGCTCATGGACCCGATCAGCTCGAGCGCCTGCGTCAAGGTCACGCCGCCCTGGTGCAGGCGCGCGATGCAATCCGCGATGCCTCCCGGCTGCGCCGTGCTCGAGTCGCTCAGGTACTGTCGGCGGCGGCGCACGCGCTGCACCTTTTCCGCCGTGTTGACCGCCTGGAACCAGATCGAGAACGCGCGGGTGAGATCGGTCGCAGCATCGGTCGAGCGGCCCGCCGTGCGCTGCTCCAGCTCCGCGCCGGCCGCGGCGTCGCCGTCGCCCTCGCGGCGCTGGATCGCGGCGAGCCGGTCCCCCTCCACGCCGTCGAGCAGCTCGGATCCGCCCTGATCGCGCAGCGTCTCGCCGATCAGGTCTCCGAGCGCGTGCACGTCGTCGCGCAGGGCCGCGTCCTTGATCGGAAACTGGATGCTTTGGCGATACATAGTGCTAGGCTCTTCGGGTAAACGGAGAAATATTATGAGCTTGTTGGCGCAGATCGCTATATTTCTCGCCGCGGCGGTCATTGCGGTCCCGATCTTCCGCTATTTCAAGCTCGGCTCGGTCCTGGGCTATCTGGCCGCAGGCATCATCATCGGCCCCTCCGGCTTCGGCCTGATCAGCCGGATCGACGCCACCCAGCAGATCGCCGAATTCGGCATCGTGCTGCTCATGTTCGTCATCGGTCTCGAGCTGCAGCCCTCCCGCCTCTGGGTGATGCGCAAGCCCATCTTCGGGCTGGGCTCCGCGCAAGTGCTCGCCACCACCGCGGCGATCGGCGCGGGCGCCCATTTCGGATTCGCGCTGCCCACCCCCGCCGCGGCGGTGGTGGGCTTCGGCCTGTCCATGTCCTCGACCGCGCTGGTGCTGCAGCTCCTGGCCGAGCGCGGACAGTTGACCTCACAGTACGGCCGGTCCGCGTTCAGCATCCTCCTGTTCCAGGACGTGGCCGTCCTTCCCGCGCTTGCGCTGCTGCCGCTGCTGGGCGCGGCCTCCGCCAAGACCGCGGGACCGGGCGGATGGCTGGCGATCAAGCTGGTCGCGGTTCTGGCGACGGCCATCGTCGGCGGCCGCTACGTGCTGCGTCCCATGCTCAGGATCGTGGCGGCGACCCGCGTCGCCGAGGCCTTCACCGCCGCGGGCCTCTTGATCGTCATCGGCACGGCGCTGCTCGTCAGCCAGGTAGGCCTGTCGTTGTCCCTCGGGGCGTTTCTCGCCGGCGTGCTGCTCGCCGACAGCGAGTACCGGCACGAGCTCGAGGCCGACATCGAGCCCTTCAAGGGCCTTCTGCTCGGCCTGTTCTTCATCACCGTCGGCATGTCCGCGAATCTCGGACTGGTGCGAGAGAAGCCCCTCCTCATCGCGGGATTGACCCTGGGCTTCATGTTGCTCAAGGTCGCGGTGCTGCGCGGCATCGGCAAGGCCGCCGGCCTGTCCACCGCCGCCGGGCGCGGCCTCGCCTTCAGCCTGCCGTCCGGCGGCGAATTTGCCTTCGTGCTGTTCGGCCTCGCCGCGACGCTCGGCATCCTCGAGTCCGGCACCGCCGAGCTGCTCGTGCTGGTGGTGACGGCCTCGATGATCATGAGCCCGCTCCTGCTCGCCGTGCACGACGCGCTGTTCAAGAAGAAGGAGACGGACGAGCGGCCGTTCGACACCCCGGAGGAGCTCTATCCGCGGGTGATCATCGCGGGCTTCGGGCGCTTCGGGCAGATCGTGGGCCGCATCCTGCGCGCCAAGAAGATCTCCTTCACGGCGCTGGAGGCCAGTCAGACCCAGGTGGATTTCCTGCGCCGCTTCGGCAACCGCGTGTTCTACGGCGACGCGTCGCGGCTCGAGCTCCTGCGCTCGGCCCACGCCGAGAACGCCTCCGTGTTCGTCCTCGCCATCGACGACGTCGAGGCGTCGGTGCGCACCGCCGAGATGATCGTCAAGCACTTTCCGCACCTCAAGATCTTCGCGCGCGCGCGCAATCGCCAGCACTCCTTCCGCCTGATGGATCTCGGCGTCCGCTACATCATCCGCGAGACGCTGCTGTCGAGCCTCGAGATGTCGGAGCGGGTGCTCGAGTCGCTGGGCTCGTCCCGGGCCAAGGCGGCCGACGCCGTGCGGCGGTTCCGCGTGCTCGACGAGGCAACCCTCGTGAAGCAGCACTCCGTCAAGGATGACGAGAAGAAGTTCCTGGAGACCTCGCGCGAATCCGCGGAGCAGCTGCTAACGCTGTTCGAGGCGGACGCGGCGCAGCCGGAGGAAGCCGCTGCCGGCGGCCGGTAGCGCCCGCAGCGAGCCCGATCGAGCGCGCCTGCACTGCCCGCCAATACCCCGTCCCATCATGAGCTCGCCGACCGCACCGTTCTTCATCGCCCTCCTCGGCATGCTGGCGCCGGCCGCGCAGCCGGCATCGCCCGGGGCGGGCGCGCCCGAACCTCGAGCCCCTTGCGCTCGAGCCTTCACGCCACGAGCCTCGGCCCGTTCCTCGCCGGGCGCGACGCAGGGCAAGACGCCGGCCTCTGCGACCCGGCGCTGGAGCCTTTCGCGCCTGAGCCACGAGCAGAATCTGCTCCCCGAGCAGCAGAACTCCGCATTCGGTTCCTTGCTGTACGACGCGCGCGGGAGATTGGTGCTCCACGATCGCGACAAGACCTGGCTCTACACGTCGGCAGTGCTGGAGCCGCCCGCCGGAGGCAAGCGCGACTGGTATGGGAAGTGGATCAGCCACGTGCGCGAGTTCGACGTGCGCACCTTTGCATCCGGCGACAAGAGGATCGCTCTATCGGTCTCCGCAGCCGAGCGCTGGGCCATCATTCATGACGTGATTCAGGTAAGCGACCGCCTGTTCGTCGCATTCTATTCCGCGTTCGGAGGCGTGCGCGCCGCGGTCGCCGAACGGCCGCAAGGGCCTTTTTCCAGCGTGCCGGATTTCGAGTTGGCTCCAACCGAAGACTGGGAAAAAGCGGGCGGAACGCCCCAAAGCCTGGAGAGCGACGGGGCCCACGTGTGGGCGGCGGAGGATGCGGGCAGCTTGGTCGTCTGGCTGGGGTACGACTCTTACCACGTCGACATCGGGACCGGCCGGCTCGGCTGGGCGAAAATCGCCATCGATAAGGATACGCACGGAGTGCGGCTGCTCGAG
>DATAUO010000270.1:0-2930 GCA_036268215.1 Steroidobacteraceae bacterium
TAGCCTTCGAGCCAGCCTTCGCACTGGTGCTCGCTCAACATCTCCATGACCCGTCCATCGCGTGCCAGGAACTCGTCGTCCGCCACGGTCTCGGCGAGCCACTGCCGGTCCGTCGCCTCGAACACCGCCTGCAGCCCATTCGAGATGGTCTCGTCCGGTCCGAATATGCGGAAATTGCGCTGCTCGGCGTTGAGCTTCAGCACGTCGCGCAGGAAGGGAGCCAGCACCCGCGTGTCGCCGATGCCGGTCACGCCGGGCTTAGGCACGGCCGCGGCGTAGCGTGTGAAATCCGCCATCCGCAGGTCCCGCAGGCGCATGCCGCCGTTGGCATTCGGATTTGCACCCATGCGGCGGTCGCCTTCGGGGGCCAGGGCCTGCAGCTCCGCGTTCAACCGGCCGCGGCCGTCGAACAATTCCTCCGGGCGGTAGCTGCGCAGCCACTCCTCCAGCTGGCGCAGGTGCTGCGGATTCTGCGCGGGATCGGACAGCGGCACCTGGTGGGACCTGAATGTGCCCTCCACCCGCTTGCCGTCGACTTCCTTGGGGCCGGTCCAGCCCTTCGGCGAGACCAGCACGATCATCGGCCAGCGCGGCCGTTCCGCCACCGACCGTTGGCGCGCGTCGGACTGGATGGCGTGGATTCTCTCGATCACCTCGTCGAGCGTCGCGGCCATCGCCTGATGCATGGGCATGGGCTCATGTCCTTCGACGAAGTGCGGCTTCCAGCCGTAGCCGTGCAACAGGCTCGTGAGCTCCTCGCGCGGGATGCGGGCGAGGATGGTGGGATTGGCGATCTTGTACCCGTTCAAATGCAGGATGGGCAGCACCGCGCCGTCGCTGGCCGGATTCAGGAACTTGTTGGAGTGCCAGGAAGTCGCGAGCGGTCCGGTCTCCGCCTCGCCATCGCCGATGCAGCACGCCACCACCAGGTCGGGATTGTCGAGCACCGCCCCGAATGCGTGGCTCAAGGAGTACCCGAGCTCGCCGCCCTCGTGGATGGATCCCGGGCACTCGGCGGACGCGTGGCTCGGTATGCCGCCGGGAAACGAGAACTGGGTGAACAGACGCTTGAGGCCGCTCTCGTCGCGGCTCACGTTGGAATAGATCTCCGAATAGGTGCCCTCGAGATACGTTCCGCTCACCACCGCCGGCCCGCCATGGCCGGGGCCCGACATGTAGATCATGTCGAGGCCGTGCTTCTTGATGACGCGGTTCAAATGCGTGTAGATGAAGTTCTGGCCCGGCGTGGTGCCCCAGTGCCCGAGCAACATGTGCTTGACGTCCGCGAGCTCGAGCGGCCGCTTGAGCAGCGGGTTGTCGCAGAGGTATATCTGGCCGACCGAGAGATAGTTCGCCGCACGCCAATAGGCATCGATCTTGCGCGCGGAGTCCGCATCGAGCGGCGCTGCCTTTGATTCCATGTCGCCTCCTAAGCCGAATTCAAAGTTCGAATCGTGAGCGCCGCGATCACCGCTTCCTCATCGGTGCGGATCACGCGTACCGTGACCCGCGAGCCGGCGTGCGAGATGCAGGATGCATGGACGGCATTGGCCTCCTCGTTCAGGCGCACCCCGAGAAATCCGAGCGCGGCACAGATGCGCTCGCGGACCGGCGCCGAGTTCTCGCCGATGCCGCCGGCGAACACCAGGGTATCGCAGCCGCCCAGCGCGGCCGCGAAGGCTCCGATCCACTTGCGCGCCTGGTAGGAGAAGATCGCGAGCGCCTCCGCGGCACGGGCATCGCTCTGCTCCCGCTCGAGCAGGTCGCGCACGTCGGCGCTGGTCTCGGAGATTCCGAGCAGGCCCGATTCGTGACTGACCATGGCCGCGAAACGCTCCGGGCTCATGCCCTCGGAGGCGGCCAGGTAGCTCATCAGTCCCGGGTCGAGGTCCCCGCTGCGGGTGCCCATGACGAGGCCCGCGGTCGGCGTGAAGCTCATGCTGGTGTCCAAGCATTTGCCGTCGAGGACCGCCGCCAGGCTGGCGCCGCTCCCGAGGTGCGCGAGGATGACACGGCCCGCATCGACGGCCGCATCGCCGATGCGGCGCAACTCCTCGACCAGATAGGTGTAGGAAAGGCCGTGAAAGCCGTAACGCCGGATGCCGGCGGCGAAGTAGCGGCGCGGAATGGGCAGGAGCGCGGCCACCCGCGGCATGTCGCGGTGAAACGCCGTGTCGAAGCAGAGCACCTGCGGCAGGCCGGGCCTTCGCGCGTGGACGGCCTCGATCAACTCGATCTCGCGCGGCAGGTGCTCGCGATCGAACGGGATCAGGCCCTTGAGCTCCTCGAGCAGCGGCTGGCTCACGAGCGTGGGCTCGGTGTGCCGCATGCCGTGCACGATGCGATGACCCACCGCCTCGATGCCGTCGCCCGCGGCGTGCGAGCCCAGCCAGTCGAGCAGGAAGGGCCCCGGCGCGGAACCTGCCGGAATCGGGACTTCCTGGGCCTGCTCGTCGACCCTGATCCGGGCGCCGGCCGTTCCGACCCTGTCGATCTTTCCGCGCAGCAGCGCACGCTTTCCGCGCGGCGGCACACCGCCGCCCGCGCGGTCGAACACCGCGAAGCGGATGCTGGAGGAGCCGCCGTTGAGCGCCAAAATCTTCGCCATGATTCGATCCTACCCGCCGCCGCGTCGCCGTTGCGCGTGATCGCGGCGGCCGCGTTGCTGCTGGCTGCGGCCCCGCCGGTGCCCGCGGCCTCGCCCAATGTTCCGCTCGGTCCGCTATCCTGCTTCCGTAACCGTCCCGCGCCAATAGGACAAACACGGACAGAGCGGACGCGAGCACGAACTATGCCCCGATCAGAACCCAGGATCGTGAATTCAGCATGACAGCTCCCGCAGCGCCGTTGCGCGCGATCGCGGCGGCCGCGCTGCTGCTGGCTGGGGCCGCCGCCGTGCCCGCTCCTGCCGACGCCCCCGCCGCCGCGGA
>DATAUO010000271.1:0-15189 GCA_036268215.1 Steroidobacteraceae bacterium
CAAGCATGTGCTGGTCGCGCCCGGCGTGAGCTTCAACGTGCCGTATCGCAATTGCTTCCGCATCACCAACCTTCCCGAGCCTCGGATTCTCGAGGCGGTATTCGCGCGGATCGAGGAGTTGCTGGAGGCGCAGGCAGCGGCGCGGCCGAGGCTGCATGCGGTCGAGGCCGGCGGGAAGGCGGGACAACGCTGAGCCGCGAGGGCGCCGCGCCGGGCCTGGCAGAGATCGCCGGCTCTTACACGCTGCTCGCGCCGAATACCGAGCTGGCGGCGGCGCTCTTCGATGCCGTCGAGCGCGCCCACCGCGATTCGGGTCTGCGCGTCTGGCCGACACCGAGGGTGCGGGATTTCTCGCGCTGGCTTCGTGAAGGGCACGCCGCGCGGAGGCTCGAGGATGCCCGCCTGCCGCGCCTGCTCGGCGAGCCGGACGAGCGCGAGCTGTGGCGCGCCGCGATCGAGTCGAGCGGCATGGGGGCCGACATCCTCGATCCGGCGGGCGCCGTCCGCGCCGCCCGGCGGGCGCGCCGTACGCTCCATGAGCACGCGATCCCGCCGGAGGCGATCGCGCGCGAGGCGGCCCTCTCCGAGGAGCTGGGCGCGTTCCTCGAATGGAACCGGGTCTTCGAGCAGCGCTGCCGAGGCCTCGATTGCATCGATGCCGCCGAGCTGATCGGTGCGCCGCCGGCGGCACCCGGGCCCGTGGCGTGGATCGACACGCCGGCCTGGCGCCCGGCGGCGCGGCGCTGGCTCGAGCGCCACGGAAAGCGGCTCGAGCCCGCGATGGTCGCGCCGAGCACGGCCGGGCGCGTGCATTTCACCTCGCAAGCCGGGGAGCTCGCATCGATCGCCGAGTGGGCGGCCAAGGGCTTGCGCGCCGCCGAGCGGTTTCGCGCCTGGATCTGCATCCCGGGGCTCGAGCAGAGGCGCGCGGAGGTGGTGGATGTCTTCGATGCCGCGCTGGCGCCGCAGCGGTTCGGGCTGTCGGCGGCCTCCGGCGCCGCGCCGTATGCGGTCGCCGGAGGCGTGCCGCTGTCGGACTTCGCTCCGGTGCGCGCCGCGCTCGAGTTGCTGGATGCCAGTCTCGGCGGCGTCAGCCTGCCGCAATTCAGCCGCATGCTGCGTGCGCCGGAGCTGCAGGCTTCGGACGCGGAGGCGGGCGTCGCGGCTACGCTGGATATCGAGCTGCGCGCGCGCGGATCCGCGGAGGCGGGGCTCGCCGAATGGCTCACGCTCGCGGAGCGTCTCGCGGGCACGCGCGAGCTCGGCGCCGTCGGCGCGCTGACGCGGCTCGGCGCCGCGCAGCGCGCGCTCGAGGAGCTGCGCGGCAGCCGGCCGGTGAGCCGATGGATCCCGGCGTGGATCGCGGCATTCGATGCCGCGCCCTGGTCGCTCCGGGAGCGCTGGTCGAGCGTCGAGTACCAGGCCGCGGAGCGCTTTCGCGAGCTGCTTGCCGAGCTGGCCGCGGCGGATGCGATCTTCGGATCGCAATCGCGGCGCTCCGCGCAGGGCATCCTGCGCCGGGCCGCCGCCGAAACCGTATTCCAGGAGCAGACCGGCGTGCCCCGGATCGCGGTCAGCGGCCAGCTCATGGATCCGTTCCTGCCCTACGGCGGCCTGTGGATCGCCGGCTGCACGGAGGAGCGCTGGCCGCCGCGCCCCGATCCGACGCCGCTCCTGCCCGTCCGCCTGCAGCGCGAATTCGGTGTTCTCGCCGCCTCGGCCGATTCGCAGCTGCGCCACGCCGAGGATCTGCAGGCGCGCTGGGTCGCGCGTGCGCATGAGTGTGTCTTCAGCCTTGCGGATCCGGGCGACGGCCGGTCCGCCACGCCGAGCCCGCTCCTGCCGCGCGCCGCCGCAGAGGTCGCGGCCGCGGAACCGGAGCCGCACTGGCACGCGCTGCGCGCGAGTGCGCCGGTCCTCGAGCGCATCGTCGACGAGCGCGCCCCGCCGTTCTCGGCGGAGGAACGCGCGCGTGGCGTAACGGCACTGCAGGCGCAATCGCGTTGCGCGTTTCGGGGCTTTGCCGAGGCGCGGCTGCGCTGCGAGCGGCTGGAGCGGCCGGTGCCGGGCTTCAACGACCGGGAGCGGGGCGAGATGGTCCACCATGCGCTCGAGCACCTCTGGTCGGAGCTCGGCGATTCGAGCCGTCTGCATGCCATCACGGACGAGCAGCAGTCCGCGCTGATCGGGGAATCGGCCGCCCGCGCGGTTGCGAGACAGCTGCGCAAGCGCGATCCCGGTCAGCGCTGGAAGCAGCGCGAGCGTGAGCGGCTCTCGAGCGTGCTCGCCCGGTGGCTCGACGTCGAGCGCCGCCGCCTGCCGTTCACGGTGGAGCGCATCGAGCAGGGGGGGCGCGTGCTGCGCTTTGCGGATCTCGAATTCGACGTGCGGCTCGATCGCATGGATCGGCTGGAGGACGGCGCGCGTATCCTGCTCGACTACAAGACGGGCAGCGCGGCGGCGGACTGGCGCGGCGATCGGCCGGACAATCCGCAGCTCCCGCTGTACGCCCTGGTGCAGCCGTCGAGCCTGGTCGCCGTGGCCTACGCCAAGGTCAACGCGGCGGATCTCGACTTCGTCGCCGAAACCGAGCGCGACGCGCTGTTCCGCCCGAACGGCAGGAAATCGAGGCTCGAGGGAGAGCCGGATTTTCCTTCGCTGATCGCCGTGTGGGAACGCCGCATGGAAGCGCTGGCGCGGGAGTTTTGCGCCGGTCGTGCGGAAGTCGCACCCACCCTGTCCGCCTGCAAGACCTGCCGGCTGCAGGGACTGTGCCGCGTGCCCGCCGCGCTCGAGGACGGAGCGGCCGATGACTGAGCCGACGGGAGCGGCCTCGGATCAGGCGGCACGGCGCAGCGCGGTCGAGGCGTCGGGCTCCGTGCTGGTGCAGGCGCCGGCGGGCTCCGGCAAGACCACCCTGTTGACCCAGCGATACCTGCGCTTGCTCGGCCGCGTCGATGCTCCCGAGCGCGTCCTCGCTCTCACGTTCACGCGCCGCGCCGCGGAGGAGATGCGTGAGCGGGTGATCGACGCGCTGGCCGCGGCGCGCTCCTCCGCGCCCCCGGCGCATCTCGATCGCCGGACCTGGAGACTCGCGGTCGACGCGCTCGAGCATCTGGATGCCGCCGGCGTTGACGTCGAGCGCCATCCGTCGCGCCTGCGGATCGAGACCATCGATGCCTTCAACGCCTGGCTTGCAGGCCGGCTGCCGATCGCCGCCGGGGCGGGATCGGGGTTCAAGGTCCTGTCCGATGCCCGGCCGTGCTACCAGGAGGCCGCCGAGAGAGCGCTCGCGCACGACGAGCCGGATCGCTTCGGCGCGGCGGTGCACCGCGTGCTGGCGCTCGACGATCAGCGTTGGCGCAAGTTGAAGCGCGTGATCGCGGAAATGCTCGCGAGCCGCGACCGCTGGCTGCCGCTGCTCGGCGGCCGCCTGAGCCCGTCGGGTGCGCCCGACGCGTCGCAGCTCGCGGCGATTCGCCGTCGCCTCGACGAGGATCTTGCGTTGCTGGTGTCGCGCGTGCTCTGGCGCGCCCTCGAGCGGCTGGGCGCCGAGCGAATCGGCGCGCTCTCCCGCCTGATGCACTTCGCGGCGCGAAACGTCTCCGCCACCCGGCCGCAGCTCGCGGCGTGGGCGGCCGACGGCGCGCCGCTCGAGGCGAGGCTGTCCGACCTCGATCGGTGGCGCGGCCTGGCCGCATTGCTGCTCACCGCGGAGGGCAAGCTCCGCCGGGCGGTAACCGTGCGGGAGGGATTTCCCTCGAGCTGCGCAGAAAAGGACCTCATGATGGACCTGCTGCGCGAGCTCGATCGCGACGCCGAAGTGCGCAGGATCCTGGTCGAGATCCGCACGCTCCCGGAGCCGAGCTACAGCGACGAGCAGTGGGCGAGAGCGCTGGATTTGGCGGAGGTGCTGCTGCTCGCGGCCGCGGAGCTCGATCAGGTATTCCGGAGCCAGGGCGCCGCCGACTTTGCGGCCGTCTCGATGGCGGCGCTGCGGGCGCTGGGCACGGCCGATGGGCCGAGCGATCTGGCCCTCGAGCTCGATTACCGGCTCCAGCACATCCTGGTCGATGAGTTTCAGGACACGTCGGGCGCCCAGCTCGACCTGGTGAGGATGCTGACGGCGGGCTGGCAGCCGGACGATGGCCGGAGCTTGTTCTGCGTAGGCGATCCGATGCAGTCGATCTACAGCTTCAGGCAGGCCGAGGTCCGTGCCTTTCTGGAGCTGGCCGAGGATGGCATCGGCGATATCCACCTCGAGGTGCTGCGTCTCACCGACAACTTTCGGTCCGCCAAGCCGGTCGTCGATTGGGTCAATGCATGTTTCGGGCGGATACTGCCCCGCGCGGACGACCGCCACCGCGGCGCCATCGCGTTTCGACCGAGCGTCGCGGCGCTCGGAGATCGCCCGACGGAGACGTCCGGCCGAGGCGTTCGGCTGCATGCCTACGGCAGCCGCGCCGACGAGTCGGCCGGTCTCGCCGACATGATCGCCGACCGGGCCGCGCGCCACCCTGCCTGGCGCATCGCGGTGCTGGTGCGCGCAAAGACTCATGCGCGCGAGATCGCCGCCGCGCTGCGCGCCCGCGGCGTCGCGTTTCGGGCGGTGGAGATCGAGCCGCTCCGGGATCGGGCGGTCGTGCGCGACGTGATCACGCTGTTATCCGCGCTCGTTCACCTCGGGGATCGCACCGCGTGGCTCGCGCTGCTGCGCGCGCCTTGGGCGGGGCTGATGCTGGAGGATCTTCTGCGCGTGGCTCGCGGCGCGCCCGTCATCTGGGATGCGCTCGGGAGCGAGCCGGTCCTATCCGCGCTGAGCGAGGACGGGCGCGCCCGCTGCCGCCGTGTCCGCGCGACCCTGGAGGCGGCGTTCGCGCTGCGCAACGAGACCTCGGTCGCGCGCTGGGTCGAGCGGACCTGGCTCGGCCTCGGCGGTCCGAGCGTGGTCGGCTCGGTGGAAGAGCTGGCGCTCGCACGCGCCGCCTTTGCGCGCCTCGCGGAGCTCGAGCGCGGCGGCCTGCCCGATCCCGCCGATCTGTCCGACGCGTTCGCCGATCTTTTCGGAAACCACGGCGCCGAGGGTGCGGTGGAGATCATGACCATTCACAAGGCCAAGGGCCTGGAATTCGACATGGTGATCCTCCCATCGCTCGATCGAACGGTGCGCGGCGCGCGGGACCGCCTGCTCGAGACGCATCAATTCGAGCGCACCGGCCGGGACGGCCTCGCCATGGCGGCGCGCCCGGCGATCGGCGCCGACAAGGACCGTCTGTTCGAGTTCCTGCGCTACCAGATCCGCGACGCGGCGCGGCTCGAGGCGGAGCGCCTTTTGTATGTGGCTTGTACGCGCGCCAAGTCGCTGCTCGCGCTGAGCGCGGTGGTCGGACGGATCGAGGATCCCGACGCCGAGATCGACGAGGACGGGCCGCCGCGCCGATGGTCGCCCCATGCGGGCAGCCTGCTCTCCGTGCTGTGGCCGGCGGTCGGCGCCGACTGGCCGCTGCTCGGCCCGGGAGCGGACCAGCCCCCACGGGCGGCGGCCCCGCGCGGCGGCCCCATGATGCGCGTGCCCGCCGGATGGAGCGTGCCTCGGCTCGAGACCACGCCGGCCGAGCACCTGCCCGCTCCCATCGTGCGGGAGGAGATGCCGGTGTTCGACTGGGCCACCGAGACGGCGCGGCGGGTGGGCATCCTGGTCCATGCAGAGCTGCAGCGCTGGGACTCGGCGAGCGCCGACGCGGCGGCCATCCGCGCGCGCGAGCCGCATTTTCGCCGTTGGCTGGCCTCGCACGGCGTGCCGGAGGAGCACGTGTCGGCGGCGGCCGCTCGCGTCGTCGCGGCACTGGCGGCGGTTCACGAGGACACGCGGGGCCGGTGGATCCTGCGCAGCTTCCGCGACGAGGCACGCGAGCACGCCTTGTCCGGCTATTCCGCGGGCGGCGAGGTCGCCCGCGTGGTCTTCGACCGAACCTTCATCGACGAGCAGGGCACGCGCTGGATCATCGACTACAAGACCAGCCAGCATTCCGGCAGCGGGGTCGAGGAGTTCCTGGACCGCGAGGTCGAGCGTTACCGGCCTCAGCTCGCGCGCTATGCGAGCCTTGCCCGCGAGCTCGGTCCCCAGCCCATCCGCGTGGGCCTGTACTTTCCGCTGATGCGCGCCTGGCGCGAGTGGACCCCGTGAATCACCGCTCCATGGCCGCGGCTGCCCGGGTTCGTGGATGCCGGGCCGGGGCTGTATGTATAACCAGCCCCTTCGTCACAGGCGGAACTCGAGCTCCGCGGGAATACGGCCTTCGGCGTCCCGGGGCTTGAGCTGCGCCAGGCTGTTCAGCTGATCGCGCAGCGCGGCCGGAATGCCGGCGCGCTCGCGCAGGGTGCCCGACAGGAGCCCGCGGCGATCGGCCGGCGAATAGCGCACCTGGGCTCGAACCTCGATCGGACCGCCGGTATCCGCGAGGCTCGCGCTGACGTTGCCCTGGGCATCGATGGCGCCCGGTGCAAAGCCGAGGTCGTAGCCGCCGAGGTCGGCGCCGCCGGCGACTTGCGGCGAGCCGACACCCATCACTTTCAGGTCGCCCACGAGGGATGAGAGCCGGGTGTAATCCGATGTGACCTCGGGGAACGCGACCTCGACGGCGCCGCGCCAGCCGGGCGCGACGCCGAGATCGCCGAGATCCCCGAGCGATCCGCCGCCGTGCACGCCGCGGGCCGCGAAACCCTTGCGATCGGCCGTGATCGCCGCATCCAGCACGAAGCTCACCTTGACCCAATGCACGTCGGCGGCGAGCTGCAGGGCGAGCAGCGCACCGGGGTGCAGGCGCCACTCGAGCGCGCCCCAATCCCTTCCGTCGACGCGCAGCTTGCCGGCGGAGCCGTGCCAGAGCGTGCCGGAGAAATCGCCGGCCGCGACCCCGGGCGGCAGGAAGCGGGCCAGAAGGGAGGCCGGCAGCGCGGCGACGGTCATCGCGGCGACGATCGCCGCGGCGACGACCGCGAGCGCCCAGTAGAAGCGGCGGGAGCTCCCGGACCCTGGGGGCTGCGGCTGATTGCGGGAGGCGCCGCGGATACCGTGCCCCGCCGGCCCTGGGGCGCCGCGGGTCGATGAGCCCAGGGCAGCGCGATTGGATGAAGCGTTAGCGCCGCGGCTGGGCGAACGAGATGCTGGCATTCACCTCTCCGGGCTTCGCCGCGCGATCGATCGTCATTGCGTCGATCGCGACGCCGTAGCGCTCGTCCAGCGCGGCCAGCCAGCCGACCAAGGTATCGAAAGAGGCGCCCTCGAGCTGAACCCGGATGCCGTTGCCCTCGGGCTGCGTGCCGCGCAGCGCCGACCCGAGGCCGGCCTCGCGCCCGACCCGGTCGACGAGCACCAGCGGCGCCTCGCCGGTGTCGGCCGGCAGCGAGTTGCCCGCGGCGCTCACCTCCGCTGCGTTGATCTGCATCCACTCGAGATCCTCGCGCTTGGTGTCGATCCGCTGCGTTGCGTTGGACACGGCCGTCTGCAAGGGCAGCAAGATTCCGAAAACCAGCACGAGAACCGCGACGGAAATCGAGCCGACGAGCACCATGCGCTGCTCGCGCAGCTGCAATCCGGCATACCACGCCTGCAGCCTGCTCATCGCTGCGCCTTCGCCGCCGAGGCATCCCTGAGCTCGATGTGCGCGTCGATGCCGTTCGCGACGGGCGTCGACGACTGGATCTGCGCGTTGACGCCTTCCTTGCCGATGATCTGCGTGAGCTGGGAGAGCGCGCCCATGCTCGCCACGGTCATCTTGAGATCGAGCGCGCGGTCCCGGTAGCTCAAGGAATTGACCTCGGTCTTCGGGACCTGTCCCATCGCATCGCCGAGCGCCTTCAGCGCGCGCAGGAAGTGCTCGGGTCCGGCGCCCGACCGATGAAGCCTGTCGAGGCGCGCCTGCATCTGGCGGCGCGGGTTCTGGATGACCTCGGAAGGCATGGCGGAGGTGAAGACGCTGGCGATCTGCCCGTCGAGCGCCGCTTCCTGGTGCTTGGATTGGCGGATTTGCAGTGCCTGCGCACCGACGTGCGCGACCAGCAGACCCGCGGCGAGGAATGCCGGTGTCCGCCATCGATGCCAGCGGGTCGCGAAGTTGGTGGTCGGCGTGAACTCGCCCTGCAGCAGATTCACCGCCTCGGTGCCCTCGACCTGCCGCGCCAGCCACGGCAGCGGCCCGTCCGCGAGCAGCTGCACCTTCAAGGCCTCGAATTTTTCGGCGAGATTCTCGAAGTCGCGCTGATGCCGCGCCCAGTCGTCGCGCGACGTGTAGAGCACCGCGTTCTCGGGCACCTTCGGGGTGTCGGAGGTGTCGAGGGGATCGGCGATGACGCCCGCCACGACCAGCGCTTCGCCGACCGGAGAGAGCTCGACCGCGAGGGGCAGCGAGCCCGGCCGCCGCACGGCGACTCGATCGTCCTCGAGCCAGATGACCGTCTGGCTGGGATTCTCGGGCATGAGCGAGATGTCGGGGTAGATGGCGAGCGGCTCTAGCCCCGCTTCCCGGAGCTGCGACAGCCAGCGCTCGACGAGCGCGCGGGACACGACGGCGACCGGTGTGGTGCCGTTCAGCCGCCGCCGTCCGATGGCGAAGGTCAGCTGATCCACATCCTCGGTCAAATGCTCTTCGAGCGCGAAAGGCACTGCCTTCGCGAGCTTGACGCCGCCTCCGGGCGGCAGCTCGGGCTCCGCCAGCAGCATCTGCGTGGCCGGCGCGAGCGCGATCACCTTGCCGTTGCGCGACACCGCGGCCGCCAGGGTCAGTGATCCGCGCTGTCGAGTCGGCTCGGAATTACCGGCATCGTCCATCGCGAGCCATTCGGTCTCGTCCTGGCCGGGGGCGGGCAACCGCAGAAGTAAGGTTTGAGCCATTATTTAAGGTGTTCCGGTCGAGCGCAGCAGCGGGGTTACCTTGCCTCCGTTTCTGAGCAAAAGACTGTACAAGGTGATCTCCGTAGTGCCAAGCGTAACCCGGGTGGTCAGCCTGAAATAGCTGCTCGAGGTCCCGTACAGGGCGCTGATGGCGGCGATGTTCTTGGCACCGACGACATTGCGGAAGCTGTCCGGGTCCGGAAAGCATCCGCCCTTGCGCGAGTTGGCCAGCATTTCCGGGTTGTACTCGCCGCGCAGATTGTCCGCCAGGCTCTCGAGCACGGGTGCCGAGGCCGTGCAGATGTTGATTGTCGACTTCGCCGTGGGCAGCGCTGTGACATACGGCGCAATCTTGCGATATCGGTCGGCATCGAAGCCCGGCAGGTTCATGAGCTCGGTGGGCGAGAGCATGGGCCAGTTGCCGGTGCGATACGGCGGAGTCTGCGAGGTATAGACCTGGTCCTCCGCGCCGTCGGGGCTGCCCGGAAGATCGTCGACATCGATCCAATCGCGCGCGATGCCGGCCCACTTGGTCTCGAGATTGAGCGACTGGAGCAGCCGCACGAACTGGTCGTATGGCTGCGGATCCTGCTTGCCGTCCGCAGTCACGCGCGCGAGGTTGTTCAGGTTGAAGCGCCCCGACATGTCCTCGAGCCGCGCCTGGACCGTGCCGATCGGCTCTCCTTCCGGGTCGTTATCGGGCGTGATCGGGAAGGGCGGCGTGGGCTGGGCCCAGATCCCGGCGAGCGAAGTCACCTGCGGATTGGCCTGGGCATCCTGGGTCAAGGCGTCGGCCGCGAGCGCCTCGGCGCCGATGCCGAAATGCATGGCCTGCTCGGCGGCGAGCACGCCGGTCGCCCGTTGACGCTCGAGAAAGCCGTCGAAGGTGAGCTTGGTGGCGAGGATCGCCGCGAGCGCCACGAGCACGAGGGCGATGATCAGCGCGACGCCGCGCTGCCGGTCGGGTGCGGTCCGCTTCAACCCGCCACCTCGACCAGACGGCGAATCCGCCCCCAGTCCTTGAATTCGATGATGATCTCGACCGCCACCGGCCGCGTCCAGTAGGCGTCGGGCGGCTGCAGGCCGGGAGGCGGCCACTGGCTCTGCCAGACCTGACTGGCGTCGAGATAGCGCAATTGAACGGCCTTGACCCGCGTGAATAGATCCTGCACGACCGGCGTCGTTCCCTGGACCGCGTCCAGGTGCAGCTGGTAGCTGCGCTTCAGCACATCGTCGACCAGGCTATAGGACACGCGCTGCAAGGTTCCGCGTTGCTGTCCGGCCGTGTTGGACCAGCCGGCCCGCGTGAGGTCGACGATCGACGCCGCCCCGGTGGTGGTGATGGAGCCGAGGGCGGATCCGGAGTTGAAGCTCATGCCGGAGCCGGCCGCGCTCGAGGTCGATGCGATTCCCAGGCTCGAGCCGCCGGATACGGAGCTCGGCAGCGGCGTCAGCGTGCCGACGCCTCCCGTGCCCCGGATGGCGGGAAGCAGAGCGGCCGATCCCAGGATGTCCCGCACCGGCCGAGGCGCCGATTCGGCGAAGTCCTGCTCCATCACGCGCATGCCGAGCTCGATCTCGCGGGAGCGCTTCAAGGACTCCTCGGTGCGCCCGCCCGAGATGCGCGCAGCGCGATAGGTGCCGTAGCCGAGCGCGGCCATGATGGCGAGGATCAGCAGCGCGACGAGGATCTCGATCAGGGTGAACCCGCGCGCCCGCCGAATCGGTTGCCGCGATCGCTTCATTGGCTCGGCGGGGTCGTCGGAATCGTCGCTCCGGGCGTCGTGCCGGGAAGCGTCGAAGTACCTGGGGTTGCGGCGCCGGGCAGCGCCGAATTGGCCGGGTTGGGCGCCGCCCCCGTCCCCGTCGCGCCTCCCGAGCTCGTGCCGCCGAGCGACTCGACGGTCATGCCGACGTTCCACGGAACGTTGGACAAGCCGGCGCCCGGGAGGTTGAGCGTGGTGGACATGAATCCGGTGGATTCGGCCAGCGGGCTGCCCTTGGTCTTGGCATCTCCGGCATACACCCGGACCACGATGCGCTTCATGGAGGGAACGCTGGTGTCGAAGTAGCGCGTGTCGTAATGCCAGGTGCGGTTCGCGCTGTACACCTCGCCGGTATCGGTGTTCTGAGCGAATTTGTTGGTGTTCAGGCGCACCTCGGAGAGGCGGTTGAGAGCGATCCACTGCGCGATGATCTTGTCGCGCAGGAAACCGCTGGTGCGGGCGGTGCCGCTCACGGCGACGAGGAGGGCGGCGAGGCCGATCGCGACGATCATCAGCGCAACCAGCACCTCGACCAGCGTGAAGCCGCGCGCGCGCGCGGCGGCGCGGCGGCCGGCGGCCGAGGGCGGGCGCGGCCCGGTCGCCGGCCGGCGGCGCGCGCTCACGAATGCGTCCCCTTCTGATCCGAGGTGAGCAGGGTCAGCCTGCCGAGCGAGTCCCCGGCCACCGAGGCCTTGGCGTTGGTGCCCTCGCGCACCAGGATGAGCCGGAACGGCGTGCCTTCGCCGCTGGCGGCGACCGCGATCTGCGGCTTGGACTGATCGGCGCCGCTCGACAGGTTGGTATCGATGGGCTTGATCACGACCTGCTGCGAGTCGAGCTCGAGCTGGAAGCTCACGCCCTTCGGCAGGGTGCGGCGCCGGAATTGACCGTCCCTCGAGAGCGGCATCCAGCGGTCCTGGACCGAGTCGTAGGCGAGGAACTCGTACGCCGCGGGCTCGATGCGCAGGCCGAAATCGCGCCCCTCGAGCGCGGCCCGGTCGTGCAGCAGCCCGAGCAGGCCTTCCAGGCGCCGGCCCTCCTCGTCGAGCTGCGAATCGCGCCCAGCCGTGCCGACCGAGAGCACTGCAATCGAGATGACGAAGGCCATGATCAGGACCACCACCAGGATCTCGACCAGGGTGAAGCCCTTGCTGCGCATGCTGGGGAAGGTCTGCACAGGATTCGGCGGGCGCGTTGGACGCAGCCGGCCAGCCCTATTTATTGTCGAGGTTCGCGCTGCTGATGTCCGCGTCGTAGCCGTTGCCGCCCGGCTGGCCGTCGCGGCCGAGCGTCACGATCTCGTAGTCCTTGCCGTCGCTCGACGGGCTCGTGTATTGGTAGGGACGGTTCCACGGGTCCTTCGGAGCCGATGGCAGGTACCCTCCGGTGCGATAGTTGGTGAGCGTGGGATCGTTCGGCTGGGTCACGAGCGCCTGCAGCCCCTGCTCCGTGGTCGGATACTTGAAGTTGTCGAGCCGGTACAGGTCGAGGGCGGTCTCGATGGCACGCATGTCGGCCTTGGCACGAGTCACGCGGGCCTGGTCGACTTTATCGATAATATTCGGCACCACGAGTGCGCCGAGCACTGCGAGAATGACGACCACGACCATGATCTCGATGATGGTGAAACCGCGTTGATTCCTTCGCATAAAGCCCTCGATGGTTGGCCGGATCATACCAAAATAGGCCGCACCAATGCCTCGTGATACGGCGCGGCGCCTCGCGGACATCGCGGGCGCGCTTCAGTGGGATCGCGGCCGATGGATTTGGTTGCTGCTGATCCTGCTGGCTCTCGATGCGGTGTTGGGTCTAGGCGACAATATCGATGCAGTGTTGCGGTATGATCGCAGTGCCATCGCGGCCGGCGGCTGGTGGCGGTTGCTTACCGCCCACATCGTCCATCTCGACCTGCATCACCTGATCCTGAACGAGCTCGGTCTCGTGCTCATGTGGTCTCTGTTCGCCGACGACTACGACGCGGTCGAGTGGTGCGCGATCGTGCTCTCCGGAGCGCTCGCGATCAGCTCGGGCTTGTGGTGGCTGAGCCCGGGCGTCGCCTGGTACGTGGGTGCATCCGGAGTGCTGCATTCGGTGATGGCGGCCGGAACGGTAAAGCATCTGCTGAACCATAGCTGGGATCGCTGGATATTGAGCGTCGGTCTGTGCATCAAGCTGCTCTGGGAGCAGTGGGCCGAGCGGCGCGGCGTCTCGACCGCCGGGATCGTGGTCGACGCGCACCTCTACGGAGCGCTGTGCGGGGCATTCACGGGCGGCGTACTCATGGCGATGACCGCTATAATCCGCCATCGTTCCGCGGACTAGGGGCTGATCAAGCATGTCGCTCGCATTCGTATTCCCGGGTCAGGGGTCGCAGTCCGTCGGCATGATGGCCGCTCTCGCCGCCGTGTCTCCGGTGATCGAAGCCACGTTCCGCGAAGCGTCCGAGGTGTTGGGCTACGACCTGTGGGAAAGGTGCCAGGCGGGGCCCGCGGAGCTCCTGAACGCGACGGAGTGCACGCAGCCCGCCATGCTCACGGCGGGCTATGCGACCTTCCGGCTGTGGCGCGAGCGCGGCGGACCCAGGCCGGCGATGATGGCGGGTCACAGCCTCGGCGAATTCACGGCGCTGGTCGCGGCGGGTTTTCTGGAGTTTCGCGCGGCCGTCGCCCTGGTGCGCCACCGCGGCGAGCTGATGCAGGCCGCGGTGCCGCAGGGCCAGGGCGCCATGGCGGCGATCCTGGGTCTCGAGGACGCGGACATCGAGGACGCATGCCGCGACGCCGGCCAGGGCGAAGTGGTCGAGGCCGTGAATTTCAATGCGCCGGGTCAGGTCGTCATCGCCGGCACGGCGGCCGCGGTCGAGCGGGCGGTCGCCGCGGCGACGGCGAAGGGCGCGCGGCGGGCGTTGCCCCTGCCCGTGAGCGTGCCCGCCCACAGCTCGCTCATGCGTCCCGCGGCCGAGCAGCTGCGCGCGCGGCTGGAGGATACGGTGTTCTCCCGGAGTCCCACCGTCGCGGTGTACGGCGTCGACGTCAAGATGCACGCCGATGCCGCAGGCATCCGGGCGGGTCTGGTCAGGCAGCTGCACACGCCGGTCTACTGGGGCGCGACGGTGCGCACCATGATCGCCGCCGGCGCGACCCGCATCATCGAGTGCGGGCCGGGCAAGATCCTCACCAGCCTGAACCGCCGCATCGACAAGAATCGCGAGCTCAGGATGCTCGCGCTCGAGGACGCCGCATCGCTCGATGAGGCCTTGGCGCTGGTCAAGGGTTAGCCGTTCCAAAAGGGAGCACCATGCTTAACGGAGAGATTGCCTTGGTCACCGGCGCCTCGCGCGGCATCGGAGCCGCGATCGCGGCGCGCCTGGCGGATGAGGGCGCGCGAGTCATCGGAACCGCGACCACGCCCGAGGGCGCGGCGCGCATTGGCGAGCGCCTTGCGCCGCAGGGCGGCCGCGGTGCGGTGCTCGACGTGGTCAAGCAGGAATCGATCGACGCGCTGATCGACGACATCGAGTCGAAGGAGGGCGCCATCGGCATTCTGATCAACAATGCCGGCATCACGCGCGACATGCTGCTGTTGCGGATGAAGGCGGAGGATTGGACCCAGGTGCTCGACACCAATCTGGCCTCGGTGTTCCGCCTGTCGAAGGCGGTCTTGCGCGGGATGATGAAGGCGCGCAAGGGACGGATCGTGAGCATCACCTCGGTGGTGGGAGTGACGGGAAATCCCGGGCAGGCGAACTATGCCGCCGCCAAGGCGGGCATCATCGGCTTCACCAAATCGCTGGCTCGCGAGATCGGCTCGCGCGGCATCACGGCGAATTCGATCGCTCCGGGGTTCATCGACACCGACATGACGCGCGCACTCGCGGAAAACCAGCGCGCCGCCCTGAACGCGCAGATCCCGCTCGGTCGGCTGGGGCAGCCGGCCGACATCGCCGGCGCGGTCGCATTCCTGTGCTCCCCGGATGCCGGATATATCACCGGCGAGACCCTGCACGTCAACGGCGGCATGTACATGCCCTAGGGGGAGGGCGCGGCTGCCTCGCCGTGCGCATTGGCCCGCGACGGCGGCGCGGGGTGCAGTCCGCCCGATATTTGGTCGATTTGTCAACGAATCCGTGCAATTGGACGCCGGATCGAGGGCCAAAAGTAGCCCTGGCCGCGCGGTTCACATAAAATACGCCGCCTTGATTCCTTAAGGCTGGTCGCGGGCTTTTCTTAAGGTCAGTGGAAAAATAGCAATTCCGAGAGGACACCATAACGATGAGTACTGTCGAGCAGCAAGTTAAGAAGATCGTGGCCGAGCAGTTGGGGGTCAAGGAAGAGGAAGTCACCAACGATGCCTCGTTCGTCGACGATCTCGGCGCAGACTCGCTGGATACGGTTGAACTGGTCATGGCGCTCGAGGAGGAATTCGAGACCGAGATTCCCGACGAGGACGCCGAGAAGATCACGACGGTTCAGCAGGCCATCGACTACATCAACTCGCACAAGGGCAAGGCCTAGTCCGAGTTGGACGGGT
>DATAUO010000272.1:0-7879 GCA_036268215.1 Steroidobacteraceae bacterium
GTCAGTGAGACTTTGAATGACGACGATTTACGTTGGCAACCTGCCATTCAGTGCTACGGAAGACGAAGTGCGGGCGCTGTTCGAGCGTCACGGTAAAGTCGAATCGGTCAAGCTCATCAACGACCGCGAGACCGGCCGCCCAAGAGGATTCGCCTTCGTAGACATGGGGGCGTCCGAGGCCCAGAACGCGATTCAACAGACGAATGGCTTCCAGATGGGGGGACGTCCGCTGCGCGTGAATGAAGCCCAGGAGAGGGCGCCTCGCTCCAAGCCGCCGGGCGGCGGCGGAAGCGGCGGGGCTCGGCGCTGGTAGAAACCGCCCGCTTCGGCGGGCCGCGGTCAGAATAACAACGTAGCGCGAAGGGACCCGCGGGGTTCCTTCGTGCCTAGTCTCACCACATTTCCTTCAATTGCGCAGCCACGTCGACCGCGGCCGCATCGCTCCCCTGCAAGCTTTCGACGGCGCGCAAGTTCCGCAACGTGACCTGCTCGAGGCGCTCGAGCACCTTGTCGGTCATGAAGCGGCTCTTGGCGCCGTACACGTGAGCATCGCCCTCCTTGGGCTGCTGCGTGATCGCATACCGCAGCGGTGCGCAAAGATGCAGCTCGTTGCGCGCTCTCGTGATGGCAACGTACAGCAGCCGCCGCTCCTCTTCGATCAGGTCCGGCTTGCCCGCGGCGAATTCGGACGGAAAGTTGCCGTCCGCGACGTTCAGCACATAGACGAAATCCCATTCCTGGCCCTTGGCGGAATGGATGGTCGAGAGCACGACGTAATCCTCGTCCTTGGAGGCGGCGCCCGAGCGATCGCCCGAGACTGCGGGCGGATCGAGCGTCAATTCGGTCAGGAAGCGCTCGCGGCTCGCGTGCTGCAAGGATAGCGTGTCGAGCTGCTCGAGATCCCCGAGACGGGTCCAGGCCGACTCGTAGATCCTCTCGAGTTGCGGCTTGTACCACTCGCGCACCAGGCCGACCTGACCGGGCCACGGCGTCGCGGGATCGCCGAGCCGCTCATACATGGCGCAGAACCGCTTCCAGTCCATCCTCGTCGCCTGCGGCGCGGCGAAGGCGGCGAGGCTCTTGAAGCTGCACCCTGCCGCCTCGAAGTGATCGAGCACCTGCTTGGCGTGGCTCGGACCGATGCCCGGCACGAGCTTCAGCACGCGGAAAGCCGCCACCGAGTTGCACGGATTGTCCGCCCAGCGCAGCACGCTCATCACGTCCTTGACGTGTGCGGCCTCCAGGAATCTGAGGCCGCCGTACTTGACATACGGAATGTCGCGGCGGGCCAGCTCGACCTCCAGCACGTCGCTGTGATGCGAGCTGCGGAAGAGGACCGCATGGCGCTTGAGCGCCCCGCCGATCTCGCGCTGCTTCAACATCCTGCCGGCGATGTACTCCGCCTGCGCCTGCGCATCGTCGAGCGCGACATAGAAAGGTTTCTGCGTCGATTGCCGCGTGCCGAGCAGCGTCTTGCGGTGCTGCCGCGCGCCATCCGCCATGAGCGCGTTGGCGCAGTCCAGGATTGGCTGGGTGGAGCGGTAATTCTGCGCCAGCACCACCATGTCGGCCTTGGGCTTGTAGCGGTCCGCGAAGCCGAGGATGTTCTCGACCGCGGCGGCGCGAAACGAATAGATGGCCTGGGCGTCGTCGCCCACAACCGTCACTCCGCGTCCGTCCGGCTTGATCGCGTGCACGATCTCGCCCTGCAGGCTGCTCGTGTCCTGGTACTCGTCGACCAGCACGTGATCGAAATTCTTGGCGAGATTCTGCGCGAGCGCGGGATTCTGCATCATCGCGTGCCAGTAGAGCAGCAGGTCGTCGAAATCCAGGGCGCGATTCTTCTGCTTGCGGCTCACGTATTCGCGGTAGATGCGGGCAAGATCGGCCTCCCATTCGCGCACCCAGGGAAACTGCTCCTCCAGCGTCTGCTTGAGCGGCAGACGCGTATTCACCCGATAGGAATAGATGGCGAGGCATGCATCCTTGCGCGGGAAGCGCTTCTCCTTGGAGGAGTAGCCGAGCTCGTGCCGCACGACGTCCATGAGGTCGGCCGCATCGGAGCGGTCGAGCACCGAGAAATTAGGATCGAGGCCGAGGTGCTTGGCATACAAGCGCAGGATGCGATTGCCCACCGAGTGGAACGTGCCGGACCACATGAGACGCGAGGCCACGCTCCGGTCTCCTGCCTTGCCGCGCTCGGCCATGGCCTCGCCGACGATGGTCTGCGCACGGCGGATCATCTCCTGGGCCGCGCGGCGCGTGAACGTCAGCATCAGGATGCGGGCCGGATCGACGCCGTTCAGCACCAGGTGCGCCGTACGGTGAGCGAGGGTCGCGGTCTTGCCGGTGCCCGCGCCGGCCACGATCAACAGCGGACCCGCCGACACGCCCTTGCCATCCTCGACGGCGCCGAACGTGGCGGCCCGCCGCTGGGATGGGTTGAGCGAATCGAACGCGTTGGGCTTTGCTTTCATCATGGGCGTGGCGGCACTGTACGTATATCCAGAGGTCCTTGCAATGCGCGAGCCGGAAGAATGGCTCGCCTCGCGGCCGTCGTGCGCGGAGCCAGGTCACACGCACTTCCGTTGTCGGGAGAAATGGCCATGCGTGCGTCTCATTCCCTTAGACTCGCGCGATGAAAAAGCCAACCGTCATCGCCAGCCGGCACCACTTCACCGGCAGCATCGTCGAGGTCTCGAGCGAGCTGCTCAGGTATGAGAACGGACGCGAGCACGATCTGGACTTCGTGCGCCATCCGGGCGCCGCGGCCGTCGTCGCGCTCGACGCAGCCGGCCGCGTGTGCGTGGTGCGTCAGTACCGGCACGGGGTGGAGGACTTCCTCTGGGAGGTCCCCGCCGGCAAGCTCGACCGCGGCGAGCCGCCCGATGCCTGCGCGGTGCGCGAGCTCAAGGAGGAGACCGGAGTGTCGGCTCGCAGCTGGACGTCTCTCGGGACCTTCCTGCCCGCCCCCGGCATATTCACCGAGGTCATCCATCTCTACCTCGCGCGCGAGCTCACCGTCGGCGCGTCCAATCCCGACTCCGATGAGGAGCTCCAGGTCCGCTGGCTGCCGCTCGAGGAGGCCGTCGACCATGTGCTCAACGGCGACTGGAATGACGGCAAGACGGCCATGGCGCTCTGGCGCGCGCGGCACCACCTGAAAAACGTGACGTAGTCGCCTCTTCGGACGTGACGGAGCACGAAATTTCAGACAGTCGAGGTTGACTTAACGCGGTGCTCCGCTAAAAAGGTACCGTGAGCCCAAAGAAGCCAAAGACCACCAATCCTCCGGCGGAAGAGGATTTTTCGTTTGCACCGGACAACGCCGGCGCGGGCGACAAGACCACGGGTCGAGTCAAGTTCGACGACCGCGGCAACGCCGTTTGGGAATGGTCGGTGAGCACCGGCGCCTTCGCTCGCGACGTCAGCACGGATCGGCTGCAGAAGCTCGAGAGCAACGCTCTGTCGCTCGCCGATGATGCGCCGACGCCCGTCGAAGGCGTGCGCGCCAATCCTCAGGGAACGAAGAAGGGCTATGACCCCTACGACAGCGGCAAGCTGGCCAAGGCGGCGGCAGCTTCGCGCAAGAAGGACCTGCGCAAGCTGGGCGAGTGGCTCAAGCTCAAGAAGCAGGCCGCGACCAACAAAAAAGGCGACGACGAGACCTGAGGCACGCGCGGGCTGCAGCGGGCCGGCGCACCGTATCGGCGGCGCAAACGGATGCCGCCACGGCGCGAGGCGCGACCGCCGCCTTCCCCGGCCCGATCACGCCGACGCGGCGTGGCAAACCTTGGCGGCGTTGCCCAGTCGGTAGAAGCGCCGCAGCTCGCGCAGCAGCGGCTCCGCGCGCAGCGCCCCGCGGCTGACGAACCGATGCTCGAGCTTTCGGCAGTAATGCGCGGCGCTTCGATGCGCCGTGCGGTAGCGGTCGTATTGTTCGCGCTCGAGGCGCGCGTCGAATCGCACTCGGTCGAACAGCCGCGGATGCACCTCCCGCGGATAACCGCCGCCTTGCTGCCGCGCCATGAGGAACACCGTCACCGCGTATTTGTCCACCTCGGCCTGGGTCTCCAGCTCGAGCAGCGACACCGGCAGATCTCGATTCAGCCGCCAGGTCGAGTACACGAAATGGCTGACCCCCTCGAGCGCCGTGCAGTAGTCGGCCAGGTTCTCGTCGGTGAGCGTATCGAGCGGGTCCGCGCCCTCGAGCCGGCGCAACAGCTCCGGATCGAGATATAGCGCAACGCCGGCGCCGTCCGGCATCTCGGCGAGCAGCAGCTCCTCCTCCGGCGCCCGCGCATCGTTGCAAGGCACCCGGCCGCCGAGGTGCCGGCGGTCGGTGATCAGGTAATCGCCGACGTCGTGGAGAAGCTCGACATCGTACAGCCGGGCGAGCATCGACTGCAGCGAGTCGAGCACCACGCGTCTAGCTCGCGCGCAGCGGACCGGGGCCGGGAGAGATCGGCTGCACGCCGAGCTTCGCGAGGAGGCCGTGCGCGCGCCGGCTGCCGGTCTTCATCCAGATCTCGTAGAGACGCAGGATGTCCGCGTCGCTATGCTGGTACGACATCTCGCTCACTTCGTTGAGCGCATCGACCAGATGCTGAAATTCCTTGGCGAGCTGCGCGTAGATCGCGGCGATGCACCGACCCGACATCGAGCGCTGCAGGGTGTCGGCGAGCGAGCTGTACGCGTTTCCGCCCATCGCGATGTGATAATCGATGTCGATGAGCTTGCGCGCGAAGCTGCGCGCGAAGAATCCCGCGACGAACAACGACACATCGCCGAGGCGCTGCAACCCGCGCTGCCGCGCCGAGGCGCTGGGCGCCTCGAGCGCATCGGAGAGCATATGGGCGAGCGGCCTGATCCTGAGCCCGTCGGGGGTGCGCTCGTACAGAGCGTCGGCGCGCGAGAACATGGTCAGCAGGTTGACGACGTATTGCTCGGCCTGCTCGTCGATCTCGACGTGTTGGTGCTCGCTCGCCGCGTGAAATGCGTCACGGAAGAACTCCCGCAACGAGCTGACGGCGACGACCGATCCCGAGGATGGTGCATTCATGATGGCATCCAGCTACTGCGTCGATACCATCCTATCGACCATCGGGGGGGCAAGTGAAGGCCAAAAGCGCGAACCAGTGTCGGATATACGCGCATGGGCCGCGGTGCATACGCGGAAATCGCGCGGCGCCGTGAAACCATGCGCAGGAATCGCGGCGCATTGTGAAATGAGCACTCGCGGTCGTAGGCTGCCAACGCCGCGGAGCGTCGCGGCGCGTGCTCCGATACGTGCTACTCGATCTCCGCGAGCGTCGTGATGGTGCGCGCCGGCGCCGCGAGATCCCGCGGCCAGGTGCGCCCATCGCGATTGATCCATACCGCGCCGATCCCGGCTTGCATCGCGCCGGCGACGTCGGTGCGCGGATCGTCGCCTACGTGCACGACGTCGGCCGCGCTCACCCCGGCGACCTCGAGCAGGTGCGTGAAGATGCGCGGGTCGGGCTTCGCGGCACCCGCCGCGCGGGCGGTCACATGCCCCTCGAACAATGCTCCGATGCCGCAGCGATGCACATCGGCGTTGCCGTTGCTGAGCGCGAACAGCCGGTGGCGCTTGAACAGGCGCTCGAGCGCCGGGCGCGCATCGTCATAGAGGGTGACGCGATTGCGCGCGGAGAGAAACACGTCGAGCGCCTCGTCCGCGTGCCGCTCCGGGTGGCCGGCCGCCGCGAACAGATCCTTGAGAGCGCGGTGGCGCAGGAAAGTGAGATCGTGCGCGTGCTCGGGGTGCCGCGCCGTCACCGCCGCCCGCATGGCGCGCAGCGTCTCGAGATCGTGGCCGCTCACCGCCGCCGGGTGCCGCTCCTGCAGCCAGACATAGAGCTCGCGCTCGGCCGTTTCGATGACGGGAGCCACCGGCCACAGGGTATCGTCCAGATCGAAGCTCAATACGGGCGGCGGATTCACCGCCGCATTGTCTCCGAAAGCGCAGGAGCGCGCTCGCGGCTGCCGGTCCGCTACAATTGTCCGACCTCAACGACCCGCAGCCCATAAAGAGACCTCCATGGCCCGCGCGCACCCGACGATCGCCCTCGCCGTTCTCGTTTCGCTCCCGCATGCCCTGCTCTCGACCGCTTGGGCCGCCTCGCGCGCGGAGGCGACGCAGCCCTTCACGGTCCACGACCTAGTGCGCCTCGAGCGCATCTCCGAGATCGCCGCGGCCCCGGACGGCCGGCGCGTCGCGTTCACGCGGCGCGTGACCGACATGGACGCCAACGCCGGGCGCACCACCGTATGGGTGGTGGACTCGCGCAAGCGCGGAGCGCCGGCGGCGCGGATCACCGATCCCGGCGCCAATGCGAAGTCCGCCGAGTGGAGCGCGGACGGCAAGTATTTGTACTTTCTCTCGAACAAGAGCGGCAACTTCCAGGTGTGGCGCACCACGCCGCCGGGCACGACCGGACGGCTCGCGCGCGACGCCGGCGCCGACACCACGAGCGTTGCCCCCGTACAGATCACCGATCTGCCCCTCGAGGTCGGCAGCTTCAGGGTGTCCCCGAAGGCCGATCGAATCGTCGTGAGCGTCGAGGTCTTTCCCGACTGCGCGGATCTCGCGTGCACCAAGCAGCGGCTGGACGAGACCGCGCATTCCCAGGCGACCGGCAGGCTGTACCAGGAGCTGTTCGTGCGCCACTGGGACACCTGGAGCGACGGCCGCCGCTCGCAGCTCTTCTCGATGGCTCTCGATGATGCCGCACGCGGCAATCCGGTGCGCCTGACCGCCGGCATCGGCGACGTGCCCAACAAGCCGTCCGGCGACCGCGCCGACTACGCCATCAGTCCCGACGGCGCCGAGGTCGCCTTCTCGGTGCGCGCCGGCAACGCGCAGGAGGCCTGGTCGACGAACTTCGACATCTACGAGGTCGCGATCGACGGGGGCACACCGCGCAACCTCACCGCCGACAATCCCGCATGGGACGGGCAGCCCGCGTATTCACCCGACGGAACTCAGCTCGCCTACCTGGCCATGGACCGGCCCGGCTTCGAGGCGGACCGCTTTCATCTGGTGCTGCTCAACGTGAAATCCGGCGCCAAGCGTCCGCTGACGCAAGGCTGGGATCGGTCGATCGCGAGCTTCGCGTGGGGCAAGGACGGCAAGAGCCTGTTTGCCGCCGCCGATCACCTGGGCCAGCGCCCTCTCTGGGCGATCGACGCCGCGACCGGCCGCGCTTCCGCGATCACGGGATCCGGCGAAGTCGAGAACTTCAGCGTCGCATCGGGCAAGGTCTTCTACGCATTCTCGAATCTGGCCGCGCCCGCGGATCTCTTCAGCGTCGGCTTCGGCGGCGGCGACGCCCGCCAACTGACGCACCTCAATCAAGCGCTCCTCGCGCAGCGCAAGCTCGGCGACTTCGAGCAGTTCACTTTCGCCGGCGCCAACAACGACAACGTGTTCGGCTACGTGGTCAAGCCGCCGAGCTTCAGGCGCGATCAGAAATATCCCATCGCCTTCCTCGTGCATGGCGGGCCTCAGGGAAGCTTCGGAAATTCCTGGAGCTGGCGCTGGAACGCGCAGGCCTTCGCCGCTCCGGGGTACGGCGTGGTCATGATCGACTTCCACGGATCGACCGGGTACGGGCAGGCGTTCACCGACTCGATCAGCGGCGACTGGGGCGGCAAGCCGCTGGAAGATCTGAAGCTCGGCCTCGCCGCCGCCATCAAGCAATATCCCTGGCTCGACGGCGACCACGCCTGCGCGCTCGGCGCCTCGTACGGCGGGTTCATGATGAACTGGATCGAGGGCAACTGGTCCGACCGCTTCCGTTGCATCGTCAACCACGACGGGGTGTTCGATCAGCGGATGATGTACTACTCCACGGAG
>DATAUO010000273.1:0-15303 GCA_036268215.1 Steroidobacteraceae bacterium
CGTCAACAATTTCTGCCACGGCTACTCCGGCGTGCGGCCGGCGGTGGTCGACCGGATGATCGCGCTCCTCGTGCACGACTGCGTACCGGACGTGCCCTCGATGGGCTCGGTGGGCTACCTCTCGCACATGGCGCACATCGCGCTGGTGCTGATCGGCGCGGGCCGGGCGCGATGGCAGGGCCGCGTGCTGGGCGGCGCCGAGGCGCTTCAGGCAATCGGGCTCGCGCCGCTCGCGCTCGAGGCGAAGGAAGGTTTGAGCCTGGTCAACGGGACGCCTTGCGTGACGGGGCTTGCCGCCGTGGCGCTGCGCCGCTGCGAGCGGCTGCTCGACTGGGCTGACGCGATCTCGGCCATGTGCTTCGAGAACCTGCAAGGCCAGATCGCCGCGTTCGATGCGGAGCCGCTCGCGCTGCGGGTGTCCGACGGCGTGGCCCGCGTCGGCGCGGCGTTGCGCACGGCGCTTCAGGGCAGCGAAATCCTGCGCGCCAGCGCCGGCCGCCGCACCCAGGACCCCTTGAGCCTGCGTGCGGTGCCCCAGGTGCACGGGGCGGCCCGAGACCTGTTTGCGCAGGTCGCCCGCGTGGTCGACGCCGAGCTCGAATCCGTCACCGACAATCCGGTCGTGACCGGGACCATCGCGGCTCCGCGGGCACTCTCCGGCGCGAACGCCGTCGGCACCGCATTGGGATTCGGCACGAACGCGCTCGCCGTGGCGGTCGCCGAGCTCGCGGCGATGTCGGAGCGCCGCATGGATCGGCTGGTCAATCCGCTGGTCAGCGGTTTACCTCCCTTCCTTGCCGTCGAGGGCGGCACTGCGTCCGGTTTCATGATCGCCCAGTACACCGCGGTCTCGCTGGTCGCCGACAACCGCCGGCTCGCCGCGCCGTCGAGCCTCGACGGGGGAATCACCTCCGCCCTCCAGGAGGATCACCTGAGTCACGCCACGCCGGGCGCGGTGAAGCTGCTAAAGATTCTCGGCAACGCCGAGACGGTGCTCGCCATCGAGTTGCTGGCGGCGGCACAGGCCTACGAGATGCAGCCCGGCTCGCTTGCCCGCGCGGCCGGCACCGATCGAGTCTACCGCAGGGTGCGGGAGCGGATTCCCACCTATCGCGACGACCGGCCGCTCTCCTCGGACATCGAGCGCGCGCGCACGATCGTGCGCGAGCCGCTCTAGCGGGCCCGGCGCTTTTCAACAGCCCGCCGGGGATCCGGGCAGCGCAGACCGCTTAGATGCTGCGGCCTCCGTCGACGGCGATGATCTGGCCGGTGATGTAGGGCGCGTCCTTGCACAGGAACAGCACCGTGCGAGCCACGTCCTCGGGGGTGCCGTGCCGTTTGAGCGCGGTCTTGGCGACGATCTCGCGCTTCAGCTCCTCGTCCATGTCGCCCTCGGGCCAGAGCACGGGTCCCGGCGCCACGCCGTTCACGCGCACCTCGGGGCCGAGCTCACGCGCCAGCGAGCGAGTGAGCATTGCGAGTCCCGCCTTGGCGGCACAGTAGACCGGATGGCCCTTGAGCGGGCGCAGCGCGTGAATGTCGATCATGTTGACAATGAGGCCGCGCTGCGCGCGCAGCGCGGGGGCGGCGGCCTGCGAGAGGAACAGCGGTGCCTTCAAGTTGCTGCCGATGAGATCGTCCCACTGCGGCACCGTGATCTCGCCGACCGGCGTGGGATAAAAACTCGATGCATTATTGATTAGAATGTCCAGCCGGCCGAACTCCAAGAGTGTCGCAGCCACCAATTTTTCAGGGGCTTCCGCATTGGAAAGATGCGCCGGGTGGAGGGCAGCGGAATGAGCGCGCGCTTGATTGAACTGGTCCGCCAGCGCGATGGCCGCGGCGGCCGAGGATCGATAGTGAATGAGGATGTTCGCTCCGGCGGCATGCAGGGTGCGCGCGATCTCGGCTCCGACGCGCCGCGCCGCGCCGGTGATCAATACCACGCGATCTCGTAACGCAGTGTTGTCCACGCCCGGTTTCATGCGCCACCACGATACCCCAATGGCCTTGCAGGGTGAACTCGCGCTCGATGAGAGTCAGGCGCGGCACGCGGGCCGTGTCCGCGAGCACATCGCCTCGTGCATCGAGCGCGCGGGCGGCTGGATCTCGTTCGAGCGCTTCATGGATCTCGCGCTGTACGCGCCGGGACTCGGCTACTACAGCGCGGGCGCGCGCAAGCTCGGCGCGGGCGGCGACTTCACCACCGCGCCCGAGATCTCGGCTCTCTACGGCGCATGCCTTGCGCGTCAGTGCGGGGAGGTGATCGGCGATCGCTGCGGTGCGACCGTGCTCGAGGTCGGCGCGGGCAGCGGCCGCCTTGCCGCAGACCTGCTCGCGCGGCTCGAGACCCTCCATTCGCTGCCGGCGACCTACGCCATCCTCGAGGTGAGCGCGGACCTGCGCGAGCGGCAGCGCGACCTCATCGCAAAGCGCCTGCCGCATCTCCTCGAGCGGGTCGAGTGGCTGGAGGCGCCCCCCGCCGCGCCGTTCGACGGGGTGGTGATCGCGAACGAGGTGCTCGATGCGTTGCCGGTGTCGCGTTTTCGCTGGCATCCGACGCACGTCGAGGAGCTGGGGGTCGCCTTCGCTGCCGAAGAATTCGTCGCACGAGACCGGCCGGCGAGCGCCGAATTGACCGCGGTGTGCCGGCGCCTGCTCGCGGCGGCCGGCGGGGCCTGGGCCGACGGCTACGAATCCGAGTACTGCGGGCGGCTCCCCGCCTTCACGCGCGAGGTCACGCGTGCGCTGCGCGTCGGCGCGGTGCTGTGGATCGACTACGGGCTGCCGCGGCGCGAGTACTATCTGCCGGAGCGGCGCGCGGGCACCTTCCTGTGCCACTTCCGCCAGCGCGCCCACGAGGACGCCTTTCTCTGCCCGGGATTGCAGGACATGACGGCCTGGGTGGATTATACGTCCCTGGCGGAGAGCGGCCGGGACGCGGGTTTCTCGATCGACGGCTTCGCGACGCAGGCTCACCTGCTGGCGGCGCTCGGGATCGACGAGGAGATGCGGTCCATGGCGGCCGGCCGGCCTGCAGAGCTTGCGCGGCTCGGGCTCCAGGCACGGCGGCTGATGATGCCGGGGGAGATGGGCGAGCGCTTCAAGGCGATGGCCTGGTCGCGCGGCCTCGATGCGCCGCTGCGCGGCTTCTCGCTGCAGGATCTGCGTCACACGCTTTGAGGACAGGGATGCCCACCTACAATCGCTCAGCTCGCTCGCGGGTCGCCCTGCGCATCAATCGTGATGCCCTCACCTGGCTGATCGCCGGTTATCCCCTGTTCTACGCCCTCGGCTACCTGTCCAAGTCCATCGCCGGCTCGGCCGCCATCTGGCCGTCGCACGCCCTGACCTTCGCCGCCTTCATGCTCCTGCCGATACGCCTGTGGCCGGTGGCGGTGCTCGGCACGGTCGCGTGGGATCTCGCCTCGCGCCCGGTGCTCTTCTGGCTCACCACGCAGAGCGAGACGTCCTGGGCGCTGAGCCTGACCTTCGCATGCGCGAACGTGCTCACGGCCCTGGGGCCGGCCGCCATGGCGCGGTCGCTCAAGCTGTTCCGGGTCGAGGAGCCTTTTCAGCTGGTGATCTCCCCGCTGTGGATTCTCGCGATGTTCCTGGGATCGCTGCCGGGCTCGCTGGTGGGCGCCGCCAGCAGCGCCGAGGCGGCACAGATCGCGCTGGCGCCCGCCGGCGTCGGCCTCTGGCTGCTTTCTTCCGTGCTCACCGTCGTCACTTACGGTCCGATGGTGTTCGGTTTGTTGCTCGGCTTCCACGAGCCCACTCCGAGGCCGGCCCGTCCGTGGGAGGGATGGGCCGTGTCGCTGATGGTGGTGAGCCTGCTCGCGTGCTTTGCGTTCGTGCCGGGGCAATGGGGTGATCCGCTGGTTCAGCCCATGCTGTTCGCGGCGCCGCTGTCATGGCTGGCGCTGCGCTTCTCCCGGCGCGTGACCAACTTCGTCGTGGCGATCGTGGCGACCGGCGTGGTGTTCTTCGCGGGCTACGGCATCGGAATCTATCACGGCTACTCCAACGCCGCCGGCTGGAGCGCCGTGATCATCTCGATCGACATCTTCCTGGTGATCGTGTGCGGCGGCGCTCTTCTGATCAACCTGCTCAACCTGCGGCAGCGAGCGCTCCTCGATGAGCTCGAGCGCGAGCACGCCGCACTGCGCGACTACGCCCGCGCCCTCGGGGTGGCGGAGGACACCGCGCGGCGCAAGACGGCTGCGGATCTGCACGATGGCATCGGTCAGGTGCTCGCGGGGCAGAGCATGACCCTGGCCGCGATGCGCACGCGCGCCATCGACCCGCCGCTCGCGGCCATGCTCGACGAGGCGGTCGAGGCCTCGCGTGAGGCGCAGCAGGGGCTGCGCGTGATGATCCAGGATCTCTCGCCGCCCGGGCTCGATCAGGCCTCGCTCGAGGACATGCTCGCGTGGCTGGCGGATTTTTTCGACACCCGCCACGGATTTCACGTCAACTGGCGGGTGACCGGAACTGCGCAGCCGCCGCGCGAGCGGATGCGCCTGATCTATCGCAGCATCCGCGAGCTGCTCATGAACGCGCGCAAGCACTCACAGCGGTTGTCGGCGGAGGTGGAGGTGGAGGCCTCGCATGCCGGGGTTGAGATCACCGTGGTCGACGAGGGCATCGGCTTCGATGCGTGCTCGGCCGGATGGCGCGCCGGGCGGGGATTCGGCCTCACCCAGCTCGAGGAGCGCGTTCACGCGGCGGGCGGCACGCTCGATCTCGACGCCGTGGCGGGCGAAGGTTGCCGCGCCACGGTGCGATTGCCCGCCGGGGCTCAGAACTTGTACGCGAACGAGGCGCCGATCACGCGCGGCCGCAGCGGCGTCTCCTCGACGATGAACTGATCCGTGCTGGTGAACGTGCTGGCGTTCGAGTTGGAAAGATTCTCGCCGTAGACCGTGACCACCCACGCATCCTTGGCGACGCCGAACGATGCGTCGAAGGTCGTGTAGGCCGGATTCTCGAAGCGCAACCGCCCCGTGGTGACCGCGCCCGCCTCGGCAATGGTCGGATTCGAGCCCGCCTGCGTGAACGAATGTCCGGTATGCGCCGCGCCGATCTGCGCGAACGGCATGTAATCGCCGATGCTCCAGTCATAGCGTGCCCGCAGGCTGAATTGAATCGGCGGCGCGTTGGCGCTCGGCGAGCCGATGGGGCCGAACGGGTTGGTGATCGGCGCGCAGCTCCCGCCGGTCGCGTCGCAGTCCACGGTGATCGGCTTGCCCTGGTTGACGCTGCCCGGAACGTTGTCGATGAGCTGCGGCGAGTTGGTCTGCCGGCTGTGGTTCCAGGATGCCGCCCCCTGCACCATCAAGCCGGGAACGACCCGCGCTACGAACGAGGTCTCGATGCCCTTGATGACGAAGTTCTGGCCGTTGGTGTTGTAGAAGATGTTGCCGACGAGCCCGGGATCGAAGAACGCGACCTGCACGTTGTCCCAGTTCTCGCGGTACACCGCGCCGTTCCATTGCAGGTGGTGATCGAAGAACTCGGTCTTCCAGCCGATCTCGTTGTTGGTCAGCTTGTCGGAGGTGTATGAATGCGGCACGGCGTACTGGTACTGCCCGTCCGGGCCGTAGGCATGCTCCGTCCCGCCGTTCTGATTGAAGCCGCCCGGGCGGAATCCCTGCGAGAACGTGTAGTACACCATGGCATCCTGCGTGATGTGCCAGGTGATGTTGCCGCGGCTCTTGAAGCCCGATTCGGTGTCGTGCAGATTTTGCGCGTTGAGGTCGTAGTTGTCGTTCAGACAGCCGCCCGCGATCGCGCCCTGCTCGAAGCAGTAGAAGCTGCCGCTGACGCTGCCGACCGATTGGTTCGCGAAGCGGAAATGCCGCGTGCCGGCGGTGATGGTCAGAACCTTGGGGATGATGTCGAAGTCGGTGGAGAAGAATGCCGCCGTCTGCTTGGTCTCGCGCATCGTGTCCTGATAGAAGGACAGATTCGGCCCCTGCTCGCCGGGATTCACCACGGTGGCGCCCGGCGCCGTGCCGATATTGCTGAAGCAGCCGCTGTTGCCGGGCGTCCCCGATGCGCCCGTGCTGGTGCACGAGGGAACGTTCTTGTAGTACCAGCCCGTCTGATCGAACAACTTGTTGTCCTCCCAGAACACGCCCGCGATCGCGCGCCAGCGCCAATCATCCGGCGTGCTGAGGCGGAACTCATGCTGCTGGTGCGTATTGCGCTCGTCCGAGCGCCAGTACGCGCTCGGCGAGAAACAGGTCGACTTCAGGTTCGGGTCGCCGGCGCCGCCGTTGACCAGGAATCCCGAGCCGGGGCCGTAGCATTGATAGTAGTCCGCGTAGAACCCGCGCGCGTAGTTGGTGTAGTCGCCGACCTGATCGACGTTGCGCACCAGGTAGCCGCCCGTGTACACGGCCTTCAAGGGGCCGAGCTTGCCGTTCAATGTCCACGCCGTGCTCTCGAACCGATCCTTGTCGTAGGCGTTGTTGAACAGGGTCGCCTCGAGCGGCCGCAGCGCCGCGCCGTCGGAGGCGTTCGGCTGCTGGTAGAAGACGCCGCGCGAATCCATGTCCTGGTATGACTGGGTGACGAGCAGATCCCAGTCGTCGTTGAACTTGTACAAGGCTTCGACGCGCGTGCCCTGGTACGTCACCGGATTGATGGCCCGGCCGGCAAGGGCGTTGTTGTTGACCGTGGGGCTGCCCGGCGGCACGCAGAAGCCGCCGTTCGGCTGGCCGTCCGGGCACTGGCCGTTCACCGCGGGATAATTGGCGTAGTGGATGCCGATGTCGGTGTCCTTGCGCGCGAAGGTCGCCGGGACGTTGTCGATGTAGCCGCCGCGGTGATCGCTGTAGATCACGGCGCGGATCGCCAGGGTGTTCGCGATGATGGGCAGATTCAGCACCGCCGTCATGTCGGTATTCGGATCGCCGTGCGCCGTCACCCCGTAGCCGGCCTTGATGTTGCCCTCGGTCACGTCGAGCTTCGGGGCATTGGTGATGTAGCGGATCGCCCCCGCCTCCGCGCCGGAGCCGAACAACGTGCCCTGGGGTCCTTCCAGCACTTCGATGCGATCGAGGTCCGCGGCATAAATGTCGAGATTTCGATTCGGCAGCTGGCCGGATTGGTTGTCGAGGTAGATCGCGACGTTCGGGTACAAACCGGTCGAGCCGCTGCCCTGGCTCGGCTGCGCGCCCGCCGACAGCCCGCGCATGAAGACCTCGTTCTGTCCCGGACCGTTGTTCGCCGAGGTGACGTTCGGGAGGTACTTGATGTAGTCGTCGAAGGTTTCCACGTTGAGCTGCTGCAGGGCCTGCCCGGTGAATGCCTGCATGGAGATCGGCACGTCCTGCATGCTCTCCGTGCGGCGCTGCGCCGTGACCATGATCTCGCCGAGCGCCTCCGGGGCTGCGGCAGTCTCCGCCGTGTCCGCGGCCGCCGCGATGGAGGAGTAGGCCGACGCGCTGCCCAGGATGGCGGCGACGGCGACAGAGAGGTTGGATTTCATAGGCATCCCTTTACGTTGAACGTGCGATCAACCGTCGCAATATGTTCGCGCCCGCCCTATCTTGTCCCAACCTCCGTACGGACGCAACGAAAAACTCGGCGTCGCAAAAAAGCCACAAAAGTCTTTATTTATCGGGGATTTGCGGCGTGGGATTTGAAGGTCGCACCCAACGCGAGTCGTTGAATGACCGTTTAAGTCAAGGGGTAAAGCGTCCACGCACCTCGGCAATCGCCTCCAGCCGGCGTCGGCGCAGCGACTCGGCGATCCGCGCACCGTTCCCGGCCGCGATGTCCGACTCCGTGGGCTTGATGGCGGCCGCGGCGTCGCGCGCCGACTCGAGATAGGCTCTCTGCGGGTAGGGCACGCTCTCGAGGCCGGCGCGGCCGCGCGAGTCCGCCTCGCACGCGAGCAGCGCCGCCGCAAAGCGCTCGCCGCGGCGGAAGGCATCGGCGCGCTCCAGGATCTCGAGCACCGTGCCCGTTTTGAGCTCGAAAGCGCGATGCACGTTGCCGTGGTAGCGCGCAACGATGACGGCGAGCTCGCGGTAATCTCCCGGCACGCGCAGCCGGGCGGCCAGCGCATCGATGAGCTCGACGCTGCGTTGCTCGTGGCCGCGATGGCTCGGCCATTCCGCCCGAGGCGTCGTGCCCTTGCCGAGATCGTGCACCAGCGCGGCGAAGCGCACGCGTGGGTCGGCGGAGAGCCCGACCGCCTGATCGAGCACCATGAGCGTATGCACGCCGGTGTCGATCTCCGGGTGCCACTCCGCCGGCTGCGGCACGCCGAACAGCGCATCGATCTCCGGATAGACCACGCGCAGCGCGCCGCATGCGCGCAGCACCCCGAAGAACTCGCTCGCGCGGGGCTCCCCGAGCGCCTTCTCGGTCTCCTGCCAGACGCGCTCCGGCACGAGCGCATCCACCTCGCCGGCATCGACCATCGTGCGCATGAGCGCCAGCGTCTCGGCCGCCACCGTGAATCCGAGCGGCGCGAAGCGCGCCGCGAAGCGCGCGACCCGCAGCACCCGCACCGGGTCTTCGACGAATGCAGGCGATACGTGACGCAGAATCCGCGCGTCGAGATCCCGCCGCCCGCCGAACGGATCGTGCAGCTCGCCATCCGGTCCCTTCGCGATGGCATTGATGGTGAGATCGCGGCGCCCGAGGTCCTCCTCGAGCGTGACCTCGGGTCCGAATTCCACGGTGAAGCCGCGATAGCCGGCGCCCACCTTGCGCTCGAGACGCGCAAGCGCGTGCTCCTCGCGGGTCTCGGGATGCAGGAACACCGGAAAGTCGCGTCCCACCTCCCGATATCCCGAGCGCTCGAGCTCCGCGCGCGAGCCGCCGACCACGACCCAGTCGCGCTCCTTCACGGGGAGCCCGAGCAGGGCGTCCCGAACGGCTCCGCCAACCAGATACACTTGCATGCGTGAATCTTAGCAGCACAGGCGTCAAGGTCCGCGCGGCGCTGATCGCGCTGGCCGCGGCGTCGACCGGCGGCTGCTACCTCGTGCAGAGCATTCATGGCCATCTGTCGCTCATGTCGAAACGACAGCCGATCGCGCGGGTCATCGGCGACCCGAGCACCCCGAGCGTGCTGCGCAAGGAGCTCGAGTCGGTTGCGGCCATCCGCGATTTCGCCAGCCGCGAGCTCGGCCTGCCGGACAACGGCAGCTATCGGAGCTACGCCGACATCGGCCGCAGCTACGTGGTCTGGAACGTGGTGGCCGCGCCCGAATTCTCGGTGGACGCCAAGGAGTGGTGCTATCCCATCGTCGGATGCGTCGCTTATCGCGGCTATTTCGCGGAACGCGATGCGCGCCGCTTCGCGGCGGGGCTGCGCCGCGAAGGGTTCGACGTGACCGTCGGCGGCGTCGCCGCCTATTCGACGCTCGGCCATTTCAACGATCCGGTGTTGAGCAGCATGATGGGATGGGACGACGTCGAGCTGGCCTCGATCATCTTTCACGAATTGACGCATCAACTGCTCTACGTCCCTAACGACAGCTCCTTCAACGAGGCGCTCGCGACCGCCGTCGAGGAAGAGGGCGTCAAGCGCTGGCTGCTGGCGCAAGGGCGGCAGGCGGACCTCGAGACTCACCGCCTCGAGCGCGCCCGCTACCTCCAGGTCATCGATCTCCTCGCGAGAACCCGCGAGGCATTGCGCGCGATCTACGTTTCGGGCGACCCGCCCGCCCGGATGCGCGAGCGCAAGCGTGCTGCGTTCGAGTCCCTGCGCGGCGAGTTCTCAGGGCTGCGCGCGAGGTGGGGCGGGCACGCCCCGCTCGAGGCGTGGATGGCGGCGGAGCTCAACAACGCGCACCTCGCATCCATTGCGACCTACTTCTCGTGCGTGCCTGGATTCGAGCGCGAGCTCGCCGCCACGAACGGGGATCTTCCGGCGTTCTACGCGCGGGCGCGCGCGCTCGCCAACCTCGACCGGAAGGAACGCGACGCGCTGCTCTGCCGCTGAACCGGCTCGTCGGTCGATGCCCTACGTGGCGGCGACGGGTGCCTGCGTCTCACGGAAGCCCCGTTTGCCGCAGCATCAATTTCGTTCATCATCATCGGCCGTGAAAGCCCGCCCGACGAGGACAAGATCATGAGCCCGCCGCAGGTCTCGGCGATCGACGCGCTCATGACCGCGTACTGCGGCGACGTGCCCGGGGCCGCCGTCGCGGTGCTGCACGCGGGCTTCGCCTTGCGGCGCTCGTATGGCCTCGCGGACCTCGAGTCGCGCACGCCGGCGACGCCGGCGACGGCCTTCCGGCTCGCCTCGCTCAGCAAGCAATTCACCGCCGCCGCGGTGCTGCTGCTCGCCGAGGACGGAACGCTGACGCTCGACGACTCGGTGCGCGCGTGGCTGCCGTCCCTGCCGGCGGCGGCCGACGGCGCCACGCTGCATCACCTCCTGACCCATACATCCGGGTTGACCGACTTCGAGGAGGTCGTGCCCGACGGGCTTACCGTGCAGCTCCGCGACGCCGACGTGCTCGAGCTGGTCGAGCGCGAGAACCGCCGTTATTTCCCGCCCGGCTCGGCGTATCGGTACAGCAACACCGGCTACGCGCTGCTCGCGCTCATCGTCGAGCACGCATCGCGCAAACGCTACGCCGCCTTCCTGCGGGAGCGCTTTTTCGAGCCGCTCGGCATGCGCAACACCGTGGCGCACGAGGCCGGAGTCTCGGTCGTGCCTCACCGCGCGTTCGGCTACAGCCTCGCGGGCGGTGCGGGGGCGGTCGGAACGGCCGCGGGAGGCACGGCCTCGTGGGTGCGCACCGACCAGAGCCTGACCAGCGCCACCCTCGGCGACGGCGGCGTCTACTCGTCCGTCGACGATCTCTCGCGCTGGGACCGCGCGCTCGACGACGGCCGGGCGCTGCTGCCGGCCTCGCTCCGCGCCGCGTTCACGCCGGCGACCGCCACCGACGTTCCCGGCGTCGGATATGGGCTCGGCTGGCGGATCAGCGCGGCCGCGGGGCGTGGCCGAAATGGCGGCCTGCAAGAGACGTCGCGCGAAGGCGCAGGTCGCGGCGCGGCGGGCGGCGACGCGGGCGCCGTGGTGTGGCACTCCGGCGAGAGCGTCGGCTTCCGCACCATCATGCTGCGCTACCTCGAGCCGCGCTGCACCGTCATCGTCCTCACCAACCGCTCGGCGCCGTCGCCGCTACGCGCGGCGGTCTCGATCGCGAGAATATTCTTGGCGGATGCCGATGCCGCGGCGTTGCCGGACGCGGCCGCGGGGCCGGATGCGGCGGCGCGCCCGATGCAGCGCTAGGAGCAGCGGCCGCAAAGCACGAGACGGCCGCCATTTCCCGGCCGCTCCGGTACGGGGCGTCGGCAGGCCCTAGGCAAGCAGCGCGTCCGTGATTCCCTCGACTCCGGTCAGCACCGGATCGCACACCGGCAGGCCAAGCTCGGCTGAGACGCGGGCGAGGTAATCGGCGCGGTCGTGCTCGCCCAGATTCGAGGAGTTGACGCTCAGGCCCACGCAGCGAATGTTGCGGTTGGTCAGCCGGCCCGCGCGCAGGTAATCCTCGATGACCACGCTGAGCTCCGGGATCGGAAAGTCCGGATACTCGTCGATGGTCCTGCGCGACGGGTCATGGCACAACACGATGGCGTCCGGCTGCGAGCCGTGCAGCAGCCCCAGGGTCACGCCCGCATAGGCGGGATGAAACAGCGAGCCCTGGCCCTCGATCACATCCCAGTGACCGGGCGCATTGTCCGGCGAGAGCTCCTCGGCCGCGCCGGCCACGAAGTCGGCGATGACCGCGTCCATTGCAATGCCCTCGCCCGAGATCATGATGCCGGTCTGCCCGGTGGCCCGGAAGGTCGCGTCGACCCCGCGGCGCTTGAGGCTCGCCGCGATCGCAAGCGCGGTGTACTTCTTGCCGAGCGCGCAGTCGGTACCCACGGTCAGCACGCGCTTGCCGCCGCGCTTGCGGCCGGTGGCGGCGCCGAAGCGGCGATCGCTGTGGCGCACGTCGATGAGACGCACGCCGCGGCGCCCGGCCGCCGCGACGAGGTCCGGCAGGGACGCGAGCCGGGTGTGCAGTCCGCTGACCACATCCATTCCGGCTTCGGCTGCCGCGATCAGCTCGGCGACCCAATGCGGCGGAAGCTGGCCGCCGGTCGGCGCGATACCCACGACGATCGACCCTGCGCCGCGCGCGGCGGCGTCGCGCGGCGAGAGCCTCGGCACGCCGAGCGTCACCGCGCAGCCCGGCAGGCTCCACTCGCCGAGGACGTCCCCGCCGCACCAGTCCTTGAGGCCGAACGCGGTCTTCGCCGTGAGCTTGTCCTTCACGTCGCCGAGAAACAGTAGATAGGGTTTGCGTAATCGATGCATAGTGGCGGGTCCAAAAAGAATCGAAAGGGGTGCCAATGTATCGCACGTTCGCACGGGCCGTCAGCGTGTTGCTCTGCGCGGGCGCATTTGGGGCGGCGGCCGCGGAGCCCGGCACGGAAGCGGCACCTGCGGCGCGAACCTCAACGCCGCCGCCGGCGTTCGCAGCGGCCGTCGACGCCTACCTGCGCGAGGAGATGCGCCGGCAGCACATTCCCGGGATCTCGCTCGCGATCGCGAAGGACGGCATGCCGCTCTACGTTCGGGGCTACGGGGCCGCGACGCTCGAGCACGACGTGCCGGCCGAGCCCAGGACGGTCTGGCAGATCGGGTCCATCGGCAAGCAGTTCACGGCGGTCGCGGTCATGAAGCTCGCGGACGAGCACCGGCTGAACCTCGATGATCCGCTGTCCAAATACCTGCCGGAGGTGCCGCCGTCCTGGGGCCGCGTGACCTTGCGGCTGATGCTCGCGCATCAGTCCGGCATACCCCAGCTCACGACACCGCAACGTCAGCTGCTCGAGCTCACTCGCGACTACACCGATCTCGAGCTCATCAAGCTCGCCGCTTCCCAGCCCCTGGATTTCGAGCCGGGAACGGACGTCTCCTACAGTGATACGGGCTACGTGCTGCTCGGGTTCGTGATCAATCGGGTGGCCGGCCGGTTCTATGGCGACTTCCTGCAGCAGCGGGTGTTCGCTCCGCTCGGCATGGACCGAACCCGCATCATCTCCGATGCCGACATCGTTCCGGATCGCGCCAGCGGCTACGAGTTGACGGAAGCGGGCACCGTGCGCAATCAAGCCTATGTCTCGCCGGCGTTGAACCGGACCGCCGACGGGAGTCTGTACTCGACGGTGCTGGATCTCATGAAGTGGGATCGCGCGCTGTATGGCGACGCGGTGCTGCCGCACGCGGAGCTCGAGCGCATGTGGAGGATCGACGCCCACGCCGATGGCCGGCGTCCGTTCTATCACTACGGCTACGGGTGGGAGAACAACCGCCTGAGAGGACAGCGGATCATCGAGTACGACGGCAACTGGCAGGGCTTCCAGGCGGTCATGTCGCGCTACGTCGACAAGCGGCTGACCGTGATCCTGCTGACCAATCTGTCCCTGTGCCGCACCGAGCGAATGGGCCACGCGGTCGCGGGCTTCGTGGATCCCGACCTGCGGCCTTACCCGAAGTCCATCCCGGACACCGCTCCGGCCCGGACCTCCGCGTTCAAGGCGTTCCTGCAGGGTCCGCGCGCCGCGGACGAGGAGGCTGCGGCGCGCGGGGGCGAAGGTGCAACGCGCCGGCTCGCCGCGCTGACACCCGCGGCGCGGGCGCGCCTGAGCGCCGCCTTGCACACGCTCCGGCGCGACCTGCAGGAGCGCGGCCCCATCCTCGACTTCACGGTCGTCGACGAGACCGGGCGCGCGCGCGTCTATCGCGCCGAGGAGAAGGACATGGTGGAGTTCTACACGGTCAGGTACGCGGCGGACGGCCGTATCGAGGACCTCGATCTGCTCAGCGAGTATTGAGGCGGCTTCCCGGTAACCTTTGCATAGGGTTCCGGGGAGCCCCGGCCGGGACGGCGCCGTGAGCGCCGCGCGGAGGCTCCTCAGCGCGGCGCGATGGCCCGCCCGGCGTTCTCGCGGTTTCGGCTCAAGCGTGCGTTGTCCTCGTTCGCTCCGAGATACGCGCGGGCCGACGCCAGCATGGACTGGGGCTTGATTCCGAGGCGGGCGAATCCATCCTCGCTGCAGACGCTGTCGATCGTGAGCGAGCGGTAGTTGTCGCTGGAGAAGGGCCGCCCCGGCACGAAGTTCATGACGGCACCCTGGAGCCGCGCCAGGATGCTCGGCAGGCCGAGGATCCGACGCCGGCGTCCCGTGAGCTTGCCGACCAGCGTCACGATCTCGCGCAAGGAGTAGACCTGCGGGCCTCCCAGCGGGTACGTCTGGCGGCTGCAGGCACCCCCGTCGAGACAGCGGCGCAACGCCTCGACCACGTCGTCGACCAGGACCGGCTGAAATCGCGCGTTGGGACGCGCCAGCGGAAACACCCATGGCACCGACGCAAGCAGCCCCGCGAAGCGATTCAAAAAAGAATCCCCGGGCCCGAACATCACCGAGGGCTGGAAAATCGTCCAGTCGAGAGCGCCCCCCGCGTCGCGGATCAGCTTCTCGGCCTCGCCCTTGGACTTCAAATAGTAGCTCGGCGCGTTGGGCCCGGCTTTGAGGGCCGTCACCTGCAGCAACCGCTCGACCCCGGCGGATCGGGCCGCTTGCAGCAGAACCCGGGTGAGCTCGATGTGGGCGCGCCGAAACCCGGCGCCGCCGAACCCGCGCTCGTTGAGGATGCCGACCAGGTTGATGACGACTTCCTTGCCGCGCAAGCGCTCGCTGAGCTGCGCTTCGTCGTAGATATCGCAGTTCTCGAGCGTGAGGCCGGGCAGGACGAGCAGATGCTTGTGCTGCTCGCGATCGCGGGACAGCACCGTGACGCGATGCCGGTCCTTGATCAGGCGCGCGACCAGGCGGGTCCCGAGAAAACCCGTTCCGCCAAGCACGATGATGGACTTTATGCGCATGTGTAGTGGGCAACGCCGCGCATGGATCAACCTCGACAGTCTCTAGCGGATGGGAAGCAACAATACCGTGCCGCCGCGGCGCACGTTCAGCACCAAGACGCTCGCGCCTTTCGCGGCGTCCCGGAATGCCTTGGTGTTGGTCACCGGCGTGCGGCCGACGCCCACGATGAGATCGTTGGCGCGCAGGCCGGCTTGCGCCGCGGGGCTGCCGTCCTGCAGCGACTTGACCAGCACGCCGTTGCCGTCGGGGGAGTCGACGAGATCGGCGCCCTCGAGCCCGCGATTGATGTCGACGGCATTGGCTGTCTCGACCTCGGGGCGCTCGGCGATGGCCGCGGTCACCGTGTGCGGCTTGCCGTCGCGCAACAGCCCGATG
>DATAUO010000274.1:0-26802 GCA_036268215.1 Steroidobacteraceae bacterium
CTGCCGCGCCAGCATGATGTGTACGGCGAATCAAGATTGGATGTAGGGGCAGGTTCGAACAGGCTTATGTACAAATACGAAACACCGTCGTTGTTCTCGGGCAGGAGAGGCGCCGCTCTCATCGCCGTTCTGGCTCTCCACGTATTGTTCGTTTGGGGTTTCTACAGCGGACTCGCCGGCAAGCTCAAACAGACCATCATTCCCCCCGTCGAGATCGCGCAGATCGACAAGCCGAAGGAAGTCGACAAACCGCCGCCGCCGCCGCCCAAGCTCGAAGAGATCAAGCCCTACGTTCCCCCGCCCGAGTTCGTCGACGTGGCGGCACCCCCGCCCGAGAACACGACCGCGATCACTCAGACCACTCAGACGAATCGTCCGCCGCCGCCCGTGGCCGCCCCTCCGAAGGCGGGCACGCCCGTCGGACCGGACCCGAGGCACCCGCTGCATATCGGCGAGGACTATTATCCCGACGCGTCCAAGCGTGCGAACGAGGAAGGCCGCTGCATCGTACAGATGACGGTTACGGCCGACGGAAGGATCAGCAACGAGTCCATTCAGACGAGCTCGGGTTTCCCGCGCTTGGATGAAGCCTGCCTGAAGGGTGTTCACGGCCAACGCATGAAACCCGCTACCGAGGACGGCAAGCCGGTCGAGAAGACGGTAACCATACCGATCGTCTGGAAGCTCACAGGCAAGTAGCTCACTGTTTTTACCAACTACTAGATGATTCATTAGAGGGAATCGGTCAATGCAAGAGAACGCAGTTGAAAACCCATATGGCCTTGAGGCACTGGTCAAACACGGAAGCCTGGTCCAGCAATCGATCCTGGCCATCCTGCTGATCATGTCGTTCCTGACGTGGTTCATCATGATCACCAAGTTCTTCGACCAGCGCCGCCAGCGCAAGCAGGCGATCGAGGCGGAGCGGGAGTTCTGGAGCTCCTCCAGCCTCACCGATGCTCTCGGCAAGCTGAAAGGCACGTCGAACCCGTTCCGCGCGCTCGCCGAGACCGGCAAGCAGGCGTACGAGTATCACGAGACCAACAAGAGCCGCCTCTCGAGCGCCATCGGCACTAGCGAGTGGATCACCGAGTCGTTGCAGCGTACCGCTGACCTCGTGGTGAGCCGCATGCAGTCGGGTCTGCCGGTGCTCGCCTCGGTCGGCGCCACCGCACCGTTCGTCGGGCTGCTCGGCACCGTCATCGGCATCTACAACGCCCTCATCGCCATCGGCGTCGCCGGCCAGGCATCGATCGACAAGGTGGCCGGCCCCGTCGGCGAGGCGCTGATCATGACCGCCATCGGTCTTGCGGTCGCGGTGCCCGCGGTGCTCGGCTACAACGTCCTTCTGCGCCGCAACAAGGGCGTGCAAGAGCGTGTCAGCCACTTCACCCACGAGCTGCATGACTATCTGATCGCCGGCGCCAAGATGGGCCTCGGCATGGACAGGGGCCCCGCAGGCGTCGCCGCGAAGCCGGTTGCGCGCTGATAGGTAGCGAATCATGGCTCTAAGTGTCGGTGGCGAGAGCGAAGGCGAGCCGATGGCTGACATCAACGTGACGCCCCTCGTGGACGTCATGTTGGTGTTGCTCATCATCTTCATCATTACGATCCGGGTCATCATTCAGCAGGTTCCGGTGCAGCTGCCGAAGGCGACGAATCTGCCCACGCAGACCAAGCCCGAGAACATCACCATCGCCGTCGACAGGAACGGAGGGATCTACTGGAACACCAAGCTGCTGGCCGATCAGAATGATCTGAAGGCGCGCCTGCGGGCGATCGTGGGCGTGGATCCCCAGCCCGAAGTGCACATCCGCGGCGATTCCAACGCGCGATACCAGTACGTCGGTCAGGTCCTCGTCGCAACACAGCAGATCGGAATCCGCAAGGTGGCATTCATCACCAGCCCGGATCACTTCGGTCCCGGTACTTAAAGGAGACGACCATGGCCATGGCCGTTGGAGGGTCTAACGAAGGCCCATTGTCGGACATCAACATGACGCCGCTCATCGACGTCATGCTGGTGCTGCTCATCATCTTCATCATCACGATTCCCAGCATGACGCATGCGGTGAAGATCGATAATCCGCTGCCCAACAACAATCCGCCGCCGCCGGTGCTGCCCGAGGTGATCGATCTGTCGATCGATTTCGACGGCACGCTGCTGTGGAACAAGACCCCGGTGGATCGAACCACCCTGCAAGGCTACATCTCGCAGGAGGCGGCCAAGCAGCCGCAACCCGAGGTGCACATCACGGTGGACAAGTTTGCGAAGTACGAGATCGTCGCGCAGACGCTCGCCGACCTGCAGCATCGAGGTCTCAAGAAGATCGGCTTCGTGAACAACGACTTTTTCTAAGCAGGCATTCCTTGGGTGGTCTCACGGCGCGTCAGCCTCGAGTGGGGTTCACGCGCCGTTTGCGTGAGTCCAGGGTAAACAAAGACAGAAACGAGGTTTGAGATGAGTCATTCGAATCGCGATGTGGGGTCCCGGCTCAAGGGTTCGTGGGCTTTGGGCGTGGGTGCGATGGCCGTGGCGGCGGTGCTCGCGCTCGGGGCGCAATCCGCCGTGGCGGCCGAGAAACCGCAACAGTTGAGCCGCGCAGCCGCGAAGGAAATGACCGCGGCGCAGAAGGCCCTCCAGGCTCAGCAGTGGGCCGAGGCGTTGAAGGACTTGGATCAGGCGGAAGCCAAGTCCGGCCTGACCGATTTCGACAAATACAAAATCGATTATTTCCGGGGCTTTGCCAACGTGAAGCTGCAGCACCTCAAGGAAGCGCAAGCGGCCTTCGAGAAGGCGCTGGCCACCGGGCAGGCGCCGGCGGACGAGAAGACGGGCATCACGCGCACGCTGTTCGGCATCGCGGCGAGCACCAACCAGTATCAGAAGACCATCGATTACGCCAAGGAGATGGTCGACAACGGCACTGCGACGCCGAACGACCTCGCGATCATTGCGCAAAGCTACTACCAGCTGAAGGACTGCAAGAACGCGGGGGTGTGGGTCGACAAGGCCGTCGCGGCGAGCCGCAAGGCGGGCGAGGCGCCGAAGGAGAACCTGTATCTGTTCAAGCTGCAGTGCGCCTCCGACGCGGGCGACACCCCGGGCATGGCGGCGGTGCTGATGGACCTCATCAAGCTGACCAACAATTCCAAGTACTGGAACACGCTGCTGCGCATCGAGCGTCAGGACGAGCGTGACGATCACAACACGCTCATGATCTATCGCGTCATGTACGACACCGCGTCGATGACCCAGGGCACGGACTTCATCGAGATGTCGCAGCTTCTGGGCGACGCCGCGCTCCCCGGCGAGGCGCAGACGGTGCTCGAGAAGGCGTTCGGTGCGAACCTCATCACCGATCAGCAGAAAGAGCGGACCACTCGCCTGCTGAACTCGTTCAAGACCCGTGCCGAGGCGGACAAGAAGGGCCAGGCGCAGTTCGAGACCGAGGCGGCCAAGAGTGCGGCCGGGGAGCTCGACGTGAAGCTGGGCGAGGTCTATTTCGGCTCGGGCGACTACCAGAACGCCGTGAACGCCATCAACCGCGGCCTGCAGAAGGGCAATCTCAAGCACCCGGATGAGGCATATGTCTATCTCGGCCGGGCGCAGGTGCAGCTCAAGAACGTGGCGGACGCCAAGAAGGCATTCGCGGGACTGAAGAACGTGCCGAACGAGAGCCCGCGCGTCCTCAGGCTGTGGGAGCTCTACGCGGAAACATTGCGCTAAGGATTCACAACTCATGACGATCAAGACCGGCGACAAGATGCCCGAGGGGTCATTCACCCGAATGACCGCGGACGGCCCGCAGAAGATCACCACCGAGCAGCTCTTCGGGGGCAAGACCGTGGTGCTGTTCTCGGTGCCCGGGGCTTTTACTCCTACCTGCGATGCCAAGCACTTACCGGGCTTTGTTGAGAAAGCAGGTGAGATCAAGGCCAAGGGCGTCGACACCGTCGCCTGCATGGCGGTGAACGACGTGTTCGTCATGAACGCCTGGGGCAAGCACAGCAACGTCGGCGACCAGGTGCTCATGCTGGCCGACGGCAATGGCACCTACGCCAAGGCGCTCGGCCTCGAGCTGGACGGGACCAAATTCGGCATGGGGCTGCGGGGTCAGCGCTTCGCCGTCGTGGTCAAGAACGGGGTGGCGACGCACGTCGACGTGGAGGCACCGGGCGAGTTCAAGGTGTCCTCCGCGGAGCATGTGCTGAAGCAGCTTTAAGGGCCGCGACGCTTGGCGCCTCGGGCGAGAACCGCCGTGAGCGCGCCCGAGAGGTCGGTCCGAGCACTCCGGGCGATCGCCCGGGTGTTCCCATGCTAGCGCTTCGCAGCTCGCCGCCCTCGTTCGGGGCGGCCGAGGGCGAACGCATCGCGCGCGACTTGTACGGTCTCGCGCCGGATGTACGCCGTTTGCCGGGCGAGCGCGACTGCAACTTTCATCTGCGCACCGCCGACGCGCGCGAATTCGTCCTGAAGATATCGAGCCTCTCCGACGTGGAGGGGACCGACTGCCTGGTCGCGGCGCTGGATCATCTCGCCGAGCAGGGCGCGGACCTCCCCGTTCCACGCTTGTTTCCCACCCTGACGGGCACGGCCACGGGCCGGGTGAGCCGCGATGACATCGACTGCGCGGCCTGCCTGGTGAGCTATCTGCCGGGTCGCGTGCTGGCGGACGCCTACGCCGACACGCCCGGCACGGCCCGCGCGCGCCTGCTGCAAGGGGCCGGCGAGATGCTGGCGCGGCTCGACCATGCGTTGCAGGGCTTCTTTCATCCGGCGCTCAACCGGCGTCTCGCGTGGGACGTGCGTCGTCTGCCCGAGCTCGCGGTACACCTGGATCTCGTCGAGAATCCGAGGATCCGGAGCGTCATCGAGGCTGTGGCGATCGAGTTTCACGAGGCCTTGCCGCGGATCCGCGGCTTGCGCAGCCAGGCGATCCACGGCGATGGCCACGCTGCCAACCTGCTGGTCGATGGGGCAGGTGCCGTCAGCGGGATATTGGACTTCGGAGACATGATTCATGCACCGGCGGTTCTCGAGCCGGCGATCGCCATGTCCGAGCTCCTGACCAACGGCGTGGCGCCGGTCGAGGCGGTCTCCGCGGTGCTCGCGGGCTACGCGCGGCGGCAACGTCTCACCGAGCGCGATCTGTCGACGGTGTACGATCTCGTTTGTGCGAGGCATGCATCGGCCCTGCTGGTGCATGCCTGGCGCCGGCGCCACGATCCGCAAGGGGCGCGGGCGCTGGAGACGACTGGAGAATACGGCGCGGATTCTTTGCTGCGCCTGACCGGCATCGGGCGGCAGCAGTTGACGCAAGAGTGGCGGGAGGCGGCGCGGATGGGTGCGAGGGAAGCGGCGGGACCCGGCAATCACGGCGAAGCAGCCTCCTCATCCGCGGCAGCCGCCAAGACCGCGTCGTCCGTCGATCTCGCGCGCCGGCAGCGCCTCATGGGCCGGGGCGCCGAGCTCTTCTACGAACGGCCGTTGCACCTGGTGCGCGGATCCGGCGTGTGGCTTTACGACCCCGAGGGGCGCGCCTACCTCGACGTCTACAACAACGTTTCCCACGTCGGACATGCGCACCCGCACGTGGTGGAGGCCATCCAGCGGCAGGTCGCGATGCTGGCGACTCACAGCCGTTATCTGCACGCGGGAATACTGGATTACGCCGAGCGCCTCACGGCGCGCCTGCCCAAGCGGCTGGACACCTGCATTTTCGTCAATTCCGGCAGCGAGGCGAACGATGTGGCCTGGCGCATTGCCCAGCTCGCCACGGGCCGCAGCGGCGCCTTGGTCATGGAGAACGCCTATCACGGCATCACGGATGCCGTCGCCGCGCTAACGCCGAGCACCGGCGTTCCTCGCGATGCGCGCGTGCTCACCATCCCGCCGCCGCCGCCGAACCTCGACTACCGGGACGGCGTCTTGGGTCGAAGCGCCGCGGGACCGCGGGCGGGCGGGGACGACGGAGCGCGGGCGGGCGGGGACGACGGAGCGCAGGCGCAGGAGGGCGACGCGTTGGCTGCCGCGGCCGCCGCCGCCGAAGCCGACGTTGCGATTGCGCGCCTGCGAGAGCGAGGCTTCGAGCCCGCGGCTTTCTATCTCGACACCGCCATCACCTCGAGCGGAGTCTTCGATCCGCGGCCCGCGTGGGGCCGGGCCCTGACCGGGCGGTTGCGCGAGGCAGGCGCCATCATCGTCGCAGATGAGGTGCAGTACGGCCTGGGGCGGCCAGGCTCGCACTTCTGGGGCTTCGAGCGGCGCGGCATCGATCCCGATATCGTCACGCTCGGCAAGCCCGTGGCCAACGGCTTTCCGATGGGGGTGGTGGCGGCGAACCGGTCGCTGATCGAGGCGCTGCAGGCCAAATTCGGTTTCTTCTCCACGTTCGGCGGCAACGCCGTCGCGGCGGCCGCGGGCACGGCCGTGCTCGAGGTGCTGGACCGTGAGCGCCTGATGGCGAACGCCGCGGCCACCGGCGACTACGCCCGCGGCCGCCTCGAGGCCATTGCCTCGCGGCATCCGGCCGTGCTCGGTCAGGTGCGCGGCGCGGGGTTGCTCCTCGGTCTCGAGGTACGCGGCGCGGACATCGCCGGCTCCAAGCGCCGCACCAAGCGCATCATCAATTTCCTCGCGGCGGAGAAGCGGATTCTCATCGGCTACGAGGGGCCGCACGCAACCCTGTTGAAGCTGCGGCCGCCGATGCCGTTTCAGCGCGAGCACGTCGACATGCTGGCGAACGCCATCGACGAGGCGGCGGGGTGGGTCATGGCCGGGAGTGCTTCATGAAGGTCGCGCTGGTCACCGGCGCCGGCAGCGGCATCGGCAAGGCCGTGAGCCTGATGCTGGCGTCCGAGGGCTATACGGTCGTGCTGGCCGGCAGGACCGCGGCCAAGCTCGACGAGGTCGATGCCGAGATCGGGCGGCTCGGCCGACGGTCTCTCGCCGTGGTGACGGACGTGAGCGATGCGGCCTCGGTCGCGCGGTTGTTCGAGCGCGTCCGCGCGGAGCTGGGGCGGCTCGATTTGCTGTTCAACAACGCAGGGACGGCCGCGCGGGCGCCGATCGAGGACCTGAGCCCGGCGGAGTGGCAGTCCGTGATCGGCGCGAATTTGACCGGGCCGTTCCTGTGCACGCGGGAAGCGTTTCGCTTGATGAGGGAGCAAAACCCCCGCGGCGGCCGGATCATCAACAACGGCTCGATCTCGGCGGCCACGCCCCGGCCGCACTCGGCGGCCTACACCGCGAGCAAGCACGGAGTCACCGGCCTCACCAAATCGACGGCTCTCGAAGGGCGGGCCTACGACATCGCGTGCGGCCAGATCGACATCGGCAATGCGCCGACCGCGATTGCGACGCACCTGGCGCAGGGCACGCTCCAGGCCAACGGGACGGTCATGGGCGAGCCGATGCTGGAAATGTCCAACGTCGTCGATGCGGTCAAGTACATGGCGAGCCTGCCCCTCACCGCGAACGTCCTGTCGCTGACGGTGATGGCGACGAAGATGCCTTTCGTGGGGCGAGGCTAGGAGCCGCGTCTGCGCGCGCCGATCACGCGCCGGGATTTCATCAACGGCACGCTGGTGGCCGCCGGGGCCGCCGCGCTGGGCGGTCCCTCGACCGCCGCGGGGCGCGCCGTTTCCGAGGCAGCGAGCGCGGGCAGCGGCGGGCCTGGCACGGCCTCGCCCGGCACCGAGGCGCGCCGCGCTGGCCGAAACGCCGCCGCCGACACGTTCACGGGCTACGGCGGCGTCGGCGACTATGCGCGCTCCAACGGCAACACCTGGCCGGTGGTGCAGGCGGCGCACGCCTTGCGCGACGGCCGCTATGGCGCGGCCGCGCTCGACGGCGCTGCGGATGCGGGCCGCTACGACCTCGTCATCGTCGGAGGCGGCATCGCGGGACTCGCGGCGGCGCATCGCTTCAGGAAGCTCCGCGGTCCGGGGAGCCGCGTCCTGCTGCTCGAGAATCATCCCATGCTCGGAGGCGAGGCCAGGCAGAACGAATTTCAGGTGGACGGCGTGCGTCTGCTGGGGCCGCAGGGATCGAACGACTTCGGCCTGCCGCAGCCGGGCGGTGCCTCGCTGACGGACCGGTTCTTCGAGGAGTTCGCATTGCCCCGCGAATTCGCGTGGCAGCCTTGGAATTCGTCGCTGCGGCCGATCCGTTTCGCGCGCGACAACTACTCCAACATGGACGGGTTCCAGGAGACCCAGCTCGACGTAGGGTACTTCTTCGATCGCGCGAACGGGGCCGAGGTCCCGCGCTGGTGCAAGAACATCTGGGCCGACGGCTTGGCGGAGACTCCGTTCCCGGAGCGCGCACGCCGGGATCTACTGCGTTGGCGCGCGACCCATGCGCCGGTCGGCGAGGCCGAGAGCCGCTATCTCGACACGCTCACCTACAAGGATTACCTCGAGAACGTGCGCGGCTACGATCCCGCCGTGACGCGCATGGTGGAGCCCATCGTGGGCCTGCTGGCCGGCGTCGGCACCGACGCTGCGTGCGCGCGGCTCGGCCGGCAGCTCGTCGAGGCGGCGGACCGGCCCATGGCCGTGTCGTTTCCCGGCGGCAACTCGCCGTTTCCCCGCGCCCTGTTGCGCTCATTGCTTCCCGCGGCGCTGCCCGGCGATTCCTTCGACTCGCTCATGTACCGGCCGGTGGAATTCGCGGCGCTCGACCGGGACGGGCAGGCCCTGCGCATGCGCCTCGGCGCGACCGCGCTGCGCGTCCGGCACGAGGCGGCCGGCGGCGCCCGTTCCGTGGAGATCGTGTACGAGCGCGCGGGTGCGCTGCATCGCGCGCGCGCCGGGTGCGCGATCATGGCGAGCGGCGGTTGGATCAACAAGCACGTTCTCGTCGACATGCCCGCGGACCTTCGCGATGCCTATGAGCAATTCGCGTACGCCCCCGCTCTGATCGTGAACGTCGCGCTGCGTCGATGGCGATTCCTGTATGACCTCGGCTTCGCGGCGTGCCGCTGGTTCGACGACGCGGACGGGTTCGGCTATTGCTGCAACATCCGCCAGAACATGGTGACCGACCGCCACGCGCCGCCGCTGCATCCGGACCGGCCGGCGGTGCTGTCGTTTTACATGGGGCTCGCCATGCCGGGCTTGCCTGCGGCGGCGCAGGGCATGGCGGCCCGCGCGCGGCTTTTGAGCACCAGTTACGCGGATTTCGAGCTCAAGGTGCGCACGCAGATGCTGCGGCTGTTCGGGAGCGCCGGCTTCGAGCCCGAGCGCGACATCGCGGCCATCGTGTTGAATCGCTGGGGCCACGCGCGCCTGATCGAGCCGCCGGGCTTTCACTACGGCGTCGACGGCAAGCCGAGCCCGCTGGAGCGCGTGCGCGCGGGCTATGGGCGCGTCGCGATAGGCCACTCGGAGCTGAACGGCGCGCAGCACTGGGGCGCGGCGCTGGAGTACGGCTACAAGGCGGCGGAGCGGGCGGCGGCGATGTCCTGACGAGGAGGTTGCGTCTCGGGTCCATCCCCGAAACGTTGACGAATCAGGCGATTCATTGGCTCCGAGTAGAAACGCGCGACCAACTCGCCCAATGAGCCAGAGATTAGAATGACACTGACGAACAGAACCGGCACTGCACCGAGCGATAGGTTGGCTGACTTGTAGAGACCAAACAGCGCGAATACTACGAACATGTGCGTCAGATACACTTCGTAGCTCCGGCGACCCAATATTAATAGCGGCAGGATGACACGGGGACTCTTCCAGCGAGTTTGGGCGGCAGCGGCGCTGACCATGCAGCTTCCGATTGCCAATATCGTCATGTCGAGGCCGCGCTGGTCAAGACCCAATGCCTCCACCTGGTTCGAGAAACCCAGGATGAATAGAACCAGCGCCGTCCCCACACCACCAACCACCCGGATAACTCTGCGGGCAATCGTGATCCGCGAAATCGCAATGGCAGTAAGGCAGCCGAGAGCGATGGCATCCATGCCACCCAGGTAGGAATATTCCTGCCAGACCTCATTTCCATGAGCGAGCGTGGTGCGACCAAAGGGCCCGAGCACGACGAAAATCAGGAGAAAGGCCACGAGCCATTTGCCGCGTCCCAGCAACCAGCAGACAGGCGGAAAGAACAGATAGAACATTTCCTCCACTGAAAGCGACCAAAGGACATCCCAATTCCCGGGAAGGTATCCGCGATGCGCCTCCAGGACGTTGACGTGAAAGGTCAACGTTGCAATGACTGCTCGACCCAGTCCCCCGGTTTCTCCTGAAACTACGAAATTCTTGATGCCGGCGGCGTGCAATGTGCATAGAACGGCAAGCAACAGCAGAAGCAGCGGCGCAATTCGAGCGAAGCGTAATGCATAGAAGTCACGCACGCCGACTCTCGAGAGCGATCCCCATCGTCGAATCGAGGTTGACGTGATGAGAAAGCCGGAGACGGCAAAAAACATTTGGACGCCATGTTGCGCATTCCAGACCAACGAGGATACCAATTGGGTCGGGAGGCCCTGCGTGTACGGAATCTCGGCGATGAACAGGCGCATGTTCACGTGGTTCATCAGCACGAAGAAGATTGCGAGCCCGCGAAGTATGTCCACACCGTCGAGCCGCGACCACCTGGTCTTCCCGTCCGTCTGATCGACAGTTGGTATTCCGAGAAGCGGAGTGTGCGCCTGAGACACTGGCATGCTAGGTTTTTTCCGGTGAGCTCATTTCGTGCCTGTGGCGAGCGCGGTTAAGATCGCGTATGCGGCCCGCACCCGATCCGGAATCGGATAGTTCCGGTTTGCTAAAATGACGACTCCGATGCGCTTTTCCGGCACGAATGCCACATAGGCACCGAAGCCCCCCGTCGATCCAGTCTTGTTAAAAAGACGAGGCCCCGCTTCTCGTACCACCACCCCCTTTGTTGGGGTCGGCTCAAAGATGATGTGATCCGAATTTCCCTCGAGGAGATGATCCTGCGATGCCGGGTATGAGTATTGCTCCCATCCCAGCCCTTGAACCATCTCACCGACCTCGAAGTATCCCCGATGGGTGCCAACGACCGCATGCCGCATGGGCTCCGCAAGCGCGCCAAGGTCGATGTTGATCTGCACAAATCGAATCATGTCTGCTGCGGTGGACTTGATTCCATAAGTTTCGGCGTCGAGCGCGCCAGGGTTCACCCGCACGGGCTTCTCGTCCATGTCGTAGCCCCAGGCGTAGTCAGCGATCAAGCTCGATGGAACGTGGATGTAGGTGTGCTCGAGACCAAGCCTTGGCAGAAGACCTGTTTCGATGGCGCTCGTGAAACTGCTCTGCAGCGAGAGGGCCGCAACACGCCCTAAAAGGCCGATACTGGGATTGGAATATCGACGTTGTGTGCCTGGTTCCGCATCGGGCTTCCAACTCCGAAAATAACGGATCATGCTTTTGTCGTCGGACACTCCGTCGGGGAACTGAAGTGGCAGCCCTCCCGCGGTATACGTACCAAGATTGAGGAGGGTCGCCTTGTCGACCGGTGCCCCCCGCAGTTCCCGCATGAACCTGCCCGGGTGATCACTCAGCGACAGCTTCCCAAGCTCCTGCGCATACAAGCAAAGAGTCGCCGTAAAGGTCTTGCTCACCGACCCCAGCTCAAAAATCGTCGATGTGCCGACCGGAGCGCTCGTTTCGCGGGACGCCACGCCGTAGTTGAAAAATGTTGCCCTGCCATCCACCGTGACTGCGACAGCCACCCCGGGCACCTTGTCTTCGGTCATGAATGGCCGGACCGCCGCATCGACAGCCTCGCGCATCGTCACTTCACCGGGGACTGCCGATGCAGTCACGGGGAAAACGGCAACCATCGATAATGCCGCCGCTAGCCGGGCAGCGTGCGTCCAGGTACTGGTCAAGGTTTCTCCTGTCATACGGTTCGTAGGGCTATGGGGTTCCCGTGGTCGTTCTTGCGCTTACCGACGAGGGAGCCTGGCGAACGCCGGAAGCACGAACAGATTGAGGAAGGTGGAGGAGGCGAGGCCCCCGAGGACCGTGACCGCCATCGGTCCTTCGATCTCCTGGCCGGGCGCGCGGAGTCCAAAGGCGAGCGGCGCGAGACCGAGCGCGGTGACCGAGGCGGTCATCAGGATCGGCACGAGGCGCTCGTGGGCGCCGCGGATGACGGTGTCGAGGGTCGTGGGCGCGCCCTCCATCCCGACCAGGTGCTCGTAGTGCGCGAGCAGTAAAATGGTGTTGCGCGCGCTGATGCCGAACACCGTCACCAACCCGACCACCGAGCCGAGCGAGATGCCGATGCCCGTCGCGGCGATCGCGACCACGCTCCCAATCAGGCTGAAGGGCAGATTCATGAGCACCAGCCAGCTGTTGATGCGCCAGCGAAACGCCACGAACAGGATGAGCAGGATCAGCGCGAGCGCCAGCGCCGAGTAGAGCAGAAGCTCGGAGCGGGTCTCGCGCTCGGCCGCAGCCGCGCCCGTATATTCCAGGAAAACGCCTGGCGGAAGGGCCACCGAGGCCGCGATCGCGCGCCGGGCGGACTCGACGATGCCCTGCAGCGACCCTTGCGCCACGTTGAAGGTGACGCTGACCCGCCGCTGCCCGCCGTCGTGCTCGATGCTGTACCGGTCTTGCGAGAGCTGCACGGCGGCCACCTGCGCGAGTGGGACGGGTCCCATCGAGCTCGGAATCATCAGGCGCCCGAGCGAGGCGGGGTCGTGCCGAAGCGCCGCGGGCAGGATCACATCGACATCCACGGTGCGAGTGCCGCGATAGGTCTGGCCGACCTTGTCGCCCCCGTAGGCCGTCTGCACCGCCTCGAGCACGTCCTGCGCCCTGAGACCGGCGGCGGCCAGCGACTCGGGGCGCAGCTTGATCGAGATCTCCGGAGTGCCGCTCTGCCGCTTGAACTGCAGGTCCACGATGCCTTGCACCTTGCCGAGCACGCCGACGATGCGGTCCGCGGCCGCATCCAGCGCATTCAGGTCGTCGCCGAACACCTTGATGGCGACCTGCGCCGTCTCCCCGCTCAGCGACTCGCTGATGCGGTCGCCGAGAAAGGTCACCACCTCGCTCTGGGTACCGGGGTATTTCCCGACGATTTCACGCAAGCGCGCCTGCGCTTCCGCCTGGTCCACGGCTGCATCGGGTTTCAGCTCGACGTGCAGCTCGCTGCGATGCGGACCCCAGGTGTCCTCGCCGAGCTCGGCGCGGCCGACCTGTTGCTCCACGCTCTTCACGAACGGCAAGGCGAGCACCGCGGCGCTGATCCCGCGCCCGACGCGCAGCATCTCCTCGAGCGAGGTCCCGGGGATCGAGCTCGTGACCTGCAGCACGAAATGCCCCTCGCGAAAGTCCGGCATGAAGACCCCGCCGAGAAACGGCAGCGCCGCGCCGGCAGCCAGCGCCAGGACGACCAGCACCGCCGCGCAGGCACGCACCCGGGTGTGGAGGCGGCGGATCGCGGAGGATTGCCACTCCTTGAGCCGCAGCAGCCAGCGCGCCTCGGGCCGCGCATCGTGCTGCCGCAACAAGAGCGCGCAGAGCGCCGGCGTCGCGGTCATCGCGACGAGCAGGGAGGCGATCACCGCGAGGATGAATGCCTGCGCGAGCGGTCCGATGAAATGGCCCTGCACGCTGGATGTGAACAGCTCGGGCAGGAACACCGCGATCACCACGATCGTCGCATAGATCACCGGTCCGCGGACCTCGAGCGACGCCTCGAGCAGCACCTCCAGCCGCGGCTTCGGCGCCGCGAGGCTGCGGTTCTCGCGCAGGCGACGCAGGATGTTCTCGATTCCGACGATGGCATCGTCGACCAGCACGCCGAGCGCGACTGCGAAGCCCCCGAGAGTCATGGTGTTGAGCGTCTGGCCCTCGCGGCTGAGCACCGCCACCGCGGCGAGCAGCGACAGCGGAATGGCCGTGAAGGCGATCAACGCCGCGCGTGCATCGCGCAGGAACAGGTACAGGACGGCGAGGATCAGCAGCGCCGCGACGATCAGCGATTCCTTGAGCCGCTCGAGGGCGCGCTCGATGAAGTTTGCGGGTCGATGCAGCGCCGGATAGACCGCGATGCCCTGCGCCGCGAGCGCGGGGCGCAGATCGGCAAGCGCCTTCTCGACGGCGAGCGTCGTGGTCAACGTATTCGCGCCGTACTGGCTGGCGAGGGAAAGCAAGACTCCGGGCTTCCCCATGATGAGCGCATCGCCGGAGCGCAGGGCCGGAGCGATCTTGATCTCGGCCAGGTCGCGCAGCACGATGGGCGTGTCATTGCGCACGGCGACGACGGCCTGCCCGAGCGCCGCGAGATCCGGCTGCGGCGTCGGCGATTGGATCAGCACGCGCTGGGCGGAGGTGTCGATGAAGCCCGCGCCCTTCAGGGCAAGCGCGGCACGCGCGGCACCGGCGATGTCCGCGAGAGTGACCTTGAAGGCGGCCAGCTTGCCGGGGTCGGGGATGATGTGGATCTGCCTCACGTTGCCGCCGAACACGATGACGTGCGCGACCCCCGGCACCGCGAGCACGCGCGGCTTGATCACCCAGTCGGCGGCGTCGCGCAGCGCGTAAGCATCGAGCCGGTCGGACAGCAGGCCGATCTTGAGGAGGTCCATGGTGCTCGACACCAGGGGGGACAGCTTGGGTGAGCCGACTCCGGCGGGCAGCGCGCCGCCGAGCTCGGCGAGCCGCTCGGAGATGCCCTGGCGGGCGGTGTGCACGTCCACGCCGTCGCGGAAGCTGATGTTCACCACCGAAAGGCCGGGTATCGATTCGGACCGCATGGTGAGGAGCCCCGCTGCGCCGTTCACCGCGCTCTCGATCGGTTTGGTCACGAGCGCCTCGACCTGTTCAGGCGCGAAGCCGGGCGCTTCGGTCTGGATGTCGACCTGCGAGGGGACGAACTCGGGGAATACATCGAGCGGCGCGCGCAGCGCCTGCCACGCGCCGATCACGAGCGCCGCCAGCGTCAAGGTGACGACCGCGCCGTGGCGGCGCACGCAGAGGGCGACCAGCGCACGCATCATGGCCGGTCAGCGCGCCCGGAACGCATCAGTCGGCCGCGCCGCTGGCGGGATTCGTCTCGCGGGCCAGCAGCTGACCGGCGGCGGCGGTGACCACCTCATCCCCCGGCGCGACCCCCTGCGTGACGAAATAGCTCCCGTCGAGCGGAACGCCGGTGTCGAGCTCCGCGCGCACGAACACTCCGGGCTTGCGCTCGACATAGCACCAGTATTTGTTGTCGCTGATCACCACGGCGGACGCGGGAACCAGAGCGCCGGCCTGGGGTATACCCCGTGCCGCCCATGCGACCAGCCGCTCGCCCTCGCGGGCCGTCGTGCCCCTGAGCAGGGCGAAGAAGCTCGTGCCCGGAACGCTTGCGTCCGCGGGCGCCGGCCACACCGAGGAAGCCGGCCAGCTCTTGCCGCCGTCGAGATCGCCGAGGTGAGCCAGGCGCAGAGCGCCGGGCACTTCGCCGGCGCCGACCGCGCCGAGCGGAAAGGTGACGCGAACCAGCTTGGCCTCGCCGCTCGCGAGCGAGCGGAGCGCCGGACCGTCGACGCGGTCGCCCCAGGGAGGATTCTGACCGAAGCTCGCCGTCAGGCGCCGGCGGGCGAGCTGCGCGGCAGCTTCATCGACCGTCGCCTGCCGCTCGACGGATTCCATGGCATCCGCCGGCTCGGCACCCGGCGTGCCCGCCAAGGCGCGCGCGCGGGCCAGCGCTGCGTGACTTTGGCGCTGCGCCGCCGCGGCGATCACGAGCTCGCTCAACGCCTGCGCAATCGCCTCGTGGGGGCTGACGAGACCGAAGCCGGAGGTTTCGGGCGCATGGCTGGCGCCGCGGACGGCGGTCACCTCGATGCCCATGGACTTGGCCTCCTCGGGCTTCAGGTTGACTCCTTCGCCCGCCGTGCCCTGCGGCGCGCCGCCGGAGCGCTCGCCATCGGCCGGGCGCTGGCAGGCCGCCGCGGCCGCGAGCGCGATGCCGAGGACGGCGAGCATCAGCGGTCTCACGCGGGCACCGTCCAGCCGCCGCCAAGGGCCTTGCAGAGCGCCACCAGTGCCTCGAGCCGCGCCAGCTTGTAGCGGATCGACTGGTCGCGTGTCGCGTAGAGCGAGCGCTGCGCCTCGAGCAGCGTCAGGTAGTCTCCCGAGCCGGCCTGGTAACGAAGCCTGGCTCCCTCGAAGGCGCGCTCGCCCTGCGTCAGCGCCTCGGCTTGATATTCCCGCGCCTCGTCGAGATGCCGGAGCGCCGCGAGCGCGTTCTCCGTATCCGACAGCGCCGTCAGGATGGAGCCATGGTAGGCCGCGAGGAGCTCCTCGCTCTTCGCCTCCGCTTCATGCCGCTGCGCCTTGAGCCGGCCGTGATCGAAGATCGATTGCGTGAGCGAGCCGCCCAGCGCGAGGGTGGGTCCCGCTCCCGGCAGCGCCAGCACGGCCGCGTTCAAGGCGGGATTCTGCACGCCCCCGGCCGCCGTGAGCGTCACGCTCGGCAGCATCGCGGCGCGCGCGACGGCCACGTCGGCGTCCGCAGCCGCGAGGCTCGACTCGGCGAGGAACACGTCGGGTCGGCGCGTCAGCAGGTCCGCGGGCAGGCCCGGAGCCACGCGGGGCTCGGTCAGCGCATCGAGAGCTTCGCTGTGGATCGCAAATCCTTCCGGCGTGTGACCGACCAGGACGGCGAGCGCGGCGCGCGCCTCCTGCTGCTGTTGCGCGAGCTCGGAAATCGCGAGCGCCGCCGCATCGAGCGCGGCTTTTTGGCTTGCCAGCTCGATGGGGCCGGCGGCGCCGGCGTCGTAGCGCGCCTGCACGACCGCGAGCACGCGCCGCGCCGTCTCCAGGTTGGAATGGGCGATGGCCATGCGCGCCCCGAGAGCCAGCACCTGGAAATATCCGTCGGCGACGCCGGCAAGCAGGGTCAGCGCCAGCGCATCGCGCTCGGCCCTGGCTGCCGAGGTCAGCGAGACCGCGGAGCGCGCCGCCGCGCGGTTCTTTCCCCAGAAATCGATCTCGTAGCTCGCGGAGAGCAGCGCGGACCAATCGGTCTCGTGGCCGCTGCCGGCCGAGGAGTGTCCGGCGAGATGGGAGGCATTGCCCTGCGCATCGACGCTCGGGAGTATCGCCGCGCCCGCGATGCGCGCGCGCGCGTCGGCCTGTACCACCCGCGCGCGCGCCTGGGCAAGATCGCCATTGCGCCGGCTTGCCTGTTCCACGAGGTCGTCGAGCTGCTCGCTCGAGAAGCTGCGATACCAGTCGCGGCTCGGCCAGCCCGAGACGGCGCCGTATCGAGCGGCTTCGAAGGCGGCAGGCATCTCCGGGGGTGTGCGGCGCGCCATCTCGGGCGCGCACCCTGCGATGAGCATCGAGCCCATGAGGATTGCGGCTGGCTTGCAACTCGATTCCACCGTGCGCTCTACCCCCGACGCGATCCGAGCCACGGTAGCACCGGCGGATCGGCTGAAAATGTACAAATTTGTAAGCAGGATCGCGCGCCGCGAGAGGGGCTTTACGCCGCGAGAGCGGACATGGGTCACGGAGCGCGCTACCCTTGATCCCCATGAGAATCCTGCTCATCGAGGACGACGCCGAGACCGCGGAGTACGTCCTGCGTGCGCTCGCGGAGGAGGGACATGAGGGCGCCGTCGAGCACGGCGGCCGCCGGGGGCTCGAGAGGGCTCTCGGCGAGCGCTGGGATCTCCTCATCGTCGACCGCATGCTGCCGGAGCTCGACGGCATCAGGCTGGTCGAGACCCTGCGCCGCGCGGGCCGGTCGACCGCGGTGCTGCTGCTCACCACGCTCGGCGGAGTCGACGATCGGGTTCACGGCCTGAACGCCGGTGCGGACGACTACCTGGTCAAGCCCTTCGCGATGTCCGAGCTCTTGGCGAGGGTGGCGGCTCTCGGCCGCCGCGCGACTTTCGCGCCGGTGCAAACCTTGCTGCGATTCGCCGACCTGGAGATGGATCTGCTCCGCCGCAGCGTCACGCGCGGCGGCGAGCCGGTGGAGCTCCTGCCCCGCGAGTTCCGATTGCTGGAATATCTCATGAAGCATGCCGAGCAAGTGGTCACGCGCAGCATGCTGCTCGAGCACGTATGGGACGTGCACTTCGATCCCAATACCAGCGTGGTCGAGACTCACATCAGCCGCTTGCGCGGCAAGATCGATCGCGGCAACGCGAACCCGCTGATTCAGACCGTGCGCGGCTCGGGATATTCCCTGCGTGCGGCTCGGTAGGCTGCTTCGAACGTCGAGCTTCCGGCTCGCGCTCATGTACGCGGCCATCACGGGCGCGAGCTTCCTGGTGCTGTTCGGCGTCGTCTTCTGGTCGACGGCGCGCTTCATGCGCCACCAGATCGACGACAGCGTTGCGAACGAGATCGACGAGATCCTGGCCGACTCGCAGGCCGGCAACGCCGGCGGCCTCGGGGGCGTGGTGCGCGGACTGGCGCGCCACCCGTCGGGTTTCTACTATCTGCTGCAATCGCCCGGCGGGGCGGCCGTGGCCGGCAACATGCCGCCCATCGATCCCCGGGTGGGGATTCGCGAGTGGCAGGAGGGACGGGGACCCGGAGGCTCGGAGCACGCGGCGGTGCGCGGCCGCGGGGTCGAGATTCACGGCGAGTATCTATTCGTCGGCTGGAGCACCCGGCAGCTCCACGAGATGGAGGAGATGGTGGCCGGGTCCTTCGGGTGGGGTCTGGCCGCCTCGGTGGCGTTGGCCCTGGTGGGCGGCTTCGTCGCGACCGGACGTCTGATGCGCAAGATCGAGGCCGTCAGCGAGACCAGCCGTGACATCGTGCGGGGCGACCTCGCGCGCCGGGTGCCGGTGACGTCGGCGGGCGATGAGTTCGATCATCTCGCCGGAAGCATCAATGCGATGCTGAACCGGATCGAGTCGCTCATGAGCGATCTGCATCAGGTGACCACCGACATCGCCCACGACATGCGTACCCCGCTCACCCGGCTGCGGCAGCGGCTCGAGGGCGCACGGCACCCGAGCGCCGGCGCGGGGGAGCTGCGCGACGCGCTGGATCGCACCATCCGCGAGATCGACGTGATACTCGGCATCTTCTCGGCCGTGCTGCGCATCGCGCAGATCGAGAGCGGTGCCCGCAAATCCGGATTCACCGCCGTCGACCTGAGCGAGCTGCTCGGCACCGTCGCGGAGCTGTATCGTTCGAGCGCCGACGAGAAGCAACAAAGCTTTCGCTCCGACGTCGCTCCGGGGCTTGCGGTCCGCGGCGATCGCGAGCTCCTGATGCAGCTCTTCGCCAACCTGATCGAGAACGCGATACGCCATTCGCCGTCCGAAGCCCGAATCGAGCTGCGCGCGGCGGCGCGCGCCGATGCCGTGCAAGTGATCGTGGCCGACGACGGACCGGGCATCCCGCCCGAGTACCGCGCCAAGGTGCTGGAGCGATTCTTCCGGCTCGAGCGCAGCCGCACGACGCCGGGCTCGGGGCTCGGCTTGAGTCTCGCGGGCGCGGTGGCCAAGCTGCACGAAGCCGCCATGACGATCGAGGACAACGGGCCTGGGCTCGCGGTCACCGTCACCTTGCCGCACGGCGATGCAGGCCGCTACTTGGCGATGAGCTTCTCGAGCTCCGGCACGATCTGAAACAGGTCGCCGACCAGCCCGACGTCGGCCACCTCGAAGATCGGCGCCTCGGCATCCTTGTTGATCGCGACGATGGTGCGCGCGTCCTTGATGCCGGTGAGGTGCTGGATCGCGCCGGATATGCCGATGGCGATGTACATCTCGGGCGAGATGATCTTGCCGGTCTGGCCGACCTGCATCTCGTTGGGTGCGTAGCCGGCATCGACGGCGGCGCGCGACGCACCGACCGCGGCGCCGAGCTTCTCGGCGAGATTGAACAGCAGCTTGAAATTATCGGCGCTGCCCAGCGCGCGGCCGCCGGAGACCACGCGGGCGGCGGTCTGCAGATCCGGACGATCCGTGGATCCGCTCTTCGCGCCGACGTAGCGCGTGTGCGAGGGGAGGGTGACGGAGAGGCTCTTCGACTCGACGGCGCCGCCGCCGCCGGCAGGGGCCTCCTCGAAGGAGGCGACGCGCACCGTGGCGATGAGCTTGCGCGCGGCATCCGCTTCGACCGTGACGATCGCGTTGCCGGCGTAGGTCGGCCGCTTGAATCGGTGCGGGCCTTCCACCGCCATCAGGTCGCTGACCTGAGGGACATCGAGGAGCGCCGCGACGCGCGGCATCAGGTCCTTGCCGAAGCTCGTCGAGGGACCGAACACATGGGTGTAGTCGGCGGCGAGGGCGGCCACCTGCGGCGCGAAGGTCGCGGCGAGCGGATGCGCATTCTCGGGGCGATCGACCCGCACCACGGATTTGACGTGAGCGACGGCCGCGGCCTGCGAGGCGACGGCGGCGGTATCGGCGCCGAGCAGCGCGATGGTGATCTCGGCGCCGGCGATCGCGTGGGCGCAGGTCACGCACTTGGCCGTGGCGGGATTCAGAGTTTTGCCGTCGTGCTCGCCGACGATCAGTATCTTGTGCATCAGATCAAGCCCTTCTTCTTGAGAACGTCAACCAGCTCGCCCACGTCCTTGACCATCACGCCCTTCTGGCGCTGGGAGGGAGGCTCGGTCTTCACCGCCTTGAGCAGCGCCGCGGGGCTCACGCCGAGCGCGTCGAGCGAGGTTACGTCGAGCGGCTTCTTCTTGGCCTTCATGATGTCGGGCAGCTTCACGTAGCGCGGCTCATTCAGGCGCAGGTCCACGGTGATGACCGCCGGCAGATCGATCTCGATGGTCTCGAGGCCGGCATCGACCTCGCGGGTGACGCTCGCCTTCCCGCCGTTGAGCTCGACCTTGGACGCGTACGTCGCCTGCGGGCGGTCCCACAACGCGGCCAGCATTTGGCCCGTCTGGTTGGCGTCGTCATCGATGGCTTGTTTGCCGAGGAACACGAGATCGGGATTCTCTTTCTTGACCACGGCCAGAAAGGTCTTTGCGGCCGTCAGCGGCTCGATCGGCTGATCCGTCTGGACCAGGATGGCCCGGTCGGCGCCCATGGCGAGCGCGGTGCGCAGCTGCTGTTGCGTATCGGCGACCCCGATGCTGACCGCAACGACCTCCGCGCCGGTGCCGCGCTCCTTGATGCGCAGCGCCTCCTCGAGCGCGATCTCGTCGAACGGATTGACGCTCATCTTGACGCCGTCGAGCATCACGCCGCTGCCGTCGGGTTTCACGCGGATCCGCACGTTGTAGTCGACGACGCGCTTGATGCACACCATGATCTTCTGCATTGACTCTCCTTAAGCCGCCGTTATGGACGCGCTTGCGGCGCGTGCCTCGGCCTGTGACTCGAAAAACTGGGAACTGATCCGGACCGCGCAATCACGCAGCTTGGGCACGAAGCGCTCGATGCCGCTCTGCTGCGGCACGGCCGATGCGGCGAAACGCACGGTCAGGCTGGCGAGCACTCGATCCTCCAGGAGGACCGGGACGCTGAGGTTGATCTCGTCGATCATGCGGCGCGAGCGGACCGCCAGGGCGTAGCCCGCCGCCTTGATCTGCGCCAGCAGCCGCTCCAGCTCGGGCCGGGCGCGCGCCAGCTTGTCTTCGTCCTTGCCCGAGCGTGCCAGGATGCCGATCAGCGTCTCCCGCTGCGCGGCGGGGCAGTGCGCCAAGTAGGCGCGTCCGCCTGCGCTCGCCAGCACCGGCGTGCGGATGCCGGCGGAGTAGCGCTCGATCGCGAGCGGGCTCGCGTGGTCGGTCGACTCGCGAACCAGCATGCCGGTGCCCGACAGCGTCGCGATGGAAACCGGCCAGACGATCTCCCGGCACAACTCGTTGATGAACGGCCGGGCGATCTGGGTCACCCAGGCCTCGTCGTCGAACCCATCGCTCAGACCCCGCACCAGGATGGTCAGCCGATAACGGTCGTCGGAATGGTCGCGGTAGACGAAGCCCGCGTTGCACAGGGTCTCCAGAATCCGGTACACGGTGGTACGCGGCAGGCGAATCTCGTGCGCGACCTCGGACACCGTCGCGCCGTCGCGCAGATTGAGCACGGTCAGAGCGTCGAGTCCGCGCACCAACGCGCGAATGGGCCGTGTCGATTCCATCATTTCTCGGGCAATGGGGCGGTCGGCGGAGGGTGGATAGGGGCTGCCAGGGGCGCGTTATGTCGGGATATTCGGGCCGATTATTTTAGGGATCGCCGCCCGGGTTGTCCACTTGCGCACCGGCCCGTTTCATGCGGGACACCACGCTCACTGATAAACTCGCCGCAATGCTTCGCTACTTCCTGATTCGACTGGCCGGGGCAATTCCCACTCTCCTCGCCGTCGTCACGATCGCATTTTTCCTCGTTCACGCCGCCCCCGGGGGGCCCTTCGATCAAGAGCAGGCTCTGACGCCCGAGATCCAGGCGAATCTGCAGCGGGCCTATGGGCTGGATCGGCCGATGTGGGCCCAGTACACGCGCTACGTGGCGGGTCTGGTGCACGGCGATTTCGGGCCGTCGTTCAAGTACAAGGATTTTTCGGTGACCGAGCTGATCGCCGAAGGACTTCCGGTGACCCTCGAGATCGGGACCCTCGCGATGGCGCTCGCGCTCGCGATCGGAGTTCCGCTCGGGACGTGGACCGCCTTGCGACGCGATTCGCCGGCGGACCATGCGGCGATGGCCTTCTCGGTGGCGGGTGTCGCGATTCCCTCCTTCGTGGTGCTGCCTTTCCTCGGCCTGGTGTTCGGCATCCGCCTCCATTGGCTGCCGGTCGCGGGATGGGAGCCGCTCTCGCCGCGCCATCTGCTGCTGCCGGTGGTCGCGCTGACGCTGCCGCCGCTCGCCGTGATCATGCGCTTGACCCGTGCGAACATGCTCGAGGTGCTGCGTAGTCCCTATATCCGCACCGCCCGCGCCAAGGGCTTGCCGCTGCGCTCGATCCTTCTGCGCCACGCGCTGCGGCCGGCGCTGCTGCCGGTGGCGAGCTATCTCGCGCCCGCGGCCGCATCGATCATGACCGGGTCGCTGGTGGTGGAGTCGATCGCGGGGCTGCCCGGCATCGGCCGCTACATGGTGCAGGGGGCGCTCAACCGCGACTACACGCTGGTTCTCGGCATGGTGGTGATCTACTCGACGTTGCTCATCGTCCTCGGTCTCCTGGTGGATCTTCTCTACGCATGGCTCGATCCGCGCGTACGCCTCCACGGATGAGCGGGTGCCGCCCATGAGAGGATCGGTGCCATGAGCGTGCTCGTGCTCGAGGCGTGGCGCCGCCTCAAGAGCGGCAAGGCGATGGGCGCCCTGTGGGTCACGGCCCTGATCGTCGCCTTCACGCTCCTCGGGCCGTTCCTCAATCCGAACGGCGTCGAGGCGATCGACTGGTTGCACGTGGCATCGGGTCCGATGCTCGCCGGTGCGCACTGGTTCGGGACCGACCGGCTGGGCCGCGACCTCTTCGCCCGCACTCTCGAGGGAACGCGGGTGTCCCTGGCCGTAGGATTGCTGGCGAGCGCGGTCAGTCTGCTGTTCGGCATCGGCTACGGCGCGATCGCGGGCTACGTGGGCGGCCGCGCCGACCATCTCATGATGCGCATCATCGAGACCTTGAGCGGGCTGCCGCTCATTTTCTTCGTGATATTCATGACGGTGGTGTTCGGGCGCAACGAGTACATCCTGTTCGCCTCCATCGGCGCCGTAGGTTGGCTCACGATGGCGCGCATCGTGCGCGGACAGACCATGAGCGTGCGGCGGCGCGAGTTCATCGACGCAGCGGTGATGTCGGGCGCCGGCAGCGGGCGGATCATCTTGCGGCACATCATGCCGAATGTGATCGGCCCGGTGATCGCCTATGCAACGCTCACCGTGCCGCAGATCATCATGCTGGAGAGCTTTCTGAGCTTCCTGGGGCTCGGGATCCAGGAGCCGCACGCCAGCCTCGGCACGCTGATCGCCGAGGGCGCAGGGGAGATGGAAGCCGCGCCGTGGATGCTGCTCATCCCGGGCGCGTTCCTCGCGGCGCTCCTGCTCGCGCTCAACGTGCTCGGCGATGCGTTGCGCGACGCGCTGGATGCGGGCGATGCCTGAGAGCAGCCCCGCCCTGCAGGTCGAGGAATTGCGCGTTTCATTCCTGCCGCACGGCACGCGCGGGGGATGCCGGCCCAGCATCGCGGTTCGCGGCGTCTCGCTGGCCGTGGCGCCGCGCGAGTGCCTCGGAATCGTCGGCGAGTCGGGTTCCGGCAAGACGCAGCTGTTCCTCGCGGCGCTCGGACTCCTGCCGCCGAGGTCCGTGGCGACCGGACGCGTGCGTTTCGAGGGCGCGGATATCCTCGGGGAGCCGCCCGATCGGCTGAATCTAGTGCGCGGCTCGCGCGTCAGCATGATCTTTCAGGACCCGATGACTGCGCTGACGCCGCACATGCGGATCGGGGCGCAGATCGCGGAGAGCCTGGTTCACCACGCCGGTGCGTCGTGGCGCGACGCCGAGCGCGAGGCGCTCCGGATGCTCGAGCGCGTCAGCGTTCCGGAGGCTGGGCGCCGCATGCGCCAGTACCCTCATGAGCTGTCGGGCGGTCTGCGGCAACGGGTCACGATCGGCATGAGCCTGATCTGCGGGCCGGCGCTGCTCATCGCCGACGAGCCGACCACGGCGCTCGACGTGACGGTGCAGGCTCAGATCATCGAGCTGCTGCGGTCGATGCGATCGGAGGTCGGCATGTCGCTGGTGCTGATCAGTCACGACCTCGCGGTGGTCGGTCAGCTGGCCGAGCGAATCGCGGTGATGTATGCCGGCCGCATCGTCGAGTGCGGGCCGGCGCGGCAGATACTGCATGCGCCGCGGCACCCTTATACCGCGGGGCTTCTGGCATGCACCCCGGACCTGACTCGGCCGCTCGCCGCCCGCATGCCGACGCTCGGCGGCCAGCCGCCGGGACCGGCGGAGGAGATCCGGGGATGCGCCTTCGCGCCGCGCTGTCCGCGCGCCGCGGAGCGCTGCGGCGTCGAGCGGCCGCAGCTCGAGAGCCGAACGTCGGCCGGAGGGGCGGAGGCGGCCGTCGCGTGCCACTTTCCGCTGCTGCCGTGAGCGTAGAGGCAAGCCCGATCTCGCCGATGCCGTTGCTTCGCGTCGAGCACCTGCGCGTCGATTTCGCCGCGCGCGCCGCGGTCGCCGACGTGAGCTTCGACATCGCCGAGGGCGAGACGCTCGGGCTGGTGGGCGAGTCGGGCTCGGGCAAGTCGACGCTGGCTCGTGCGATAGTGCGCCTGGCGGCGAGCCGCGGGCAGGTGTGGTGGCGGGGCGAGGACCTCGCGCGGCTCGATGGGGCCGCGTTGCGGCGCGCCCGGCGCGAGCTGCAGATCGTCTTTCAGGACCCTTTGGCGAGCCTCGATCCGCGCATGACGGCCGCCGAGTCGATCGCCGAGCCGTTGCGCAACCTCATGCCGGAAATCGGCGCGCCGGCGCGTGCCGAGCGTGTCGCGCGCATGCTCGCCCGCGTCGGTCTCACGAACCGCGAGGGCGGGCGCTATCCGCACGAGCTCAGCGGCGGCCAGTGCCAGCGCATCGGCATCGCACGCGCCATGATCAGCGGCCCGAAGCTGCTCATTTGCGATGAGCCGGTGAGCTCCCTGGACGTGTCCGTGCAGGGACAGATCGTCAATCTGCTGGTCGACCTCCAGCGGGAAGCGGGCACGGCCATGCTGTTCATCAGCCACAATCTCGCGGTGGTGCGCCAGGTGAGCCACCGGATTCTGGTCATGCACGAGGGAAGGATCGTAGAGTCCGGGTCGCGCGAGCAGATCTTCGCGGCCCCGGCGCACCCCTATACGCGAGCGCTGCTCGCCGCGGTACCGTCGATACCCTGATTCCGCTATTCTCGCGGCCATGACGGCCCGCAATTCCATTCGTCCGAGCGACGGCCTGGCGAACGTGCGCTATGAGATCCGCGGCAAGCTGGCGCGCCGCGCGCTGACGCTCGAGCGCATGGGCTACGACATCGTGTCGCTCAACATCGGCAATCCATTCGCCTTCGGATTCCGCACGCCCGAGACCATGCGTCTGGCGATGATCGAGAATCTGCGCTCGAGCGAAGGCTACGTGCACGAGAAGGGCATCTTTCCCGCCCGCGAGGCCGTGGTGATGCAGCAGCAGGAGCGCGGCGTGCGCGGCGTCAGCGCCGAGGAGGTGTTCATCGGCAACGGCGTGAGCGAGCTGATCGACCTCACATTGCGCGCGCTCCTGAATCCGGGCGACGAGGTGCTGGTGCCGAGCCCCGACTATCCGCTGTGGACGGCGGCGGTCAATCTGAACTCGGGACGCGCCGTGCACTATCCCTGCCGCGCCGGGCACGGGTACGTTCCGGAGGTCGAGGAGATCGCGGCGCTCGCGACCAAACGGACCCGCGCCATCGTCATCGTCAACCCGAACAATCCCACGGGTGCGGTCTATCCGCGCGAAACGCTGCGCGCGATCGCGGCGCTGGCGGAGAAGCACCGCTGGGTGGTGCTTTCCGACGAGATCTACGATCAGATCCTCTACGACGGCACCGAGTTCGTGCCGATGGCGACGCTGGTGCACGACACGCTCTGCTGCACCATGAGCGGGCTGTCCAAGGTCTACCGCGCGTGCGGCTACCGGGTGGGGTGGGCCTCGTTCTCGGGCGACACGGCGGGCGCGGCCGACTATCTGGCGGGGCTCGAGCTGCTTTGCTCGCTGCGACTCTGCAGCAACGTGCCGGGACAATGGGCGGTGCAGACGGCGCTCGGCGGACATCAGAGCATCCGCGAGCTGACCGGGCCGGGGGGACGTCTCTACGAGTCGCGTCAGACCATTCTCGACGGCGTGGCGCGCAGCAGGTTCTTGAAGCTC
>DATAUO010000275.1:0-3707 GCA_036268215.1 Steroidobacteraceae bacterium
TCTATCGCGACAGGCTGGGTTGCGAGCCCGCCGGTTTGGGATCCCGCATGACGGTCGAGGAGAGCGATCTCAAACTGGTGGAGAGAGTCCAGCGCGGCGAGCGCGCGGCGTTCGATTTGTTGGTTCTGCGATACCAGCACAAGGTCCTGAAGCTGATCATGCGGTACGTGCACGATGCAACCGAGGCGGAAGACATCGCACAGGAGGCGTTCGTCAAGGCGTTCCGCGCACTGCACTCCTTTCGCGGGGACAGCGCGTTCTATACCTGGCTCTACCGGATCGCGATCAACACCGCCAAGAATGCCCTGGTCGCGACCAAGCGCCGGCCGATGGACTACGATCTCGATCTGCAGAACCCGGAGCAATACGATCTGCATGCGCGTCTCGCCGAAGCCGAAACCCCGGAGGGCTTGCTGCTCACCGATGAGATTCGAGAGACTGTGAACCGGGCCATCGAGAATCTTCCGGAGGATTTGCGCACCGCCATCGTGCTCCGGGAGCTGGAGGGATTGAGCTACGAGGACATCGCGCAGACCATGGATTGCCCGGTAGGAACGGTGCGCTCGCGGATCTTCCGCGCGCGCGAGGCGATCGACAAAAAACTAAGACCCATATTTGACGGCGGCCTGGGCCGGCCCGAGGACACATGAGCGAGCAAATTCGAGAGCAGGTCTCGGCATTTCTCGATGGAGAGCTGCCGAGCTCCGAAACAGAACTACTTCTGAAACGGCTCACCCGCGATGCCGAGCTTCGCGAGAGCTTCGGGCGTTATGCCCTGATCGGCGAGGCGCTGCGGGGCGCGAGCCCGGGTCTTCTCACCCGGGGCTTCGCGGGCCGCGTCAATCTCGCCATCGACGGCGAGCCGGCACCGTTGGCTCCAAGCCTTCCGGCCGCGGCGCGCGGCGCGCGCTGGTGGCGGCCGTTCGCCGGGGCGGCGGTCGCCGCGGGTGTTGCCGCCGTGGCGGTGGTGGCACTGCAGGAGCGGTCGGTCTCGCCGACGGCAAGACCCTTGGTGGCGAGCGTCCAGACCATGCCGGCCGTCGCCCGGGCTCTGGCGACGCCGGCTCAGGCGCCCGCGGCCGCGCTGCCGGCGGCGACCCTGGCCTCCCAGGAGGCGATCTCCTATACGGTGCCCGCCGTTTCGCAGGGTCCGCAGCCTGCCGGAGTGTTTCCGGCCCGGCTGACGGGTTACGTGTTCGCCCACAGCCGCTATTCCTCCGGGCTCGATCTGCGCGGCGTCATGGCCGACATGCTGATCGAATCCGAGGAGCAGCCGGCGACGGTCAAGGAAGCGGTCTCGCACGCTCCATGAAGAGTCATTGGGGCTTTCCGTGCGCCGTCGTGGCCGTGCTCCTGGCTCTCCCGGCACAGGGTGCCGATGATCCGCGCGACTGGCTGCGGAGAATGAACCAGGCATTGACCACCCGTAACTACGACGGCACGTTCTTTCATTTGAGCGAGGGGCGGGTCGAGACCATGCGCATCGTGCACCGGGTGCGCGGCGGCCGGGTGGTCGAGCGCCTGCAATCGCTGGACGGTTCGGGCCGCGAGTTCATCCGCAACAACGAGCAGCTGACCTGCTATCTGCCGGATCAGCACACGGTGCTGGTGGAGCCGCGCCCCGAGCACGGGCCGTTCCTGGGCTCATTGCCGCAGTTCGGCGCGGACGTGAATCAGTTCTATGACATCGAGTCCCTGGCGACCACCCATATCCTCGGCCGCGTCGCCCGCGTCATCGCGGTGAACCCCAAGGACCAATTCCGTTTTGGGTATCGCCTGTGGCTGGACCAGACGACCGCGATGCCGCTGAAGACCCAGCTGTGCGATTCCCGCGGGCAGGTGATCGAGCAGATCTTTTTCGCGCGCCTCGAGATGCCGGAGAACATCGCGGACAGCGAGCTCGCGCCGGCCGTGCGTACGGACGGGATGCGCTGGGTCCGCCAGGGTCCGTCGAGCGACGGGGCTTCGCCGGCATTGGCGGCCTATCGCGCCAGCGAGCTGCCGCCGGGGTTTCGCCTGACGGCCTCCGGCGCTCAGACGATCGGCGGCGCCACGGTGCCCGCGAGTCACCTGGTCTATTCCGACGGGCTCGCCACCGTATCGGTGTTCGTCGAGGCGCCGCCCGGCGGCGCGGCGGCCGGCGATCTCGCCGGCGTCGCCGCACCCGAGCCGCCCATGCAAGGCCTTTCGCGGGTGGGATCGGGATTCGCATTCTCGACCGTGGTGCAGGGGCACCAGGTGACGGCGGTCGGGGAAGTGCCGGCACAGACCGTGGAATTCATCGCGCATTCCATCCGCGCGTCGGCCGCCGCACCGGCGTCCACTCGCCACTAGGGCCTCGCCCGACGGCGCCCCATCGAACTTGCGAGTCCCATTGACCGAACCTCGGCGCTTTTTGCTCTATTCACGCCCCGGATGCGGCCTTTGCGAAGACATGCAGCTCGAGCTCGCCGCTCTGCCGGCCGCCGGGGGCATTCCCGTCGATGTGGTCGACGTGGACGCCGATCCCGGGACGCGGGCCCGCTACGGGCACAAAATCCCCGTGCTCATGCTGGCCGGCGAGCTCGTATGCCACGGCCGGCTGGACCCGGGCGAGGTGCTGAAGGCATTGCAGGTATAATACTGAATTTGCCCGAGCGCCCGACTTTCCCATGCCTCGATGAAGAATATCCGCAACTTTTCCATCATTGCTCATGTTGATCACGGCAAATCGACTCTCGCGGACCGATTCATCCAGGAATGCGGCGGGCTCGATGCGCGGGAGATGCAAGCGCAGGTTCTCGACTCCATGGATCTCGAGCGCGAGCGCGGCATCACCATCAAGGCCCAGAGCGTGACCTTGGAGTACCGGTCCATCGCCGGCGAGATCTACCAGCTCAACTTCATCGATACGCCGGGCCACGTGGATTTCTCCTATGAGGTGTCCCGTTCGCTCGCGGCCTGCGAGGGAGCGCTCCTGGTCGTGGATGCGGCTCAGGGCGTCGAGGCGCAGAGCGTGGCCAACTGTTACACCGCGCTCGACCAGGGCCTGGAGGTGTTGCCGGTCATCAACAAGATCGACCTGCCGTCCGCCGACCCCGCCAAGGTGATCCACGAGATCGAGGAGATCATCGGGATTCCCGCCGAGGATGCCGCGCTGGTCAGCGCCAAGACCGGCCTCGGCGTGACCGATCTGCTCGAGGCCCTGGTGAAGCGAATTCCGGCGCCCAAGGGCGATGCGGACGGGCCGCTGCAGGCGTTGATCATCGATTCTTGGTTCGACAATTACGTCGGCGTGGTCTCGCTGGTGCGCGTCATGAATGGTGCGCTGCACACCGGGGCGAAGATCCGCGTCATGTCGACCGGGCGCAGCCATCAGATCGACAAGCTGGGCCGCTTCACCCCCAAACCGGTGACGCGCGATTCCCTGGGAACGGGCGAGGTGGGCTTCGTCATCGCGGGCATCAAGGAGATCGACGGCGCACCGGTCGGCGACACCATCACCCTGGATGCGAATCCGGCCGCCGCGCCGCTCGCCGGTTTCAAGCAAGTCCAGCCGCGCGTGTTCGCGGGGCTGTTCCCGACCAGCTCCGACGACTACGAGCAGTTTCGCGAGGCCTTGAAGAAGCTCAAGCTGAACGACTCGGCGCTGCACTTCGAGCCCGAGGTCTCGACGGCGCTCGGTTTCGGTTTCCGCTGCGGATTCCTCGGGCTCCTGCACATGGACA
>DATAUO010000276.1:0-4152 GCA_036268215.1 Steroidobacteraceae bacterium
GATGCGACCATCTTCTCGCTCGACATGGGCTCGCTGGTCGCCGGCACCAAGTACCGCGGCGACTTCGAGAAGCGCCTGAAGGCCGTGCTCGCCGAGGTCAAGAAGCACCCCGGTGCGATCCTGTTCATCGACGAGATCCACACCGTGATCGGCGCGGGGGCCGCTTCGGGCGGCGTCATGGACGCCTCCAACCTGATCAAGCCGGCGCTCGCCAACGGCGATCTGCGCTGCATCGGCTCGACCACCTACAACGAATATCGCGGCATCTTCGAGAAGGACCATGCGCTCGCACGGCGCTTCCAGAAAATCGACATCACCGAGCCCTCGATCTCCGATACCGTCGACATCCTGCGGGGGCTGAAGACGCGCTACGAGGAGCATCACGGCATCAAGTACGAGGACGATGCCCTGTGCGCGGCCGCGGAGCTCGCCGCCCGGCACATCAATGACCGGCACATGCCGGACAAGGCGATCGATGTCGTGGACGAGGCCGGGGCAAATCTACGACTGCAGCCGGTCGAGGCGCGGCCCAACTCGGTGACGGTCACCCAGATCGAGAACGTGGTGGCGCGCATCGCGCGCATCCCGCCGAAGAACGTCTCACTGTCGGATCGCGACGTGCTCAAGAATCTCGAGCGCAACCTGAAGCTGACCATCTTCGGGCAGGACAAGGCCATCGAAGCCCTGTCCGCGGCCATCAAGATGTCGCGCTCCGGTCTCGGGGACCAGCGCAAGCCGGTCGGGTCGTTCCTGTTCTCGGGCCCGACGGGCGTCGGCAAGACCGAAGTCACGCGCCAGCTGGCCATAGCGATGGGCGTCGAGTTCGTGCGTTTTGATATGTCCGAGTACATGGAGCGGCACACGGTGTCGCGCCTCATCGGGGCGCCCCCGGGCTACGTCGGCTTCGATCAGGGCGGCCTCCTGACCGAGGCGATCGCCAAGCATCCGCACTGCGTGCTGCTGCTCGATGAGATCGAGAAGGCGCACCCGGATGTGTTCAACCTGCTGTTGCAGGTGATGGATCACGGGACCTTGACCGACAACAACGGCCGCAAAGCGGACTTCCGCCACGTCATCATCGTCATGACCACGAACGCGGGAGCATTCGAGATGAGCCGGCCGAGCATCGGATTCACTCAGTCGGACAGCGGAGCGGACGGCATGGAGGCGATTCGGCGCCTGTTCTCGCCCGAGTTCCGCAATCGCCTGGATGCCGTCATTCAGTTTGGATCCCTGGACCAGGACACCATCGAGCGGGTCGTGGACAAGCTCCTGGTCGAAGCGGAGGCGCAGCTCGAGCAGAAGCGGGTGTCGATCTCGGTCGACGAGAACGCGCGGCGCTGGATCGCGAAAAAAGGCTACGACCCGAAAATGGGTGCGCGGCCGATGGCGCGGATCATCCAGGAGCACATCAAGCGTCCGCTCGCGGAAGAGCTCTTGTTCGGCAAGCTGGTGAACGGCGGGCACGTCGAGGTCACGCTGACCGAGGACGGGGAGAAGCTCAAGCTGGACACGCGGTCGGCCGACCAGCCCGCATTGCTTTCACACGAGAGCTAGTATTTTCCGGCGCTTCGCGCCGGATCTACGGTGAAGCGCGCCAAGCACCGGCGGGCGGGTTGGGCTTCCGCCTGAAACTACCTTCCTCGGTAGACGATGCGGCCCTTGGTCAGGTCATACGGCGTCATTTCGACGGTCACCTGATCGCCGGTCAGAATCCGGATGTAGTTTTTTCGCATCTTGCCGGAAATGTGGGCAGTCACGACGTGGCCGGTCTTGAGCTTGACCCGAAAGGTCGTATTGGGCAGGGTTTCGATCACCTCACCCTCGAATTGAATGGCCTCTTCTTTTGACATGCGCACCTTTGCTTGCGGAGCGGCGCATTGTGCATAAAGCCCTGTGGTAATGCAATTTAGAGGTGGTTTTTCAGCACCCTGCCTAGAAATGGCGCCCGGCAATCCAATTCCCGCTCGCGGCGCGCTCGACCCAGCGGGACAGCAGGGTGCTGAAGTCCAGGCGCGACACCTCGCGGGCGCCGAGCGAGGCGAGATGCGCGCTCGCCACCTGGCAATCGATCACCCGAATCCCGCGCGCGAGGCATTCCTCCACCAGCCGCGCCAGCGCCACCTTCGACGCGTCGCGCCGCGTGCTGAACATCGATTCGCCGAAGAACACCCGGCCGAGCTGGATGCCGTACAAACCGCCGATCAGCGCCCCATTCTCATAGGTTTCCACCGAGTGCCCATAGCCGAGGCCGTGCAGCTGCTCGTAGGAGGCGATCATGTCGGGGTTCAGCCAGGTCTCCGGACCCGACCGGCGCGGTGCGGCGCAAGCGCGAATGGTGGCGGCAAAGTCGTGGTCCAGGCGCGTCTCATAGGGACCGTTCCGCAGGGTCTTGCGCAGGCTTCGCGAGCAGTTGAATTCCTCCGGGAACAGCACCATGCGCGGATCGGGAGCCCACCAGAGGATCGGCTGCTGGGCCGAGTACCAGGGAAAGACCCCGCGCTCGTAGGCGGCCAGCAAGCGCGAGGGACGCAGGTCGCCGCCGGCGGCAAGCAGGCCGGGCGGCTCGCGCAGCGCGTGCTCCAACGGAGGGAACCAGTTGGGATCCGACTGCTCGCCGAGCCAGATCAGCCTGCTCAGAGCTGCAATTCCTCGTCCGCGGGCCGGTGGAAGGGGACGTGCTCGTTGACGGCGGCGGCATAGGCGTCGACGCCGCGCGCCTCCCGCGCCGCGAAGTCGCGGATGGCGGCGGCAAAGCGCCGATCTGCGATGTAATGCGCCGAGCTCATCAGGGTGGGTACGAAGCCGCGCGGCACCTTGTGCTCGCCCTGCGTTCCCGGCTCGAAGCGTGCGAGTCCACGCTCGATGCAGTACTCGATCCCTTGGTAGTAGCAGGTCTCGAAGTGCAGGCTGTGATAGTTGCCGCCGGCACCCCAATAGCGTCCATAAAGAGCATCGTCGCCGGCGAAGAAGATGGCCGCGGCGATCGGATCGCGGCCCATGCGCGCCACCTTCAGCATCAGCCGGTCGGGAAGGGCTGCCGCGATCAGCTTGAAGAACCGCAGGTTGAGGTACGGATCGTGCCCGTGCCGATGGAAGGTGTCGGCATAGAACGCGTACACCGCCTTCCAGCGGGCATCGTCCATGTCTCCGCCGAGAAGCGTGTCGAACTCGATGCCGGCCTCCGCCACGCGGCGCCGCTCTCTCTTGGCCTTCTTGCGCTTCTCCGCGGTGAAGGTGGCCAGAAACGCGTCGAATGACTCGAAATTCCGATTGAACCAATGGAACTGGCAGTCGCGGCGCAGGATCAGCCCCGCCGATCGCAGCTCCTCGGCGGTCTCCTCGCCGGGAAACAGCACGTGCCAGGAAGAAAGCTCATGCTCCCGGACGAGCTCCATCGCGGCCTCGATGAGGATGCGCGTCGCCGATTCGCGCTCGATGCCGGCGCCCGCCAAGAGCCGCGGCCCGCGCACCGGCGTGAAGGGCACCGCCGAGACGAGCTTTGGGTAATAGGGCAGCCCATGCTCGGCATAGGCATTGGCCCAGGAGAAGTCGAATACGAACTCGCCGCGCGAGTGGCCCTTCAAATAGAGCGGCATGGCGGCGAGCAGCGTCCCGTGGGCATCCTCGATGACGAGGTGTCGCGGGCCCCACCCGGTGCGCGGCGCGGCGCAGCCGGATTCCTCCAGCGCGCTCAGGAACTCATGGCGCAGGAACGGCTGGCCGTCCGCAAGGAGCGCGTTCCAACGCGCCGCCTCAACCTGCGAAATGCTCTCGAGGAAACGCGCTTTCGCAGAGATCACGCGGTCAGCGACTGGCGGCTCGCGCGGCGAGCTGGGGCGTGGCCTCCGCCCGCTCCAGGTATTTGTCGGCATCGAGCGCTGCCATGCAGCCGGTGCCGGCCGAGGTGATCGCCTGGCGATAGACGTGGTCGGCCACGTCGCCCGCCGCGAACACGCCGGCAACGCTCGTGGCCGTGGCGTCGCCGCTGCTGCCGCCCTTCACCAGAATATAACCGCCGCGCATCTCCAGCTGATTCTCGAAGAGCTGGGTGTTCGGCTGATGGCCGACCGCGATGAACACGCCGTCGACGCTCAAGGCGCGGGCGGCGCCGCCCGCCACGGCGCGCAGGCGCACGCCGGTCACGCCCGC
>DATAUO010000277.1:0-10811 GCA_036268215.1 Steroidobacteraceae bacterium
CCCTTGGCGAGGATGCTCTTCAGCCAATCGAAGCGCGCCTCGGTGGCCGCGAGCAACACCCCGCCGGTCAGGTGCAGCCCGGTCGGCTGCTCGGAGAGCGACTCGATCTCCTTGTACAGGTCGATGGTGTATTTCTGGAGCTTGGCGACGTTCGGATCGCCGTTGATGGTGTGCATGCCGCCGGCAGCGTGCCACGTCGAGCCGGAAGTGAGCTCGTCGCGCTCGAGCAGCACCGTGTCGGTCCAGCCGAGCTTCGCGAGATGATAGAGGACGGAGCAGCCGACGACGCCTCCGCCGATGACCGCCGCTTGTACGTGGGATTTCATGCTCTCAAGGGTCTCCGCTGCCGATGTCGGCCCGGCGCTCTTCGACATAGTGGTCGAGCTGTTCTCGAATGGCGGGATCCATCTCGGGCTCACGGTATTCCGCCAATGCCTGCTTCCAGATCTCGGTGGCGCGCTGGGTCGCGTTCTTGCCGCCGCCGAGCTGCCAGTTCTCGTAGTTCTGCCAGTTGGATACGAGCGGACGGTAGAAGGCGTGCTCGTAACGCTCCATGGTGTGCGGCTCGCCGAAGAAATGACCGCCGGTGGCGACGCCCTTGATCGCGTCGTACCCGAGCTCCCGCTCGTCGACCGCAATGGGCTTCAGGAACTCGATCATCATCTGCAGCATCTCGACATCCAGCACCAGCTTCTCGAACGAGGCGGTGAGGCCGCCTTCCTGCCAGCCCGCCGCGTGATACACGAGGTTGCCGTGACCCAGGATTGCGCCCCAGAGGGACATCTGCGTCTCGTACGCGCCCTGGGCATCCGCGGCGTTCGACGCGCTGGCGTTCGAGGTGCGGTAGGGCAGCCGGTAGCGGCGCGCGAGCTGCCCGCTCGCGACGTTCGCCTTGGCGTTCTCCGGCGTACCGAAGGCGGGCGCGCCGGAGCGCATGTCGACGTTCGAGGTGAATGCGCCGTACATCACCGGCGTCCCGGGCCGCACCGCCTGGGCCAGCACCACGCCGAACAACGCTTCGGCGTTCTGTTGTGCGAGTGCGGCCGCCAGCGTCACCGGGGCCATCGCGCCCATGAGAGTGAACGGCGTGATCACCACGGGCTGCCCATGCCGCGCCATCGCCACGAGACCGTCGCTCATGGCCTCATCGAAGCGCCGCGGACTGTTCACGGAGATGATGGTGATGACGCCCGGGCTTGCCGCGATCCCGGCGAGATCGATGCCGCGGGATATCGCCATCATGCGGATGCCGTCGATCGCGCGGCCGGCGCCGATGGCGGTGCAGTGGAACACGCGGTCGGAGAGCGTGAGGTTCGCGCGATAGGTGTCGAGGTGGCGCGAGTTCGCCGGCAGCTCGATCGGCGCGCACACCTGGTTGCCGATCAGATGGATGGCGTTGAAGTACTGCGCCAGCCGCACGAAGTCGGAGTAGTCGGCGAGATTGCCCGGCCGCCGGCCGCGCTCGAAATCATGGACATTGGGCGGCCCGGCGACCAGCCCGAAATTCACGTGGTTGCCGCCGAGGGTGACGCTCCGCCCGGGATTGCGCGGCGTCAGCGTGAACGAGGCGGGCGCGGTGTCGAGCGCGCGCTGCACGAGCGCGCGGTCGAGGCGCACGACCTTGGAGGACGCGTCCACGTCCGCGCCGGCCGCCCGGAGAATCTCCAGTGCGCGGTCGGACATGACCTCGATGCCGAGATTCTCGAGGATGCGAAGCGAGGTCTCGTGGATCGCCTCGATCTGGTCGGCCGAGAGCACTTCCATGGGCGCGAACGGATTCCGCACCTGCGTCCAGGGCAGCTGCGGGAGGCCGCTTTCCAGTCGGCGGCCTCGTCCCCCCTGTCGCCGCCGGTGGGTCTCCATCATCGTCTCCCGTGCGGGCCGTCGCCGCGGGTGGAATTGGTATAGTCTTCGCATCGAGGCGCAGGCTCGTGCTCGAACGCGACGTCGCGATGATGGACTGCGACATCGGGCCTTCGCCTTCGCGGCTTCCGGCCGGCGCGCTTCGACTTATGACAACGACAATCGCATTCCTCCTGGTTCCGCAATTCTCGATGATGTCGTTCTCGGCGGCGCTGGAGCCGCTGCGCTCCGCCAACCGGGTCAGCGAGCGCCGTTTGTTCGAGTGGCGGCTGGTGTCGGTCGACGGCAAACAGGTCGCGGCCAGCAACGGCATCGCGATCGCGGTCGATCGGCCTCTCGGGGACCTCAAGAAGGCCGACATCGTGGTGGTGTGCGCGGGGCTCGAGCCGGCGCAGTTCGCGCCGAATCATCCCGTCCATCATCACCTGCGGCGCCTGTCCCGGCACGGCGCGAAGGTCGGTGCGATCAGCGCAGGGTCGTTCATCCTGGCCGACGCCGGGTTGCTCGCGGGACGCCGCGCCACCGTGCATTGGGAATATGCCGAAGCCTTCGCCGCACGCTATCCGACCCTCGAGCTCGGACGCGACCTCTACATCGTCGACCGCGGCGTGTTCACCTGCTCGGGAGGCACCGCCGCCCTCGACCTGATGCTGCATTTCATCAGCGAGATCGCCTCGCGCGACATCGCGGTCGCGGTCGCCGAGCAGTTCATCCATCCGCAGATCCGGCGCCAGGAGGATCGTCAGCGCCTCGAGATGCACACGCGCTACGGCGTCGACAGTCCGAAGCTGGTCGAGATCATCGCGCTCATGGAAGGGACCATCGACAATCCGCTCGACATCCGGCGCATCGCCGAGCGGGCGGACCTCTCGCCGCGCCAGGTCGAGCGGCTGTTCCGCGAGCAGGTCGGAACGTCGCCCAAGGCGTTCTATCTGGATTTGCGGCTCAAGCGGGCGCGTACCCTGCTTCGTCTGACCCTGCAGCCGATTCTGACCGTGGCGCTCGAATGCGGATTCGGATCGACCTCGCATTTCAGCCATGCATACAAGAGGGCATTCGGCCTCGCGCCGACGGACGAGCGGCACACCGGCGCGCGGCGGTCCTAACAGGGCCGGCCGACCGCGAGCCCGAACTCGGCCGCCCCTTCGGCGAGCGCGTGCCAGAAGCTCTCGGCGAGACTGCGAAACACGGCAAGCTCGAACACCGCGGCGCCGCCCGTATCCGGCAGGCGCCACACGGTGACTCCCATGTGCGATGCCACCGTCGATGCGACGGCGCCGACCTGGAATGCGCGCGGATGCAGATCGATGGGCAGCAGCTTGGCGAGCGCGGCCCGGACCATCGGCCCCGTCAACCGCAGCACCGCATAGCCGTCGCTCTGGTCGGTGACGGACGCCAGGCCCGCGGTCGACTGCGCGAGCGACGCGGCGAAAGCATTGCCGCCCTGGTCACGCATGGCAAGCCACGAACCGGGCGCGATGCCGGCGAACGCAACCTCGCCGGCGGCGGCGCGAGTCGGGCCGCCGGGAAGCTCGATGCGAAATTCGTCGCGGATCCGCTGCGACAGGGCGTTCCGCGAGCCCTTGCGCACGGCGATCGTGGCGAGGCCCAGGCCGTCGCGATCGATCGCGGTCACGCCGCGGCCATTACCGACGGCGACCAGCAGGCAAGAGAAAGCCGAACGTGAGGCGAGGCTCTCAGCCATGGAGGCGTGTCCCCTCGGGATCGAAGAAAATAGGCGATACGACCTCGACCTCGGTATCGCCGCCGCGCACCGGACTGTGCGCCAGCAGTCGCTCGCCGTGGCGCGAGGGGCCGCGCGCGAGCAGCCCGAGCGCGATCCAGCCTTCCAGCATCGGCGAGTACGCCACCGACGTGATGTAGCCCTGATCGTTCTCGAGCGTCGCGGCCGCGCCGAGATTCAGGAAATGCGCGCCGGCATGGAGGCGCGCCTTGCGGTCGACGGGCCGCACGCCGACGAGCGTCGGCCGGTCCGGGTCGATGAGGCCGGGGCGGCCGGACAGCACGCGGCCGATGCAGTCCTTCTTCTTGGAGAGCATGCGGCCGAGCCCGAGGTCGCCGGCGGTGGTCGTGCCGTTCAGCTCGTTGCCCGCGACGTGTCCTTTTTCGATGCGCATCACGCCGAGCGCCTCGGTGCCGTAGGGGACCGCCCCGAATTCCTGGCCGGCGGTCATGATGGCGCGGATCAGGGCATCGCCATGGCGCGCCGGAATCGCGATCTCGTACGCCATCTCGCCGGAGAAGGAGATGCGGAACAGGCGCACGGGCACTCCCCTCCAGGCAAGCTGCGCGCAGGCGAGATAGGGGAAGGCGGTGTTGGACAGGTCGATGACATCGCCGAGCAGCCCCTCGAGCAGGCGGCGCGAGCTGGGGCCGGCGACTGCATATTGCGCCCATTGCTCGGTGACCGACACCATCTGCACGTCGAGCTCCGGCCACAGGACCTGGCGCGCATGCTCGAGATGCTGCATGACCTTGGCTGCGTTGGCCGTTGTGGTCGACATGACGTAGTGAGTCTCGCCGAGCCGCGCGGTGGTGCCGTCGTCCATGACGAAGCCGTCCTCGCGCAGCATGAGCCCGTAACGCACCTTGCCCATGGGAAGCGTGGAGAACGTGTTGATGTACACCCGATCGAGGAACGCGCCCGCATCCGCGCCCTGAATGTCGATCTTGCCGAGAGTCGACACGTCGCACACCCCGGCCGACGAGCGCACCGCCTTCACCTCGCGGGACACCGACTCCAGCCAGTCGTGCTCGCCCGGGCGCGGGAACCATTGCGCGCGCAGCCACTGGCCGGCCTCGACGAACACCTCGGTATTCTGCCGGGCCCAAGCGTGTCCGGCGGTGAGCCGTGTCGGCTTGAATTCCTTGCCGCGGTGGTGACCCGCGAAGGCGCCGATCGCGACCGGGGTATAGGGCGGACGGGCGGTGGTCGTGCCGACCTCGGGGATGCTGCGCTCGGTGAGCGCGGCCATGATCGCGTGTCCGTTCAGGCTCGAGGTCTTGCCCTGGTCGGTCGCCATCCCGAGCGTCGTGTAGCGCTTGAGGAGCTCGACCGATCGGTAGCCCTCGCGCGCGGCCAGCGCGATATCGCCGTCGGTGACGTCGTGCTGGAAGTCGACGAAGGCCTTGGATGGACACTCGCCCACGTGCCAGAAGGGGCGCGCCGCGGCGGAATCCTCGGACGTGCGCCAGCTTGGGATCTCCGCGCCCGCGAAGCCCGTCGCGGCGGCGGCCTCGGCACCGGCCGCGGCCCCCTCGCGCAGGGCGGCCTCGAGGGTGAGGGAGCCGCCGGCGGCGCCGGCCACGCTCATCCCCGCGGGCAGGTCGCCCGGCACGAAAGCCGAGATCGTCTCCGACCAGCGCGGCCTGCCTCCGACGTGCGTGGTGAGCGCGGCGCACGGATTCCAGCCGCCGGAAACCGCGAGGCCGTCGACATCCACGTGCTCGATGCGATTGCCGGCGCGGATGGAGATGCGATGAATGCCATGCGAGCCGCGCGCGTCCGCCACGTGCGCCCCCGTGAATACGCGCGCGCTCACGCGTTGCGCTGCTGCCAGAAGCGCAGGGGGGACGTCGTTGCGGGCGTCGATCACCGCGGCGACGCCGATGCCGGCGGCCGCGAGATCGGACAGCGTTTTCCAGCCGTCGTCGCCGCTCGTGAACACTGCGGCCTGACGCGCCGGCGCCACGCCGAAGCGATTGACGTAGGTGCGCACCGCCGAGGCCAGCATCACCCCGGGCCGATCGTTGCCGCCGAACACGATCGGACGCTCGACGGCGCCCGCCGCCAACACCGCGCGGCTTGCCACGATCTTCCAGAGCCGCTGCCGTGGTTGGTGCGGAGCCGGCACGCGCAGGTGATCGGAAACCCGCTCCAGCGCCCCGAAGGTGCGCGCGCCGGAGATGCCCGAGTCATAGGCCCCGAACACCGTGGTGCGCGGCATGATGCGCACGTCGCCGAAAGAGCGCAGCTCGGCCTCGGCCCGGCGCGCCCAGTCGGCGCCGCTCGATCCCTCGATCTCGAGCCGCTCCGCGTTGAGCCGGCCGCCGACGACGAAATCCTCGTCGCACAAGATCACCCGCGCGCCGGCGCGGCCGGCGCTGAGCGCGGCCGCGAGCCCCGCCGGACCGCCGCCGATGATCAACACGTCGCAGAACGCATGCGCCTTCTCGTAGCGATCGGGATCGGCCTCGTGGGTCGCCATGCCGAGGCCGGCCGCCCGCCGGATCAGGGGCTCATACACCTTCTCCCAGAAGGCCGCCGGCCACATGAAGGTCTTGTAGTAGAAGCCGGCCACGAAGATCGGCGACAGCAACGAGTTGATCGCGCCCACATCGAGCGCGAGCGAAGGCCATCGGTTCTGGCTCCGGGCTTCGAGCCCCTCGTAGAGCTCGGCCACCGTTGCGCGCGTGTTGGGCTCGCGCCGCGCGCCGGTGCGCAGCTCGACCAGCGCATTCGGCTCTTCGCAGCCGGCGGAGAGGATGCCGCGCGGCCGGTGATATTTGAAGGAGCGTCCGACGACTTTGACGCCGGCGCCCAGCAGCGCGGAGGCCAGAGTGTCGCCGTCGAACCCGGAGTACGGCTGGCCGTCGAAAGTGAACGACAGCGGCTTGCGGCGGTCGATCAAGCCGCCTTCGGTCAGGCGATGCGCTGAATCGCTCATGCCTCGAAGCCTGCGGGCCGCGCGAGCTCGACGCCGAGGATCTCGTGGGTGCGCGTATTGCGCCGAACCCGCAGCCAGCCGCGGCATCCGGAGCCGTGATACCAGAGCTCCTCGAACGGGCCTGACGGGTTGTCGCGCAGGTAGACCGCGTCGTAGAAGCGCTCTCCCGCATCCGCGGAATCGGGGTCGGGACGCACGAACGAGGCGTCGCCGAGGTAGGTGAACTCGCTCAGGTCACGCTCGCCGCAAAATGGACATTGAATGCGCATGCTTCAGGCCTTGGTGCGGCTCAATGGAGGTTGGGCTGCGCGCCCACGCCTTTTTCGTCGATCACCCGGCCGCTGGCGAAGCGGTCGAGGCGGTAGGCGCGCGCGACCTGGTGCGCCTCGTCGCGGGCAAGCAGGTGGGCGAAGCACCACCCCGACGCGGGCGTCGCCTTGAAGCCTCCGTAGCACCAGCCGGCATTGAGGTACAGGCCGTCCAGCGGAGTGCGGTCGATGATGGGTGAGCCGTCCATCGACATGTCCATGATTCCGCCCCAGGAGCGCAGCAGGCGGATGCGGCCGAGCGCCGGGATGATCGCCATGCCGCCCTCGCACACGTCCTCCACCGTCGGCAGGTTGCCGCGCTGGGCGTAGGAGTTGTAGCCGTCGAGATCGCCTCCGAACACGAGGCTGCCCTTGTCGGACTGGCTCAGATAGAAGTGTCCCGCGCCGAAGGTGACCACGCAGGGGAAGAACGGCTTGATGGATTCGGACACGAAGGCCTGAAGAACGTGGCTCTCGATCGGCAGGCGCAATCCCGCCATGGCCGCCACGCGCGAGGTGCTGCCGGCGACCGCCATCCCGACCTTGTTCGCGCGGATCGTGCCGCGGGTGGTCTCGACTCCGACGACGCGCCCGCCCTCCCGGACCATGCCGGTGACCTCGCAGTTCTGGATGATGTCGACGCCGCGCGAGCTCGCGGCGCGCGCGTAGCCCCACACCACGGCGTCGTGCCGCGCGGTGCCGCCGCGCCGCTGCAGCAATCCTCCCTGGATCGGAAAGCGTGCATTGGCAAAGTCGAGAAACGGCAGCAGCTCGCGCACGGCCGCTGCGTCGAGCAGCTCGGCGTCGACGCCGTGCATGCGCATGGCATTGCCGCGGCGGACGTAGGCGTCGCGTTGCGCGTCGGAGTGATACAGGTTGAGAACGCCGCGCTGGCTGACCATCGCGTTGTAGTTGACGTCCTGCTCGAGTCCCTCCCAGAGCTTCATCGACAGCTCGTAGAAAGGGTTGTTGCCGGGGAGCAGATAGTTCGAGCGGATGATGGTGGTGTTGCGGCCGGCGTTGCCGGAGCCGATCCAGCCCTTCTCGAGCACGGCGACGTTGGTGATGCCGTGAACCTTGGCAAGATAGTGCGCGGTCGCGAGACCGTGGCCGCCCCCGCCGATGACGATGACGTCGTAGGCCGGCTTGGGCGCGGGATCCCGCCACGCGGGCCCCCAGTGACGGTGGCCGGAGAGGGCGGCGCCAAGCAGGCTGAAGATCGAGTAGCGAATCGGCTTTCCTCGCGCGAGGGTGCGCAACGCAGGCCGTACCTTAGTCGACGCGGCCGCCGGTGATTGACATTCAGCGGCAGGAACCATACATTTTGCGACAAGCTCGAACGGGAGCCCTCCCGATGCAGCCGCAATCTCGACCCAATACTCCCCGCCCGGCCGGCAACCCCGTGCACGGACACCCGACCCGGCGCGTCGGATTCCTGCTCATTCCCGGCTTCGCGCTGATGTCCTATGCATCGGCGGTCGAGCCCCTGAGGGCTGCGAACTGGCTCGCCGGCCGCGCTCTGTACGAGTGGCGCCATGCGGCGCCCGGCGGTCAGCCGGCCGTCGCCTCGAGCGGCGCCGCCATCCTTCCGGACCTCACTTTCCGTGACGAAGTCAGCGCGCTCGACCTCGTGCTGGTCATCGCCGGCGGAAATCCCGCGGCGTTCGACGACCGTCGAACCTTGTCCTGGTTGCGCAGGCTCGCGCGCCAGAGGGTGGCGGTGGGCGGAGTTTCCGCGGGTCCGTATCTCCTCGCGAAGGCGGGGCTGCTGGAGGGCCGCCGCTGCACGGTGCACTCGGAGCACATGCCGGCGTTTCAGGAAGCATTTCCCAAAGCCCGGTTGACCCGATCGCCATTCGAGATCGACGGCGATCGCATCACCTGTTCCGGGGGGGTCGCGGCGCTCGACATGATGGTCTCGCTGATCGCGCGCGATCACGGCGCCGCTCTGGCATCCGCGGTGAGCGATTGGTTCCTGCGCGGACACGAGCGGACCGGCGCCGGCTCGCGGCGCATGGACCTCGGCTTCCCGCCCCGGATCCTCGACGAGGGCCTGCTCCGGGTGCTCGAGGCGATGGAGGCGAACATCGAGGAGCCGCTGCCGCGCGCGGGGCTCGCCCGGCTCGGCGGCCTCTCTCTGCGCCAGCTCGAGCGCTCGTTCCGCTCGCATTTGGGCCGCGGCGTACATCAGCACTATCTGGCCTTGCGCCTGGATCGCGCGCGCCGGCTGCTGCAGGAGACTTCGCTGTCCGTCGTCGAGGTGGCGCTCGCGACCGGCTTCGGCTCGCCCAGCCAGTTCGCGCGCGCTTTCCGGCGCGCATTCGCCATCGCGCCCCGCGAGGCCGCTTCACGGCAGGCGCTGTTGCCGGAGGCGGCGCTGCGCGATGTGTGACGCCAAGTCCGGCGCTGCGGCGCCGAACGAAGGCATAATGGCCGCAGAGGAGACATCATGAAGGGAAACGGCGGAGCGGATTCACGCAGGAGGCTGGCACGCGCGACGCTGAGCGACGTGGCCAAGGAAGCGGGGGTCTCGGTCATGACCGTGTCCAACTTCGTGCACGCCAAGCCGGTGAGGCTCCGGACGCGCAAGCTGGTCGAGGCCGCGATCGCCCGCCTCAACTACCGGCCGAACGTCAGCGCACGGAGCCTGCGGCTCTCGCAGGAATACTCGGTCGGGATCGTGATCGCGGACGGCGATCCGGAATACTTGAACGATCCGTTCACCTCGCGGTTGGTCAGCGGGCTCTCGAACTATTTGAGCAGCCTGGACTACACGCTCGACGTGCAGGGCGTCGCCCCGGAGCGGTTCGAGCGCGCGACCATTCTCAACAAGGTCGGCAACGAGGCGCTGTGCGCCATCCTTTGCGGCCCGAAGGAGCAGCGCAAGGCGCATTTTGCATACTTGCATCGTCTCGGACAGCCGATCGTGGTGTTCCGCGAGGTGTTTCAGCCGCTCGGACCCAACATGATCGTGGTCGGTCAGGACGACCTTTCGGGCGGGAAGCAGCTCGCGCATCACCTGCTGAAGAGCCGGCCGCGATCGGTGGCGTTCGTCCGGCCGGCGCTCGGTTGGAACGCCGTCGAGCAGCGCGAGAAGGGACTGCGATCGGTGCTCGAGGCCGCGTCGCCGCCGGTCGAGCTGCGGACCCTGGCCTCGCCGTCGGAGCGCTTCGAGGACGTCCGACAGGTGGTGCGCGACCTGCTGGTCAAGAGGGCGCCGGACGCGATCGCCGCGGCGACCGATTCCATGGCGGCTGCCGCGCTCAAGGCGTGCGAGAGCGTCGGCCTGCGGGTGCCGAGGGACATCCGGCTCACCGGCTTCAACGGCTTCGATGTGTCGAAGCACACCACGCCGACCATCACCACGGTGCTGTCGCCGGCATACGAGCTGGGCCGCGTGGCGGGCGAGCAGATCATCAAACGCCTGAAGACCGGCAAGTTCGCGAGGCGCAGCATCGTGCTGCCGGTCAAGCTCGAGGTCGGGGGGTCGACGGGCTAGGGCGTCGCGATATAGCCGATCGACACGCTGCCGCTCTTCGCGGTTCCCGAGTCGTCCATGTAGTCGTATGCGAGCGTCAGCGTGCCGGTATCGGCCGCCGTCGGCACATAGCTGAGCGACAGCTGACAGGCATTGCCCGCGGCGAACGAGGCGCAGGTGAACGTCGCGGGTCCGTTCCACCCGGCGGGCAGCGGGCCGAGCCCGGAGATCACCGTCAGACTCCCCGCGGGATTGCCGTCGTCGGTCGTGAATGTGACGGTCACGGGCGTGACGGTGCCCGCCGAGACCGCGAGCGACGGCGGATTCGCGCTCGCGACCGCGTTGTCGTTGGTGGTCGCTCGGTAGTCGACGTTGAGCGAGCCGGTCTTGGGCGCATCCGCGTTGTTCGAGTACGAATAGCTCAAAGACAAAGTCCCGCTCGCCGCGGCGGCAGGCGTGTACTGCAAATCGAGG
>DATAUO010000278.1:0-4413 GCA_036268215.1 Steroidobacteraceae bacterium
GGCGCCGGCCGGATCGCCGGAGCGGGACTTCTACGTCTGGAGCGACAGCGATCAGAAGTATCTGGGCACGCGAATCATCTTCACCGACACGGAGTCGTCGAACTGGACCTTCGATCCCCACGCAAAGGCCTACTACTGGCACCGTTTCTTCAGACACCAGCCCGACCTGAACTTCGACAATCCGCGCGTGCTCGAGGCCGTGTACGACATCATGCGTTTTTGGTTGGACATGGGGGTCGACGGCTTCCGGCTGGACGCGATTCCCTACCTGGTCGAGCGCGAGGGCACGAACAACGAAAACCTGCCCGAGACGCATTCGGTGATCAAGCAGCTGCGCGCCGCCATCGATGCGCAGTACCAGAATCGCTTTCTGCTGGCGGAGGCCAACCAGTGGCCCGAGGACGTGCGCGAGTATTTCGGGGAAGGCGATGAGTGCAACATGTGCTATCACTTTCCGCTCATGCCGCGAATTTACATGGCCATCGCGCAGGCGGACCGCTATCCCATCATAGAGATCATGCAGCAGACGCCGGACATACCCGAGGCCTGCCAGTGGGCGATCTTCCTGCGCAATCACGACGAGCTGACGCTCGAGATGGTGACCAGCAAGGAACGCGACTACATGTACACGACGTATGCCGCCGACCGCCAGGCGCGCATCAACCTGGGCATCCGCCGCCGCCTGGCACCGCTCATGGAGAACGACCTCGACCGCATCAAGCTCATGAACAGCCTGCTGCTGTCGATGCCCGGCTCGCCGATCCTCTATTACGGCGATGAGATCGGCATGGGCGACAATTTCTTCATCGGCGACCGCAACGGCGTGCGCACGCCGATGCAATGGAGCCCGGACCGCAACGCGGGCTTCTCGCGCGCCGATCCTCAGCGGCTGTACCTGCCGCCCATCATGGACGCGGTCTACGGCTATCCCTCGACCAACGTCGAGGCGCAGTCGCGCGACCCGAGCTCGCTGCTCAGCTGGACCAAGCGCTTGCTGGCGGTCCGCAAGACCACGCGCGCCTTCGGCCGCGGTGCGCGCAAGTTCCTGCGTCCCGGCAATCGCAAGATCCTGGCGTACCTGCGCGAGTTCGGCGACGACGTGGTTCTCTGCGTGGCGAACCTGTCGCGCTCGGCCCAGCCGGTGGAGCTGAACCTATCGGCCTTCAAGGGCCGCGTGCCCGTCGAGATGCTGGGGCGCACGACCTTCCCGCCGATCGGCGAGCTTCCGTACCTCCTGACCCTGTCGGGATACGGCTTCTACTGGTTCCGGCTGTCGACCGACGCGGTCGTGCCGGCGTGGCACGAGCAGATCGTGTCGATCGACGAGCGCCCGGTGCTGGTGCTGTTCGACGGCTGGATGAGCCTGTTCCGCGACCGCGTGGTGCCGTGGCGCATCGGCATCGCGGAAAAGACCCGCGCACAGTTCGAGACGGACACGCTCCCCCGCTATGTCGAGCTGCAGCGCTGGTACGCGGCGAAGGGCGCCAGCATCGAGCGGGTGCGCATCCTGGATCACGTGCTCTGGACACAGGGCAACGCGAGCTGGCTCGTGGCGCTGATCGACCTGGAAGCGGCGGGCGAGCACGCGAGCTACTTTCTGCCGCTGGCGCTCGCGTGGGAGGAGCGCGAGGAGGAGCGCTTCAAGAATCTCTCCACCGCGGCGGTGGCCAAGGTGCGCCAGCAGGCCAACGTCGGCGTGATGGGCGATGCCTTCGCCGACGAGACCTTCTGCCGCTCGGTGGTGTCCGCCATGGCTGCGCGCACCGAGGTCGCCACGATCTCGGGCAAGCTGCAATTCCGCCCCGCCGGCGCGTTCGGCCGGCTGGCTGGCCGCGACCACGCCAAGCTGCCGGTCGACCGGCCGCGCGGCTCGAGCTCGAACACCATCGTCATCATGGGCGACCGGCTCATCCTCAAGGGCTACCGCCGGCTGCGCGTCGGCATCAATCCCGAGCTCGAGATGGGCCGCTACCTCACCGATGTCGCGCATTTCCCGAACTGCGCGCCGCTCGCCGGCGTGCTGGAGCACGTCGGCAACGACGGTCAGAACCGGCTGCTCGCCATGCTGCAGGGCTACGTCGCCAACCAGGGCGACGGCTGGACGCAGTCGCTCGAGTACCTGCAGCGCCACCTCGAGGAATACCGCACCACGCCGTCGAGCGATTCGCCGCCGGTGAATGGGCACGAGGCGTATCTCAACCTGATGCGCGTGCTGGCCAGGCGCACCGCCGAGCTGCATCGAGCGCTCGCGCAGCCGGCCGAGGACCCCGCGTTCTCGCCGCAGGCGCTGACCCGCGCGGATCTCGATGCCTACAAGGCGCGTGCGCTCGAAGAGGCGCGCACCGCGCTCGAGCTCCTGTCGGCGGCCGTGGAGCAGGTGCCGCCCGCCGATCGGGAGCGCGCGCAGGCCGTGCTGGCGCAGCGCGATCGGCTGCTCGCGCGCATCGGCGAGCTGGCATCGCCGCCGGCCGCCGGTCTCAAGCACCGCATCCATGGCGACTATCATCTGGGACAGGTGCTGGTCACGCGCGGCGACTTCGTGATCATCGACTTCGAGGGCGAGCCGGGCCACAGCCTCGAGCAGCGCCGCGCCAAGCATTCGCCGTTGCGCGACGTTGCCGGCATGCTGCGCTCGTTCAGCTACGTGCAGCACAGCGCGCTGCGAAATGTCGCGCACAGCGACGCGGAGGCTCAGCGGCTCGCGCGGCTCGCGCGCGCCTGGCTCGGCGAGGTGCGCGCCGCCTTCCTGGCGGCGTACGATGCGGCTGCTCGGGGCGCGAATCTCTACGGCAACGAGCCGCTCGAGCCGGGCCGCGGGCTGCTCGGCCTGTTCGAGCTCGAGAAGAGCCTGTACGAGCTGCGCTACGAGCTCGGTAATCGTCCGACGTGGGCCGGCATTCCCCTGCAGGGAATACTGGATCTGGGAGCCTGACATGCAAAGCATCGACTTGTTGCTCGATACCGCGCGGGAGTTCCTGCATCAGGTCGCCGCCTTCCTTCCCAAGCTGGTGCTGGCGCTGGCGGTCGTGATCGTGGGATGGCTGCTCGCCAAGGCAGCCAGGTTCGCCGTGCAAAGGGGTTTGCGCGCCATCAATTTCGGAGTGCTCACGGAGCGCGCGGGCACGGACAACTTCCTGCAGCAGGCGGGAATGCGCGGCGACACCACCACGCTGTTCGGGCTGGTGGCCTATTGGCTGGTGATGCTCGCCGCGTTGATCATCGCCTGCAACGGCCTCGGGCTCATGTACATCGCCGATCTGTTGCATCGGCTGGTGCTGTTCACGCCGAAGCTCGTGATCGCCATGTTGATCGTGATCTTCGGCTCGTATTGCGCACGCTTCGTCGGCGGCGCCGTGCACAGCTACTGCACCCGGGCCGAGATCCCCGACGCCGACCTGCTCGGCAAGATCGCGCAATATTTGATCATGATCTTCGTGGTCATGATCGCCGTCAGCCACGTGGAGATCGGGGGCGACCTCGTGCAACGCACCTTCCTGCTGCTGCTGGGCGGCCTGGTGCTCGCGTTCGCGCTGGCCTTCGGCATCGGGGGCAAGGACTGGGCCGCCGCCATGCTCGAGCGCTGGTGGCCGAGGCAGAGGCGGGACCGCGGGCCGTAGCCGCCGGGAGCCGACCGACGCGTCAACGCCCCGGCTCGACTCCGCTACTTCGTCGCGCGGCGGTATTGCACGAAGCCCGACTTCTCGGCGATGCGATCGTAGAGCAGCATGGCGTGAGTGTTGGTCTCGTGCGTCAGCCAGTGAACGCGGGAGCACCCCGCGGCGCGCGCCAGATCGTAGACGTACTCGATCAACTGGCGTCCGACGCCGGTGCCGCGTGCCTCGGAGCTCACGAACAAATCCTGGAGATACACGTAGTCGCCGATGGTCCAGCAGGACCGATGCCGGACGTGATGCACCATGCCGATGGCCGCCGAGCCCTGCCAGGCGAGAGCCGCGCCCATCGGCTCGGCCGGGTCGAGCAGGCGCGACCAGGTGACGGCCGTGACCTCCGGTGCGATGTCGGTCTTGTAGAAGGCTTGGTACCCGCGCCACAAGGGCAGCCACGCCGCGTGATCGCCCTCCGTGACGGGTCGAATCTGGACGGACGCGGCCGTGTGCGGCGCGCCGCCGGGCGAGTGGGCGGCATCGTTCTGGGCGGGGTCGCTCATGGGGGCCTATCGTTGTGTCGGTTGGGTGGGTTTCGGGACGGTGTGGCGAATTGTAAGTCCAGGCCGCCGTCCGCTGTGCAGCATCCTGCTCAGGTCTCGATCAGGCCGTGGCGGATCGCGATCAAGGTGAGCTCGGACTGATTCACGACCCCGAGCTTTTGCTTGATGTTGTAGAGATGCGTGCCGATGGTCGAGGCGGACAGGCTGAGATCGGCCGCGATGCGCTGCACCGTGGCTCCGCCGGC
>DATAUO010000279.1:0-11700 GCA_036268215.1 Steroidobacteraceae bacterium
GGCCGAGCGGGCGCTCCTCGAGAGGCTTCTCACCTACGGCCCGCGCGACCTGCCGACGGCGCCCGCCGGACAGCCCGTGCTCATCACGCCGCGCGTCGGAACCGAGTCGCCTTGGTCCAGCAAGGCCACCGACATCGCCCATGTGTGCGGGTTGACCGCGGTCAGGCGCATCGAGCGCGGCACGGCGTACTTCTTCGGCTCCGAGACACCGCTGCTGCCCGATGTCTTGAAGGGGGCCTCGGCGTTGCTGCACGACCGCATGACCGAGTCCGTGTGGGTCGACACGCTCGAGCCGCACGGGCTGTTCCACGCCGCCGCCGCCCGGCCGCTGCGCAGCATCGCGCTCGGCACGGACGGGCGCGCTGCGTTGAGCCGCGCCAACCGCGACCTCGGCCTCGCGCTCTCCGACGACGAGATCGAGTACCTGGACGAGGCCTTCACCAAGCTCGGGCGCGATCCCACCGATGTCGAGCTGATGATGTTCGCCCAGGCCAATTCGGAGCACTGCCGGCACAAGATCTTCAACGCCGACTTCATCATCGACGGCGTCGCTCAGCGGGATTCCCTCTTTGCGATGATCCGCGCCACCTACGCGCGCAACTCCGCGGGCGTGCTGTCCGCCTACCGCGACAATGCGGCGGTCATCGCCGGCGGCGAGGCGACGCGCTTCTCTCCGGATCCCGGGACGCGGCGCTACCAGGGCACCCGCGAGACCGCGGACATCGTCATGAAGGTGGAGACCCACAATCATCCGACGGCGATCTCGCCCTTTCCGGGCGCCGCCACGGGCGCCGGCGGGGAGATCCGCGACGAGGGCGCGACCGGCGTCGGCGCGAAGCCGAAGGCCGGGCTCACCGGATACTCGGTGTCGAACCTCAGGATTCCGGGGATGGTTCAGCCCTGGGAGATCGACTCGGGCAAGCCCGATCGCATCGTGTCCGCGCTCGACATCATGATCGCCGCGCCGCTCGGCGCCGCCGCGTTCAACAACGAGTTCGGCCGCCCGAATACCTGCGGCTATTTCCGCACGTTCGAGCAGGAATTCCGCGCCGGCGGCCGGACGCTGGTGCGCGGCTATCACAAGCCCATCATGATCGCAGGCGGCCTCGGCAACGTGCGCCGCGGCCATGTCGAGAAAAAGACCGTCTCGGTGGGTGCGCCGCTGGTGGTGCTCGGCGGTCCGTCCATGCTCATCGGGCTCGGAGGCGGCGCGGCTTCATCCGTGGGCAGCGGTCAAAGCTCCTCGGAATTGGATTTTGCCTCGGTGCAGCGGGGCAACCCCGAGATGCAGCGGCGCGCGCAGGAGGTCATCGACCGCTGCACCGCCCTGGGCGACCACAACCCCATCCTGTTGATCCACGACGTCGGCGCCGGCGGTCTGTCGAACGCCATCCCCGAGGCGATCGCCCACAGCCATCGCGGCGGGCGCATCGACCTGTCCGCGATCCCGAGCGCGGACTCGGAGCTCTCGCCGATGGAGATCTGGTGCAACGAGGCGCAGGAGCGGTACGTGCTCGCGCTGGTGCCGGGCGGCGTGGAGCGATTCGCGGCGCTCTGCGAGCGCGAGCGTTGCCCCTTTGCCGTGGTCGGGGAGATCACCGATGACGGACGGCTGCTCGTCACCGATGCGCCGTCGCCGTCCGCGGTCGACATGCCGATCGACGTGCTGCTCGGCAAGCCTCCGCGCATGACCCGGGACGTCCGCACCGTGCCGAAGCTGCCCGCGCCGTTGCCGACCGCGGGGATCGGCATCGGCGATTCGCTCGATCGTCTGCTCGCGCTCCCGGCGATCGCCGACAAGTCCTTCCTCATCACCATCGGCGACCGCACGGTGGGCGGCATGGTGAGCCGCGACCAGATGGTGGGCCCTTGGCAGGTGCCGGTCGCGGATGCCTCGGTGACCTTGAACAGCTTCGATGCCTACGGCGGCGAGGCCATGGCCATGGGCGAGCGAGCGCCGGTCGCGGTGCTGAATCCGCCCGCGTCGGGACGCCTCGCCGTCGGCGAGGCGATCACCAACATCGCGTGCGCGGACATCGGCGCGCTCACCGACATTCGACTCTCCGCCAACTGGATGGCGGCGTGCGGGGAGCCCGGGGAGGATGCCGACCTTTATGCCACGGTGCGCGCCGTCGGCGTCGAGCTCTGCGCCGAGCTCGGCCTCACCATCCCGGTGGGCAAGGATTCCCTGTCCATGCGCACGGCGTGGCAGGACGGCCGGGGAGAGCACAAGGTGCTCGCGCCCGTATCCCTGATCGTATCGGCGTTCGCGCCGGCGCGCGACGCGCGCAAGACCCTGACGCCGCAGCTCGCGCTCGAGCGGCCGAGCCGCCTGGTGCTCATCGATCTCGGTGCGGGCAAGAATCGCCTCGGCGGCAGCGCGTGGGCGCAGGTTCAGGGCCTAACGGGCGGCGAGAGCCCCGATCTCGACGATCCCGGCCTGCTGCGCCGTTTCTTTGCCGCGTTGCGCGAGCTCAAGGACCGGGACGCCGTGCTCGCGTACCACGATCGCTCCGACGGCGGCCTCATGATCGCGGCGCTGGAGATGGCCTTCGCCGCGCGCTGCGGTCTCGAGCTCGATCTCGGCGCCGCATCGGACGAGATCGCCGCGTGCTTCTCCGAGGAGCTCGGAGCCCTGCTGCAGATCGCCGAGGAGGGCGTGCCCGGCGCGCTCCGGATCCTCGCGCGGCATGGGCTCGAGGCTTGCTCGCGCGAAGTCGGCCGGCCGCTCGCGGGCGACGACGTTCGCGTGCGGATCGACGGGCGCACCGCTTTCGAAGGCTCGCGCGAACGGCTGCGGCGGCGCTGGAGCGAGGTGTCGTTCCGCATCCAGGAGATGCGCGACAACCCCGAGTGCGCACGCGAGGAATACGCGCGTCTCGCCGACGGCGGCGACCCGGGTCTGCATGCGCGCCTGTCCTACGATCCCGGCGAGGACGTCGCGGCGCCCTACATCGCCAAGGGCGCGCGGCCCGCGGTCGCGATCCTGCGCGAGCAAGGGGTCAACAGCCAGACCGAGATGGCGGCGGCGTTCACCCGCGCGGGTTTCGACGCCTACGACGTGCACATGACCGACATTCTGGGTGCGCGCACCCGCCTCGGCCGGTTCCACGGCCTGGTTGCCTGCGGCGGCTTCTCGTACGGCGACGTGCTCGGCGCCGGCGAAGGCTGGGCCAAGTCCATCCTGTTCAACGCGCGGACCCGGGACGAGTTTGCGGGGTTCTTCTCGCGTCCGGGAACCTTCACCCTGGGTGTGTGCAACGGGTGCCAGATGCTGTCGGCGCTGAAGGAGCTCATCCCGGGCACCGAGGGCTGGCCGCGCTTCGTGCGCAACGCTTCGGAGCAGTACGAGGCGCGCGTGGCCCTCGTGCGCGTGCCGTCATCGGGCTCGGCGCTGTTCGCCGGCATGCAAGGCTCGGTGCTGCCGATCGCCGTGGCGCACGGCGAGGGGCGGGCGGAGTTCGACGGCGGCGGGGCGCCGCGCTCGTGCGCCGCCGCGTTGATCGAGCGCGGCCTCGCCGCGCTGCAATACGTGGATACGCGCGACGAGCCGACGGAGCGGTATCCCTACAATCCGAACGGCTCGCCGCTCGGCCTCGCGGGCCTGAGCAGCGCCGACGGCCGCGTCACCTCGGTGATGCCGCACCCCGAGCGCGTGTTCCGCACGGTACAGAATTCCTGGGCGCCCCGGGACTGGCCCGAGGACGGCGGCTGGATGCGGATCTTCCGCAACGCCCGGACCTTCCTAGGCTGAGCCGGCCTCCACCTGCGGACTCACGAAGCGGCGAAAGGTCATGGCCTGCATGAGCCGCGCCTTGCGCACGAAGGTCTGATACAGGAGATCGCGCATCACCTCGAGCAGCACGCCGGCGCGCTCCGAATTGAGGTCCGGCTGGTGCGGCCAGGGATCCGAGTCGCTGCCGAACAGCACGGCGCGCAGCGCCGCAAAGGTGTCGTCATCGAGCTCCGCGAGGGTGCGGATCTCCTGCAGGCTGTCGAACATCTCGAGCTTGCCGCGCTCGCCCAGCTCGCGAAACAAGGACTGGGCCGTGCGGCGGCACATCGCGCCGAAGGCGTTGAAGCAGCTCGCGCTGTAGCAGTTGAGCGCTTCCTTGAACAGCTGCTCGGCTTCCTCGGGCAGGTAGGTGAGCGGGAACGTCTCGCGCGCCCGCTCGATCTCGATGTAGTTCGACGAGATCTCGACGCGCAGCGCCGTATAGGCCTTGGCGAGGAACTTCAGGAACACCGGCTCGCCGCAGGCATCGCAGCGGAACACGGCGCCGATGTGCTTCGGCTTGCGCCGCGACAGCTCCTCGAACTTCGGCACCGCCACCGTGGTCAGGTGAGTGAGCGTCTGGCAGTGCGGGCAGGTGAGCGCGATGCCCTGATATTCGACGTGCAATTCGTCCTGGGGACTGATGTATGTGGTCATGGCTCAACCCGTCAATGGTTTGTAGCGGATTCGGTGCGGTTGCTCGGCGTCCACGCCCTTGCGCTTCTTGTAGTCCTCGACGTACTCCTGATAGTTCCCCTCGAACCACTGCACGTGCGAATCGCCCTCGAAGGCGAGTATGTGCGTCGCGATGCGGTCGAGGAACCAGCGGTCGTGCGAGATGACCACGGCGCAGCCCGGAAACGCGACCAGCGCTTCCTCGAGGGCGCGCAGCGTCTCGATGTCCAGGTCGTTGGTGGGCTCGTCGAGCAGCAGCACGTTGCCGCCGGCCTTCAACACCTTCGCGAGGTGCACCCGGTTGCGCTCGCCGCCCGAGAGCTCGCCGATGACCTGCTGCTGCTGCACGCCCTTGAAGTTGAAGCGCCCGACGTAGCCGCGCGACGAGGTTTCGTAGTTGCCGACCTTGATGAGGTCGAGTCCGCCGGAGATCTCCTGCCAGACCGTGTGCTTGTCCTCGAGCGTCTGGCGTGATTGATCGACGTACGCGAGCTTGACCGTCGGGCCGAAGCGGATCTCGCCGCCGTCGGCCTTCTCCACGCCGGACAGGATGCGGAACAGGGTGGTCTTGCCCGCGCCGTTCGGGCCGATGATGCCGACGATGCCGCCCGCGGGCAGGCCGAAGCTCAAGTCGTCGATCAGCAACCGGTCGCCGTAGCCCTTGCGCAGCCCCTTGACCTCGATGACGAGCTCGCCGAGCCGCTCGCCGGGCGGGATGTAGATCTCGTTGGTCTCGTTGCGCTTCTGGAATTCCTGGGAAGCGAGCTCTTCGTAGCGCTGCAGGCGAGCCTTGGACTTGGCCTGGCGCGCCTTCGGGTTCGCGCGCACCCACTCCAGCTCGCGCCTCAGGGTCTTGGCGAGCGCGTCCTGTTGGCGGTGCTCCTGCTCGAGCCGCTGCTCCTTCTGCTCGAGCCATGAGGAGTAATTGCCCTGCCAGGGGATGCCGTGACCGCGGTCGAGCTCGAGGATCCACTTGGCGACGTTGTCGAGGAAGTAGCGGTCGTGCGTGACGGCGACGACGGTGCTCGGATACTCCTCGAGGAAGCGCTCGAGCCAGGCCACGGACTCGGCATCCAAGTGATTGGTGGGCTCGTCGAGGAGCAGCATGTCGGGCTTGGAGAGGAGCAGCCGGCAGAGCGCGACGCGGCGCTTCTCGCCGCCCGAGAGCTTGCCGACGACCGCGTCCCAGGGCGGCAGCCGCAGCGAGTCCGCGGCGATCTCGAGCTTGCGCTCGAGCTCCCAGCCGCCGACCGCGTCGATCTTGTCCTGGAGCTTCGCCTGCTCCTCGAGCAGCTGGTTCATTTCGTCGTCCGACATCGGCTCGGCGAACTTGTCGCTGACCGCGTTGAACCGGTCGATCAGTTTCTGCACGTCGCCGACGCCCTCGCCGACGACCTGGCGCACCGTCCGGGTCTCGTCGAGCAGCGGCTCCTGGGGCAGGTAGCCGACCTTGATTCCGGTCTGCGCGCGCGCCTCGCCCTCGATGTCCTGGTCGACGCCCGCCATGATCTTGATCAGCGTGGATTTGCCCGAGCCGTTCAAGCCGAGGACCCCGATCTTGGCGCCGGGAAAGAAGCTCAGGGAAATGTCGCGCAGGATGATGCGCTTGGGCGGCACGACCTTGCCAACCCGGTTCATGGTGTAGATGAACTGAGCCATATGATCCGATCGAGTGGGCGCACGGGCGAGCGCGAGGAGCACGAATTATCTGTGACTCGGTGTTCCTTGTCACGCAGATATATCAGCTATACTTTAGGGCTGACATTGGGAGATGCACGCATGTTCACGTCGCAGATGACGATCGCCGGCTTCGATGCGGAACTAGCCAAGGCGATCGCGGACGAGCGCAACCGGCAGGAAGACCATCTGGAGCTGATCGCTTCCGAGAACTACGCCAGTCCGCGCGTGCTCGAAGCCCAAGGGTCGGTGCTCACCAACAAGTACGCGGAAGGCTATCCCGGCAAGCGCTACTACGGCGGCTGCGAGTTCGTCGACGTGGCGGAGGCGCTCGCGATCGAGCGCGCGAAGCGCCTGTTCGGCGCGGCCTACGCCAATGTGCAGCCGCACTCCGGCAGCCAAGCCAACGCGGCCGTCTATCTCGCGCTGCTCTCCCCGGGAGACGCGATTCTCGGCATGAGCCTCGACCATGGCGGTCATCTGACGCACGGCGCCAAGGTGAACTTCTCCGGCAAGCTGTTCAAGGCGGCCCAATACGGCATCAAGCCCGACACCGGCGAGATCGACTACGACCAGGTCGAGGCCCTCGCCAGGGAGCAGCGCCCGAAGATGATCGTCGCCGGGTTCTCGGCGTATTCCCGCGTCATCGACTGGCAGCGCTTCCGCAAGATCGCGGATAGCGTGGGCGCGCTGCTGTTCGTCGACATGGCACACGTCGCGGGCCTGATCGCCGCGGGCGTGTACCCGAACCCCGTGCCGTTCGCGGACGTGGTCACGACCACCACGCACAAGACGCTGCGCGGTCCGCGCGGCGGCCTGATCCTGGCGCGCGACCACCCGGATCTGCACAAGAAGCTCAATTCGATGGTATTTCCCGGCACTCAGGGCGGTCCGCTGATGCACGTGATCGCCGCCAAGGCGGTGGCTTTCCTCGAGGCGCTGCAGCCCGAGTTCAAGGATTATTCGCTTCAGGTGGTCAAGAACGCCCGGCTCCTGACCCAGGTGCTGAAGGAGCGGGGCTACAAGATCGTCTCGGGCGGCACCGACAATCATTTGTTCCTGCTCGATCTCATCGACAAGAACATCACCGGCAAGGACGCCGACGCCGCGCTCGGCCGCGCGCATATGACCGTCAACAAGAACGCCGTGCCCAACGATCCGCGCCCGCCCGCCATCTCGAGCGGCCTGCGCATCGGCACGCCCGCGATCACCACCCGCGGATTCAAGGAGCCCGAGACGCGGCAGCTCGGCGGCTGGATCGCCGACGTGCTCGACCACATGGGCGACGAAGCGGTGATCGAGCAGGTTCGCGTGAAAGTCGAAACGATATGCCGGCGGTTCCCGGTATACGGATGAGGGCTGGCGCGGGGCGTCCGCATGCACTGTCCCTTTTGCAGCCACTCGGAGACTAAGGTCATCGATTCGCGCCTCGCCGGCGAAGGACGCCAGATCCGCAGGCGCCGCGAGTGCCTGGCCTGCACGGAGCGATTCACGACGTTCGAATCCGCGGAGCTCCTGCTGCCGAGCGTCGTGAAGGGCGACCGCAGCCGCGAGCCCTTCGACGAGAACAAGCTGCTCGCCGGCATGCAGAAGGCGCTGGAGAAGCGTCCCGTCAGCCGCGAGGCGATCGAGGCCGCCGTGGCGCGCATCTGCCACAAGCTGCGCAGCCTCGGCGAGAAGGAGATCGCCTCGCGCAGCATCGGCGAGATGGTCATGGAGGAGCTGCGCCACCTCGACGAGGTGGGCTACGTGCGTTTTGCCTCCGTGTATCGCAGCTTCCAGGACATCGAGGCGTTCCGCACCGAGATCGACCAGCTGCGCCGGCATCGCCGCAAGCGCGAGCCGAGCAGGGATCAGTTGCCGCTCTTGCCGGGCGAGAGCCACGGCGATGAGGAGCCGTGAGCGGCACCGATATGGCCCACATGCGCCGTGCGCTCGAGCTCGCTGAGCGCGGTCTCTACACCACCGATCCCAATCCCCGCGTCGGCTGCGTGATCGTGCGCGACGATGCCGTGGTCGGGGAAGGCTGGCACGTGCGCGCCGGCGAGCCGCACGCCGAGGTGCTGGCGCTGCGTGCGGCAGGTCCGCTCGCCCGCGGAGCCACGGCCTACGTCAGCCTGGAGCCCTGCAGCCATACCGGCCGCACGCCGCCGTGCGCGGATGCGCTGATCGAGGCCGGGGTCGCGCGAGTCGTCGCGGCCGCGGTGGACCCCGATCCGCGCGTGGCCGGCGCGGGGCTCGAGCGCCTGCGCGCGGCCGGCATCGTCGTCTCGAGCGGCGCCGGCGAGCGCGAGGCCCGCGCGCTCAACGTCGGCTTCTTCTCGCGCCTGGAGCGTGGACGGCCCTTCGTGAGGGTCAAGCTGGCCATGAGCTTGGACGCGCGTACTGCACCGGCTTCCGGGAAGCGGTTGTGGATCAGCGGCGAGGAATCGCGCGCCGACGTGCAGGCCTGGCGTGCGCGCTCGGGCGCCATCCTGACCGGCGCCGGGACCGTGCGCGCGGATGACCCGCGCCTCGATGTGCGTCTCGCCTACGGCTCATGGGTCCGCCAACCGCTGCGCGTCCTGCTCGACCCCATGCTGTCATGTCCTTCGACCGCCAAGATGTTCCAGGCGCACGGCGCGCTGGTGTTCGCCGGACCGGACGCTCCCGACCGGACGCACGCGGGAGCGCGGATCGAGCGCCTGCCGCGCGCCGCGGGGGGCGTGGATCTCCATGCCGCGATGCGCCGTCTCGCGGAGCTCGAGGTCAACGAGCTCCTGGTCGAGTGCGGCGCTCGGCTGGGCGCGGCCTTCCTGCTGGCGGGCTTGGTGGATGAGCTGATCCTCTACGTGGCCCCGGGACTGCTGGGAACCGAGGCGGCTCCGCTGCTCGCGCTGAGCGGGCTTGCTCCGGCGGCGCTGCCGAGATTCGAGTATCGTGACATCCGGCGCATCGGGGACGATTTACGCTTGGTGCTGGCCCCGCAGAATTGGCCCTGAGTAACACCGAGAATGTTTACCGGAATCATCATTGCGACGGGCAGGATTTCCTCCGTGACGGAGAAGGGCGGCGACCTCGAGCTCGGCATCGACGCGCCGGCGCTCGATGCTTCGCGCACGGGGCTCGGCGACAGCGTCAGCGTGCAGGGCGTCTGTCTCACGGTCACCCGGAAGGAGGGCACGCGCTTCTTCGCGGACGTGTCGCGCGAGACCCTGGCGAAGACCACGCTCGGCAAGCTGGCGCCCGGCTCGCGGGTGAATCTGGAGCCGGCGCTGCGCGCCGGCGACGCGCTCGGCGGGCACCTCGTGAGCGGCCATGTCGATTCCGTGGGCACGCTCGCGACGCGGGTGCAGGACGCCCGATCGCGGCGCCTGGAATTCGAGCTGGCGGCGCCGCTCATGCGCTTCGTCGCGCCCAAGGGGTCGATCTGCCTGAACGGCGTCAGCCTGACCGTCAACCAGGTGCGGGGCCGCCGCTTCGACGTCAACATCATTCCCCATACGCTCGAGGTGACGACCCTGGGCGAGCTCGAGGCGGGCGAGGGGGTGAATGTCGAGATCGACGTGATCGCGCGCTACCTGGACCGGCTCATGGCGCGAGATCCGCCGCCGGGACCGTAGCAGGCATATATCGCCCGACGGCACCCATGTGCTCGTCGCCCAGCAGCGTGTATTCCAAGCTGACCGTGCCGAGCTTCTGGTGCGAGCTCGGCAAGGCCGCATACCGGCCATTGCGGGTGGAGTCCGTGTACCTCAGCGTGACCGCATGCAGCCCGAAGACCCGCACCGTCACGGCGCCCTCGGCGCGCGTGATGTCCTCGGTGCCGGTGCTCTCGCTCGCCGCGACCTTGCTGATGTAATAGGAGCGCACGCTCGAATCGACGGCCACGCGGTTCCACAGCATCAAGCGGGCGGCGGCCAGCACCTGCGGCGTCAATCCATAATGATAATCGCGCTGGCCGTCGCCATAGGGGCTCGCGCGCGTGACGCCGGCGCCATGCAGCACGCCGCCTCCGCCGTAACCGGCCCCTGCGAGCAGCGATCCCTGCAATGCGATCTTCGGGGCCAGCCATCGCTGCAGCGTCGTGCCGAGCGATGCGGCGGTGGTCGAAACCCGAAACACCTGGGGAGCGACGTAGTCGTACGATCCATAGAGTCCCCAGATTCCGCGGGTGTTCGGACCGCATTCGTAGTCGGTGCCGACCAGCAGCCCGCGGCTGAACACGGACTCGATCGCGTTGATCGTGTCGGCGGCCACCTCGAAGTCGAAGTAATCGAACGGCCGGTCGTAGCTGTAATCCGGCTTGCCCGGCAGCCCATAGGCCATCGTGAAGGAGGCGCTCGCGCTGTTGCGGCGATAGTCCTGCACCGCCGGGGGCGCAGACAGGTCGGCGTTGACGTTCACGTTCGAGGTGAAGTGCGTGCTCAGGCTCGCGCCGAGATTGACCGTCGTGAAGACCGCGGGATCGTTGCTTGGGAAAACGTCCTCGAAGCGCGAGCCGTGGAGCAGCCGGTTCATTCCCGTCGCCGGCGAGATCAGGGCGGCGCCGAGCTCGCGCCAGGCTCCCGGAGGACCCGGGCCGCCGCTTTCCAACAAGAGATTGGCCATGCGGAACAGGGGCTCGCCGAGGAGGTTGCCCGCGATGCCGCTCGCGATCTGGTCATTGATCGACGGACGCGTGGTCTCGCCGGCCATTTCCCAGAGCAAGCTTGCGGCGAAGGTGTAGGCCGAGGACTGCCAAAAATCGAGCCCCGAGGATCGCGCCAGGCCTTGATAGAACGCGCCTTGATAGGGGTGCAGGAACTGGTTGGTGGCAAATGCGTCGTTGTCGATCACCCATTTGCGATGCGTGTTCGTCTTGAAATCCGAGATCGGGGATTCGTACGCGCCCGGATCGATGACGTAGTGATCGAAGCGGTTGAGCAGCAGCTGGAAGCTCGCGATCTCGTAGGCCGGCACGGCGTAGCTCTTGCCGTCCCCGACGCCCCATCGCGAGTCGGGGGAGGGCGGCGCCGCGTCGAATGCCGTGGGAGCACCGGATGCCTGAGTCGCCGCCGAAGCCTGAGGCGCCGAGGGTGTCTCGGCGCTCCATGCGTTGCTCGAGGCCGCCGCGATCAGGGTGAGGACTTGTGCGCTGGAGACGAGCCGCATCCGCTGCATGTTGGCGGATGGCGTCCCCAGCGGCTGTCGACGATCCGCCCCCTGGCTTTGTAGGACAAAGCGATGGCACGTGCCGGGGCCGGCAACGCCGCGCACGGAAGTGCGAAGGATTTGTTTTAAAAACAAAGCGTTACAGTTCAGCAGAAGGTTCAGCTTCAAGAGAGAACACGGCGGAGATCGCTGCGGCGAGATGGAAACACTTTGCCGATTCGACGGTACCCACCCTGCGGATACAATGCACGGGTGGGTGGGTAGGAATCCCAGGGTGGAAATCAACAGCTTATGTCAAAGAAACTCTCGCTCGTCAGCTCTCAGGACACGAAAGACAGGTCGGACATGCCGGCGCTCAACACCATCGATGAGATTCTCGAGGACCTCAAGCAAGGCAAGATGGCGGTCATCATGGACGACGAGGATCGCGAGAACGAGGG
>DATAUO010000280.1:0-2398 GCA_036268215.1 Steroidobacteraceae bacterium
ACGAGAAGCTGATAGCGGAGGAGGGCGGCTGATGGCGTTCGTTCCGCACACCCGCGAGGATGTCGCGTCGATGCTCGCCGCCATCGGCGTCAGCAGCATCGAGCAGCTCTTCGACGAGATCCCGGCCAACCTACGGCTGGCCGCGCTCGCCGGCGTGCCTGAGGCCGCTACCGAAATGGAGATTGGCCGCCTCATGACCGAACGGGCGCGCCTCGACGGCCGCCCGCTCTGTTTCATCGGCGCGGGCGCCTATGAGCATCACATTCCCGCGGCCGTGTGGGCCGTTGCGACGCGGGGCGAGTTCTACAGCGCCTACACGCCCTATCAGGCGGAGGCGAGTCAGGGCACGCTGCAGCTCCTCTACGAGTACCAGACCATGATGGCCAGCCTGACAGGCATGGAGGTCTCGAACGCGTCGCTCTACGACGGCGCGAGCGCCATGGGTGAGGCTTGCCTGATGGCGGTGCGCGCCAACCGCAGATCGCATTCGCAGCGGATTCTTGTGCCGACCACGGTGCACCCGCACTACCGGAAGGTGGCCGCCGCCATAGCGGGCAATCAGGGGCTCGTCTTCGAGGAGCTGCCGTACTGCACCGAGGAGGGCTGCATTCCCGCCGGCGTGCTCGATCGCTATGACGGCCAGGACATCACCGCCCTCGTCATTCAGCAGCCCAACTTCTTCGGCCGGCTGGAGGATGTCGATGCGCTCTGCGATTGGGCGCGCGCGCGCGGCGTCCTGGTGGTGGCCGTCGTGAATCCCACCTCGCTCGCGCTGCTGAAGCCGCCGGGCCAGTGGGGCTCCCAAGGCGCGGCCAAGGGCGGCGCGGACATTGCGGTCGGCGAAGGCCAGCCGCTGGGAGTGCCGCTCTCCTCGGGCGGCCCGTACTTCGGTTTCATGACCGCCCGCATGGAGCACGTGCGGCAGATGCCGGGCCGCATCGCCGGGCGGACGGTGGATGCCGCCGGCCGCGCCGGCTTCACGCTGACGCTGCAGGCCCGCGAGCAGCACATCCGCCGCGCCAAGGCAACTTCCAACATCTGCACCAACCAGGGGCTGCTGGTGACAGCCGCCGCGATCTATCTCTCGCTGATGGGCCCCGCGGGCCTGGAGCGGGTCGCCGCCGCAGCGCACGCGCGCACACGCGAGCTCGTCGGCGCGCTGACCCGGGTGCCGGGCGTGCGCCGCCTGTTCCGCGGGCCGGTCTTCCATGAGGAGGCCGTCGCGCTCGATCGCCCGGTGGCTCCCGTGCTGGAGAAGCTCACCGCGCGCGGGATACTGGGCGGCCTGGACCTCAGCGAGCACTTTCCCGAGCTCGGCCCCGCACTGCTCGTCTGTGCGACCGAGACCAAGACATCCGCCGACATCGAGCGCTATGCGAGCGCGCTCGCCGAGTCCCTGCGCGAAGCGCGCGCGGCCTGAGGCTGCAACATCATGACCACCCGACTGGAAAGACCCATCTTCGAGTATTCCGTCCCCGGCCGCGGCGCCGAGGACCAGTGGCCGCATGATCCCGGAGCGGCCGCCGGCGCCGACTTGCCGGCGCACATGCGCCGCGCCACGCGGCCCCTCCTGCCCGAGGTCAGCGAGCTCGAGACGGTGCGGCACTTCACGCGCCTGTCACAGCTCAACTTCTCCATCGACACGCACTTCTACCCGCTCGGGTCGTGCACGATGAAGTACAACCCGAAGGCCTGCAATCAGTATGCGATGCTGCCGGAGCTCCTGGCGCGCCATCCGCTCGCGCCCGACAGCGTCGGGCAGGGCTTTCTCGCCTGTATGTACGAGCTGCAGGAGATGCTGAAGGCGGTGACCGGCATGCAGGCGGTGGCGTTGAGCCCGATGGCCGGCGCGCAGGGTGAATTCGCCGGCGTCGCAATGATCCGCGCCTATCACCGCGCGCGCGGAGATCTCGAGCGCAACGAGATCATCGTGCCGGGGGCGGCGCACGGCACCAATCCCGCCACCGCGACCATGTGCGGCTGTGTGGTGCGCGAGGTGCCCGTCAACGCTGAAGGCGATGTCGACATCGAGGCGCTGAAGGTCGCTGTCGGCCCCAAGACCGCGGGCATCATGCTCACCAATCCCTCCACGCTCGGGGTGTTCGAGCGGCGGATCGAGGAAGTGGCGCGCACGGTGCACGCTGCCGGCGGCCTGCTCTATTACGATGGCGCGAATCTCAACGCCATTCTCGGCAAGGTGCGGCCGGGAGACATGGGCTTCGATGTCATCCACGTCAACCTGCACAAGACTTTCTCAACGCCGCACGGCGGCGGTGGTCCCGGCGCAGGCCCGGTTGGAGTCAGTGCGCGGCTGGCCCCCTTCCTCCCGGTGCCGATCGTGGCGCGGCGCGGCGAGCGCCATTGCTGGCTGAGCGAGCGGGACCTGCCGCAATCCATC
>DATAUO010000281.1:0-2629 GCA_036268215.1 Steroidobacteraceae bacterium
GCCTATCAGCGACTGAATCGCTGGGATCAAAGCGCGGGCGCGACTTATACCTGGGTGGCGCGGGTGTTTCATCCGTACCTCGGCTTTCTCGCCGGTTGGATGATCCTGCTCTACTACACCCTCGGCACCACGACGCTCACCATCCCCGCCGGCGTCTACACCGTCGATCTCATCGCCCCCTCGCTCATCGACAATCACTGGGCCATCTTCGCGGCAGGCGCCTTCTGGAATGCGCTGATCACGGCGCTCGCCATCCTCGGGCTGAGGCTGGTCGCGCGCTTCGAGTGGCTGACCGTCGTGTTCCAGTACACGGTGCTGCTCATCGTCGCCGTGGTCGCCTTGCGCGCGCTGGCCCACGGGCGGACGGCGGCCGGATTCTCCTGGAGCTGGTTCTCGTGGACCTCCCTCGGCGGCATGAAGGGCTTGATCGGCGGAATATTGATCGCCTGCTTCATGTATTCGGGCTGGGACGCGTCGATCTACGTCAACGAGGAGACCGCCGACCGCGCCAACAATCCCGGCAAGGCCGCGCTCGCGAGCGTGGTCATGCTCGCGCTGGTCTACTCCGCGGTGACTTTCGCATTCCAGTCCGTGCTCTCCGCCCCGGACATGCAGGCGCATGCCGGCAACGTCCTCTCCGCCGTCAGCGGCCGGCTGCTGGGCAAGCCTTGGGACTCGATCATGTCGCTGGTCGTGCTCACGGGCACGCTGGCAACTCTCCAGGCCGCGATCGTCTCGGCGGCGCGCGTCGGCCGTGCGATGTCGCGCGACCGCGTCATGCCGGCCTTTTTCCAGCGCGTCACGCGCGGCGGCCCTTGGGCCGCGACCTTGACCATGGGCGCGATCAATCTCGCCTTGCTCGGCCTCGCGCTCGGCACGTCGGGGATCGCCGCGGCGCTCTCGAACGCCGCAAGCAGCCTGGGCCTGATATCGCTGATGTTCTACGGGCTCACTGCGGCGGCGGCCCTTTGGCAGCAGCGCGGCGCCCTCCTCGACAGCCGCGCGAATCTGCTGCTGGGGGGCTTGCTCCCGCTGCTCGGCGTGCTGTTCAGCGCGTGGGTGACGGTCGAGTCGCTGCTCACGGGCGCCGTGTCGTCCACGGTCATGCTCTACGGGTTCGGCTCCCTGGTCGCGGGCGCGGCCGTGGCCCTGATCCTGCACCGCTGCATGCACATCGATTTCTTCGATTCATCGAGACAGCCGCGCTCCGCGGCCTGAGGAACGGCCTTGACCAACTATCGACATCCCGAACGCTCGGCGAAGAGCGCCTGGCTCTACCAGCAGGCCTGCGGTCCGATTCCCGCGGGCGTCAACAGCACCGCGCGGGCCACCTGGTCGGGGTGGGACCCCTATCCTCTGTTCGTCGATCACGGCGACGGCGCTTATCTGCACGACGTCGACGGCAACGTGTACATCGATTATCTCCTCGGGCTCGGTCCCATGATCCTCGGGCATCGTCCACCCAAGGTGACCGCGGCCGTGGTCGAGCAGATCCAGAAGCGCGGCACCGTGTTCGCGCTGCCGACCGCCGAAGAGGCGCAGCTCGCGGAAAAGATCATGGCCGCGGTGCCGAGCGTGGAGCAGGTTCGCCTCTGCAACACCGGGACCGAGGCCGTGCTGTACGCCCTGCGTCTCGCCCGGGCGTTCACCGGACGGAACAAGGTGGTGCGCTTCGAGGGCATGTACCACGGATTCTCCGACGGCGTGTACTGGAGCAAGCACCCAAACCTCGATGAGGCGGGCCCCGACAACCGGCCGGTCGCCGTCCCCCAGGGACCGGGCATGCCCAAGGACGCGGGCGAGAATCTCCTCATCCTGCCCTGGAACGACGTAGACGCCTTGCAGAAGGCGGTGGAGCGCGACGGCGGCTCGATCGCGGCCATCCTGACCGAGCCCGTGATGTGCAACACCGGCTGCATCCTGCCCGAGCCCGGCTATCTTGCGGCGATGCGCGACATCGCACATTCGCACGGCATCCTATTGGTCTACGATGAGGTCATCACCGGCTTTCGCCTGAGTCTGGGCGGTGCCCAGGGCATCTATGGCATCAAGCCGGACATCAGTGTGTTCGCGAAGGGGCTGGGCGGCGGATTTCCAGTGGCCGCGCTCGGAGGCCGGCGCGATATCATGAAGCTTGTGGCGGACGGGACTGTATCCATGGCCGGAACGTACAGTGCCAACGTCATCGCGGTTGCCGCGGCCAACGCGGCGCTCGATGAGCTGAGCGCGCCGGGTAAATACCAGGCGTTATCCGAACGATGCTCTCGGTTCTATGCCGGCTTGTCCAAGATCTTTGCGCGCCACCGGCTTCCCGCGCACGTGATCGGTCTCGGCCCCGTGCTGCAGGTGTGGTTCTCCGAGAAGCCGATCCGCAACTACCGCGACGCCGCGCGCTACGCGAACCACGACACCTTCCGGCTTTGGTGGGAGGGCATGCTCGAGCGCAACGTGCTGTTCCACCCGGGTGCGTTCGAGAACCTGTTCGTGTCGTTCGCGCATTCCGACGCGGACATCGATCGCACCCTGGAGGCGGCCGACGAGGTCGCCGGCGAGCTTCGCGCCCATGCCTGACGCGCCGACACGCCGGCTCACGATCGGCATCGATCTCGGCACCTCCGCCGTCAAGGTC
>DATAUO010000282.1:0-26465 GCA_036268215.1 Steroidobacteraceae bacterium
TCAAGCCCTCGAACATCATGCTCACGCTCGACAGCGACGTGCGCATCATCGACTTCGGCATCGCGCTGGTGGCGGACTCGGAAATCTCGCGCATCGAGGGCATCGCGGGCAGTCCGTCATACATGTCGCCGGAGCAGGTCCAGTCGATCGAGCTGACCAATCGCTCGGATCTTTATTCGCTCGGCGCGGTCATGTACGAGCTCCTGACCGGAACGCGGCCGTTCCGCGCGGGCAACCTGCAGAAGCTCCTCCATCAGATCGTATTCGCAACCCCGCCCCCCATCCATACGCTTCGGCCGGAGGTGCCCGAGGAGCTGGAGATGGTCACCGCGGTCGCGCTGCAAAAGGACCCCGAGAAGCGCTACAAGACTGGCCTGGACTTCGCCGCGGAGCTGACGCGCGTGCATCAGAAGCTGCGCGCGCAGTACAACCGCATCGACCAGCAGGAGCAGTTCAGCCTGCTGCGCCGGCTGAAGTTCTTCCACGACTTCTCGCACGAGGACATCTGGGAGGTGCTGCGCGCGAGCAGCTGGCAGGATTACGCCGACGCCGAGGAGATCGTCAAGGAAGGCGAGATGGACGATCGCTTCTACATCATCGTGCAAGGCAGGGTCAGCGTACAGCGGCTCGGGCGCGCGCTCGGATACCTCGAGGTCGGCGACTGCTTCGGGGAGACCAGCTATGTGCGCGGCGCCAAGCGCACCGCCACCATCAACGCGTCGGGGCCCGTGACCGTGATGAAGGTGAGCTCGACGCTGCTCGAGCAGGTCTCGGCGGAGTGCCAGCTGCGCTTCAACCAGGTGTTCCTGCGCTCGCTGATCGGGCGCCTGCAGAACGCCGAGCGCGGCGCCTCCGAGCGTCTCGCTCTCCTAGCAGGTGCTCCTTCTGGGAGGTGAGACGCTCCGAGGCGCCGCGTTCAGGTCTGCGCGGATTCCTTGTCGTGCTCGATCATCGCGTACGCCGAGTGATTGTGGATGGACTCGAAATTCTCGGCTTCCACCACGTAGGCGCGCACGCGCTTGTCGCGATTCAGGGCCATCGCCACGTCGCGTACCGTGTCCTCGACGAATTTGGGGTTGTCATAGGCCCGTTCGGTCACGAATTTCTCGTCCGGGCGCTTCAAGATTCCGTATACCTCGCATGAAGCCTCGTGCTCGGCGAGCTCGATCAGCTCCTCGAGCCACATGTGCTCGACCAGTCTCGCGGTGACGGTGATGTGCGACCGCTGGTTGTGGGCGCCATAATCGGAGATCTTCTTGGAGCAGGGACAGAGGCTCGTGGTCGGCACCACCACCTTGAGCCAGACCTCGGTCTTGCCGTCGCGGTGCTCGCCGAAGATCGTGGCCTGGTAGTTCATCAGGCTTTCCACCCCGGTGACCGGGGCTTTTTTCATGACGAAGTAGGGAAAGCTCATCTCGATGTGACCGGCGCTCGCATCCAGATGTCCGGTCATCTCCGCCAGCATCTTGCCGAAGGAGTCGACCGAGATCTCGCGCTCATGACGGTGCAGGATCTCGACGAACCGCGACATGTGCGTGCCCTTGAAGTTGTGCGGCAGGTTCACGTACATGTTGAAGTTGGCGATGGTGTGCTGCTCGCCGTTCGCCCGGTCCTTGACCTTGACCGGGTGGAAAATGTCCTTGATGCCGACGCGATTGATCGGGATTTGCCGGGTGTCGGCGTGACCCTGAACGTCCTCGACGCTCTTGACGCTCGGCTTCTTGACTGGGGCGGCAACTGTCATATTCGAGAATCCTGTACGGCGGCCTGAACCTTGAGTGAGTAGCCCCGTGGCAGCCCCGAGGATGCTGGGACAGACTCCGATATGGAGCCATGGCCGCTATTTCCAAGAATATCAGACGATTCAGGGGTCCGGTGGGGCGGGAGCCCGGCCCGGCCAAGGGGCCTCGCAGGGCAAAATCGGCCTCCCGGGGGCCTCCCGCGAGCCCGGAACGCTCCGACCGCCGGCGCGCCGATCAGCCGGCCTGCTCGTCGGGGACGAACGGCTCGACCGCGGGCTCGCCGGCCTTCTTCAGCAGGATCTCGACCTTCTGCTCGGCTTCCTTCAGGGCGGACTGGCAGGCGCGAGTCAGCTTGACGCCGCGCTCGAATTCCGCCAGCGACTGCTCGAGCGGCAGGTCACCCCGTTCGAGCCGATCGACCAGCGCTTCGAGATCGCTCATGGCGGCTTCGAAGTCCAGCTTGGCGTCTTCGGGAATCTTGGCTGTCGGCATGGAGGCGAACGGTACACAGCCGCTGCGGCGGGGTCAAACGGCCGCGCGGCGAGATCTCGCGATCTCGGCCTATCGCAGCCGACCGAGGCGCGCAAGTCGGCGAGGGCGTGCAAATGGTCCTGCCGGCGGCGCGCGATTACGAAGCCGTGAGGCGCGTCACAGGCGCAGCGGCCGCCCAGCGGCGGCTTTTCGGTACCATTGCGGCGAGGACAGTTGTGAATACCAACCAACCATTGCTCGTGCTTGCCTGCTGCGGCGGTCTGCTGCTGGCTGCCGGCTGCGCCCCCAAGCAGGAAGCGGCGAAGCCGGTCGGCGATCTCATGGACGATCGCGTCGCGCTCGACGGGCTCCTGATGAAGTGCAACCAGCCGCCGGGCGATGCCGCGGATGTCTCTTGCGGCAACGCGCGCATCGCCAGCGAGCGGCTCGCGCGCCAGGCCGAGGCGGCCCAGGAGGCAAAGCGCGCGCAAGAATTCGAGCGAAACCGCGAGAAGCTGCGCGAGGCCGATGAGCAACGGCGGCAGACCGAGGAGGCCCGGAAGGTCGATGCCTATCACCTTCCGGTCGTTCCGGTCGAGCCACCGCCGGCATCCGGCGAACCGGTCAAGCCTGACCAGCACTGACGGGTGCTGCCGACCCCTACCCGGTGGGAGATACGCTGTTGCGGCGGGCCGACAGCCATTGCTCGGCAACCACCAGGGCCCGCGGCTCGACCTGGCACATGCGGACGCGCCCCTCCTTGTGGGTGCTGATGACGCCGCACTCCTCGAGAACCTGAATGTGCTGCACGACCGCCGCGAGGGAGATGCCCAGCGGCTTGGCGACGGTGCTGACCGAGGCCTGTTTGCGGCTCAACTGCTTGACGATGGCACGGCGCATGGGGTCGGCCAACGCGCGAAACACGCTCTCGACGGACGCTTGATAACTCTGCATGGCTTCTGGGTATCCCTTCGCTATCTTATAGTAAAGCTTACGCTTAAGTGTTTTCCGTATCTTCGGCAGACACGCATCGCGTGCCTACTTTGCGCCGCAAACGTTCCGGGAGGCAATCGGTTGACATGCGTGGGCAAAAAAAGGCTCGAATCCAGGCCCGGCGCAGGCCGCATTGCAACGGCCCGGCGGTGCGCGTCCATGTGTGACCGGGTTCACCCCTCGTCGGCCTTGAGGATTCCCACTCCTGATTCCTTGGATTACATCCGGAAATCAAGGCTCCGGGCACGCTAATGTCCGGAAGAGCTCAATCGAAATGCCATCCCGTCACGCTATTGTCACCTATTGCCCCGGCCGGCGCGCCGGCGTGGGGCTGCCACGATGAATGCAGCCCTGAATGACCCTCGATCACAGGGGCAGGCCGAGTCACGCCGGTCGGTCTTGATCGTCGACGACGATCCGGTCTTCGCGCTGCTCGCCAGCGAGACGCTGCAGCAGGCGGGCTACGAGGCCCGTGTCGCCGGCACCGCGGCGGACGCCCTCGAGTCCTTCGAGCGGCAGCGGCCGGACCTGGTGCTGCTCGATGTCGACCTGCCGGGCCCGAACGGCTTCGAGCTTTGCTCGACGCTGCGTACCCTCTGCGTCGGAATCGAGGTACCGGTCGTCATGGTGACCGGGCACGATGACACCGTGTCGATCGCCAAGGCCTACGAGGCGGGCGCGACCGACTTCATCCACAAGCCGGTGCTCTGGCCGACCCTTCCGCACCGCGTCGGGTTCATCCTGCGGGCGCTCGACAACATCGGCGCCCTCAAGGTCAGCGAGCAGAGGAACCGCGCCCTGCTGCAGGCGCTGCCGGACACCATCTTCGTGGTCGGCGACGACGGAATATTGCTGGAGCACGTCAGCGGCAGCCAGACCCAGGCTCACCAATCCCTGCGCGGCAAGACGCTCGAGGAGGTATTCCCGCCTCACATCTCCCGCGAGGCGCGCATGGCCCTGCGCGGCGAAGGCAACGGGCGGCTGACCACCCACGAGTTCGACACCGGAATTGGCGAGGATCGGCGCTGGTTCGAGATTCGTCTCCAACCCCGAACCGGCGGACCCCTGCTCATGGTGTCCCGCGACACCACCGAGCGCCGGCGGGCCGAGGCCCGCGTCGAGTATCTTGCCTATTACGACGTCCTCACGCGCCTGCCGAATCGCCTGTTGTTCATGCGCAAGGCGGCCCGCGCCATCAAGCAAGCCAAGCAGGCAGGCGGCATGCTTGCCTTTCTCTACCTCGACCTCGACCGCTTCAAGCGCATCAACGACAACCTCGGGCATTCCGTCGGGGACTCGCTGCTCCAGCAGGTCGCGCGCCGATTGGAGGACAGCGTGCGCAGCACCGACGTCGTGGCACCGCAAACGGAGCGCCGCGGCGAGCGGGCTCGCGTGGCCCGCCTGGGCGGCGACGAGTTTGTGGTGCTGCTGACCGGCATCACCGGCGAGGAGCAGACGGTCCCGGTGGCGGAACGGATCCAAAAGGCGCTTTCCGAGCCCTTCGAGTGCGAGGGACACCGTTTCGTCGTGACTCCGAGCATCGGCATCGCGATCTATCCCAAGGACGCCACCGACGTTGAGGACCTGCTGGTCAAGGCGGACATGGCCATGTACCAGGCCAAGGACCAAGGCCGCAACGGACATGCGTTCTACGGACAGTCGATGGCGATCCGCTCGCTCGGGCGCCTCGAGCTGGAGAACGACCTGAGGCGGGCCATCGAGCGCTGCGACTTCGAGCTCTACTACCAGCCCAAGCTGGATCTGGCGGGCGGTGAGATCATCGGCGTCGAGGCGCTGCTGCGCTGGCGGCACGAGACCCGCGGCTGGATACCTCCCGACACTTTCATCCCCGTCGCCGAGGAGACCGGGACGATCTCGGCCCTGGGAGAGTGGGTCATCGAGCAGGCGTGCAAGCAGCTCGAGCGCTGGGCGAAACAGGGCCTCGGCGAGCTTACCATCGCCGTCAACGTGTCGGTGCAGCAGTTCGCGCGCGAGGATTTCGTGGAATCGGTGCTTTCGACCTTGCGGCGCCATGGGGTCAGGCCGGAGTCGCTCGAGCTTGAGATCACCGAGAGCCTCTTGATGCGCAACGTCGCCGACACCAGCGCATGCCTCAAGCGCTTCGGCGCCGCCGGCGTGGCCCTGTCCATCGACGACTTCGGTACCGGCTATTCATCGCTGGGGTATCTGCGCCAGTTTCCGGTCGATGCGCTGAAGATCGACCGCTCCTTCGTCGAGGAGCTGCACACGAACGATGACGATGCGGCCATTTGCGCCGCCATCATCGCGATGGCTCGCGAGCTCAAATTGAAGGTGATCGCGGAAGGCGTCGAGAACGTGCAGCAACTGGAATTCCTGAAGAAGCACCGGTGCAATCAAGTCCAGGGACACCTCATCAGCAAGCCGATTCCCGTCGGCGAGCTGCACGAGCTGCTCGAGAGCAAGCGCCGGCGCGGCGGCGGCACACAGAGGATGTCCATCCTCAAATGGTGAGCTGGATCCGAAACCTGTCCTTCGCCGGCAAATTGCGGGTGATGATCTTCCACGCGGTGATGGGCGCGCTGCTCCTCTCGCTCATTCTCTATGCGGTCACCGAAACGCTCGCCGCGCGCCGCGATGCCGTGCAGCGCCTGCAGATCCTGGCGGACGCGGTGGGCGAGAATGCCACGCTCGCCGTGGCCCGCGCCGACCACGGCCAGGCGCGGAGCGCGCTCAGCGCGTTGCACGCCGACCCCCTGGTGCGCAAGGCGGCTCTCTACGACACGGCGAGTGCGCAGGTGCTCGCCGAGGTCGACTTCAGCCGGCGAGGCGCGGCGCCCGCGCGCATCACGGCCGCCCATTTGGAGAGACCGGTGCTGCTCGCCGGCCATCCGGTGGGCGCGATCCGGCTGGATGCGGATCTGGCGCCCGTCTACGTTCAGGTCGGCAGGTCGCTGGAATCGGTGCTGGCCGCCCTGGTGCTGGTCGGGTTCCTGGCATATTTCTGGTCGAGCCGGCTGCGCCGCTTCATCACGGTGCCCGTCGAGGATCTGGTCAAGGTCACTCGCGACGTGTTCGAGAACAAGAATTTCGCCATCCGCGCCCAGCGCGGAGCCCACGACGAATTTGGCGTGCTGGTGGATGGCTTCAACAGGATGCTGGCGGAGCTCGAGAGGCGTGACCGGAACCTGCATGTGTATCAGCATCAGCTCGAGCGCTTGGTGCGCGAGCGCACGGTCGACTTGGACCGGGCGGTCGCCGTTGCGCAGGAGGCGGCCAAGCGGGCCGAGGAGGCCAGCCGCGCAAAGAGCGACTTTCTCGCGCGCATGAGCCACGAGATCCGCACCCCCATGAACGGTGTGCTGGGCATGGCGGAGCTCCTGAGCCATTCCACCGCGCTCGATGACCGGCAACGCCGCTACGTGACGACCATCCGCCAGTCGGGCGGCTCCCTGCTGGAGATCATCAACGACATCCTGGACTTCTCCAAGATCGAGGCCGGCAAACTGATGCTCGACCGCGCGGGCTTGTGCCTGCGCGACGTGGTCGAGGAGGCGGCGGAGATCCTGGCCGAGCGCGCGTACAGCAAGGGCCTGGAGCTGATCTGCGACATTCCGCCGGGCATGGAAACGGCCGTGCTCGGCGATGGCGTGCGCCTGCGCCAGGTGATCATCAACCTGATCAGCAATGCGGTGAAATTCACCGAGCGCGGCGAGATCAGGGTCAAGGTCCGGCAGATCGATCCGAACCTGACCAACTCCATGTTCCGCTTCGAGATCCAGGACACCGGCATCGGCATCCGGCCCGAGAATCGGGCCGCGATATTCGAGTCGTTCGCGCAGGAGGACAGCTCGACGACGCGGCAGTACGGCGGCACGGGGCTCGGGCTCGCCATCTCCAGGCAGCTCGTGGAAGCGATGGGCGGCGAGATCGGTGTGGACAGCGAGGCGGGCAAGGGGTCTACCTTTTTCTTCACGGTACCGCTCGAGCCGGATCCCGCCGCCGTGCCGATTCGCCCGGCGGCCGGGCTGCGCGGAATGCACGCGCTGCTGGTCGATGACAACGTCACGAGCCGGCGCATCCTCAGCCGGCATCTCTCGGCATGGGGAGTCACCGTCGTCGAGGCGGCGTCGAGCCGCGAGGCCCTCGCGACGCTGGAGAAGGCCCTCGACGGCGAATTTGGCGTCATGATCATCGACAGCCAGATGCCGGAGATGAGCGGCACGGCTCTCGCCGAGCAGGTCAGATCCATGCCGAGGTTCGCCTCCGTGCCCCTCGTCATGATGCAGTCCGAGGCAGGCTCGAACGCAGCTCGCGACCTGGGCCGCGGCGCCGTCGCCTGGATGAGCAAGCCCGTGCGCCACTCCCAGCTGTACGATCGGCTGTGCGAGCTCGCGGCGGAGGATGGAGACTCCACCCGCAAGATGAAATTCGCGTTCAACGGCGGCAAGATGCCCTCGATCGCCATGGAGCGCCGCGGCGGCTTCAAGCGCAAGGTCCTCCTGGCGGAGGACAACCCGGTCAACGAGGAGGTGGCGCTGGCGATGCTGCGCGAGCTTGACGTCGACGCCGATAGCGTGGCCAGCGGCGAGGCGGCCCTGGAAAAACTCGCGACCTCGCGCTACGCCGCCGTGCTCATGGACTGCCAGATGCCGAAGCTCGACGGCTACGAGACGACGCGCCGTTTCCGCAACTGGGAGGAGCTGGAGGGTAACGGCCGCACACCCATCATTGCGCTCACGGCCAATGCGCTCGACGGCGATGCGGAGAAGTGCTACGCCGCCGGCATGGATCGATATCTCAGCAAGCCCTTCACCCTCGAGCAACTGCGTGAGGTGCTCGAGGACTGCTGGAGCGAGACCGCCCGGGGGGGCACCGACGAGATTGCCCACGAAGCCGCTGCCCGCGACGCCGCCGAGGAGGTTTTCCTCGAGGCCGCTACCCGCGACGCCGCCGACGAGCGTTTTCACGAAGCCGCCGCCCGCGACGCCGCCGACGAGGTTTTCCACGAGGCCGCCGCCCGCGACGCCGCGGAGGAGGCTGCCCGCGACGCGGCCGACAAGGCTCCGGTCCTCGATCCTCAGGCCCTGGAGCGCATTCGGGCCATGCATCGGCCGGGCAGGACCGACATTCTGACCAAGGTGGTCGGTCTGTACGCGATCAATTCGGTCGCTCTGGCGGAGGCCTTGCGCGCGTCAGTGGTGTCCGGCGATTTCGACGGCGTGATGCGGGCGGCGCACGCCCTCAAATCGAGCAGCGCCAACGTCGGCGCGGCCGCGCTCGCGGAGCTGTGCAGGAGCATCGAGGCGGCGGCGGCCGAGAGACGCCTCGACTTCGCGGGCATGCTCGTCGAGCGTTTCCTTCATGAGCACCGCCAGGTGCTGCAGGCGCTGGACGAGCAGATCATGGCGGCCTGAGCCGCCCTCGAGAGCAACGTACGGGCTTCGCCGGGCGGCCTGGGACTCATGGGCGCTCAGCGGCGGGATGTCCCGCGGGCGGCCGCCGCATCTGCTCGAACATCGAGAAGACCCAGCCGTGGGCGCGGGATCGCTATGCATGCGTGATCTTCAACCTACACGTCGACCATTACCCGCGGGCGATCCTCAACGCCAAGGAGGCTTTCGTTCGCCTGATCGATCATGCGATCACACAGGGCGGCAGCTACTACCTGACCTACCATCGCTACGCGCGGCCGGATCAGCTCATGGCGTGCCATCCGGGCATTCGGGACTTCATCGCGGCGAAGCGGCGGCTCGACCCGCAGGGCGTCTTTCAGAGCGACTGGTATCGCCACGTGCTCGCCCAGCTGTCGGGTGCGCCGGCATATTGAGCCTCGCCGAGCTCCTCGTCAGCGGTCCCTCGTGAAGCTCACGGTGCACGGTCGACCCCGACTCGATGCCCGGTGCCCGAGGTAGCGGTGAACTCGACGGCGAGGTGATACCCATATTCGGTGCCGGCGGGCCGCTGTCCGACCGCGAACTGGGCCGCACCCACGAGCCCGCGGACGTAGAGATCGGCTTTGCCGTCCGGCGGCACCTTGCCGTCGATCTGCAGCCATCCGGCCTTGCCCTTGTCACCCTTCTCGCCGTGCAGCACGCCATCCTTGATGGAGGAGGGGAGCTCGAACGAGTAACCGAGAGCGCCGTTCGAGTTCGGGCAGGAGAGCATGGTGGTCCAATCGCCGTCGAAACGGTGAGCGCCGGTCTGCGCCGGCGCCGCGAGCGGCACGAGACCCAAGGTCAATGCACCCAGGGCGGCGCGCTTCAGCAGGGTCGTCTTGGCGACGCTCGCTCTCACGATGCTCGCTGCGCCTGCGCATTCGTCGGAATATCGGGTGAATCCACGCGCGGCGTCCAGCCGCCGGGACGCCGCTGCAGCACGAGGGCGTGCCAGAGGAGCGACGCGGCGATGCAGCCGGCGAGAAACAGGATGCTGGGCCGGCCGGCCTCGGGATCGCGCAGCCCGGCGACCAGGAACACGAGCGCCAGCAGCAAGCCGAGCAGAGGTGCGAGCGGATGGAGCGGTGCGCGCCAGAAGCCCGGGATTCCCGTCAGCCGCTTCGATCTTCCCACCAGGATGGCGGAAGAGCTGAGCGCGAGGCAGAAGATCACCAGACCCGAGGAGAGGACGGCCAGCACGTGCGAGTCGAGCAGGCAGCAAGCCGCGCCGAATGCCCCGAGCACGAGCGTGGCGCCGCGCGGCGCTCCGGATCGCGCGTGCACCGACGAGAGCAGCCGATTCGCGAGCGGGTTGAATATCCCATCCCGCCCGAGGCTGAAGAACAAGCGCCCGCAGAACATGATCTGAGCGATCAAGGCGTTGAACACGGCCAGCGCGACGCACGCGCTCAACGCCCGGCCCGCGGCGGGTCCCGCGATCGACGCGATGAACGTGCTGAACGGAGCAGGGCTCTTCAACAAGCCGACGAGGTCGCCCGACCCGATCACCGCGAACACGACCGGCAGAGCGGTGCCGAGGGCGCCGATCAACGCGGCGAGCAGCACGATGGGGCCGATGCGGCGGTGGGGGTCGGGGATCTCCTCGCCGAAGGCGATCGCCTGGTTGCCGCCCATGGTGGCGAAGACGGCCGTGATGCCGCCGAGCGCGAGCGCGCCAAGCGATGGCGGCACCAGCATTCCCGAGGCGTCGAGCACGAGCGGATGAAGCGTGCTGCCGAGACTGCGCGCCGGATGCGCGGCCCCGGCGGCGATCAATGCCAGGATCGCGAGCATCTCGACGGCGAGAAAGATCCCGGTCACCAGCGCGCTGGCGCGCACCGACAACAAGGCGACCGCGAGGGCGGCGGCGATCGAGCCGTAGGTGACGGCCTGGGACGGAACGGCGGGCAGCATGTCGTGGACGTAGACGCCGATGGTCTTGGCCATGAACGCCGCGTACGGGCCGCCGGTCACGGCCCAGATGGTGAGGCTGGCGAACGCCGCCCAGGGCCCGAGGATGCGGCCGATGCCGACGTAGTCCCCGCCCGCATAGGGGTACGCGGACCCGAGCTCGGCGTACAGGGCCGCCCATACCAATGCGGCGCCGATTGCGCCGATGAACAGCGCGGCCGCGCCGGTTCCCGTGTGCTGGAGCACGTCGCCGCCCAGCCCGTAAACGGAGAACACCGGCGAAAGCGCTGAGAGCGTGAGAAACAACACGCCGAGCGAAGAGAGGTCACGGCGCAGCCGTGCGGGCGAGACCGGTCGATCCGGGTGGTCCGAGAGGGCTACGTTTTCCACTGCTTCTGGCAAGCGCGCTCCCTTGCTCAGGCGCTCTGCACCGGTCTCGGGCGGGAGTGATTGTGCCACGCTGCGCGGTAGGCCGTCTCGATGGCGGCGGCGAAACGCGCTCCGTCCATGAGCGCCGAGCGCTCGAGCCGCCTCCGCAGCGACTCGCGCAGACCGGCAAGCCGCCCGAGGTCGCGGGCAAGCACGCTCGCGGCGAGCACGAACCCTGGGTCCGAATCCGCCGCGAGCTCGGTGAGCCCGAGCTGATGGAGCTGGCTGAGCCCGGCCCGGCCGGCACACGTGGGCCCCACGCGCGTCACGACCGGCACGCCCATCCACAGGGCATCGAGGCTCGTGGTATGGCCGTTGTACGGAAGGGTATCCAGGCCGATATCGATGCCATGGTATGAGCGCAGGTATTCGGGCCGGGGGAGATAGGACTGAAAGTCCACGCGCCCGCCGTCGACGCCTTGCGACTCGAAGCTTCGCCGCAGGCGCTCGCGATTGGCCTGCGACGGCGCGAGCAGGCGCAGGCGCGCTCCCGGCACCGCGCGCATCACCCCGCCCCAAAGCGCCAGGGTGCGAGCGGTGATCTTGCAGGGGTTGTTGAGGCACCCGAAGGTCACGTGCCGGCGGTCGAGCGCCGGCAGGGCATTGACGGGCGGCTCGGCCGCCAGCGGCGAGTAGCACCAGAACGAATCGGGCAGCAGCAAAGTGCGCTCGCTGTACGATTGTTCCGAGCCGGGAGGATCGAGCCGCGGGTCGCTGAGGCGGTAGTCCACGGCGTCCATTCCGGTGGTGCCGGGATACGCCAGCCAGGCGAGCTGCACCGGCGCGGGTCGCCGCGCGAACGCCAACGGCCTTCCCTTCGCCATGTGCATGGTCAGATCCACCAGGACGTCGATCCGGTCGCCGCGGATCAGCTCGGACAGGGAGGCGTCATCCAGCCTGCGTGCGTCCCGCCAGACGTCCATGAGCGCGGCCAGCTGCCGGGTGCGCGCGTCGACCCGTCCTCCGCTCGCGTAGCCGAAGATCTCGAACCGATCGTGATCGTGATGCTCGAGCAGCGGCGTCATGAACAGCGCCTGGCAGTGCTCGCGGAAATCCGGCGAGACGTATCCCACCCGGAGCCTGCGATCCGGCGGGCGGTCCTCGGCGGCGAGGGCGGCGAGGGCGGCGCGGCCCGGGCGCAGCGGTGCCGCGTGGCGCGCGTTCCAGCGGCGGCATTCCGCCAGGATCTCCGCGCCGTCCTCGCAGGCGAAGCTGAGCGAGTAGGCGAGGTTGCTGTGAATTGCCGCATCGTCGGGGTCGAGCTCGAGCGCGACGCGAAATTCCGCCAGCGCGGACTCGACGTCGCCCGCGTCCTTCTGCACGTTGCCGAGCGCGTCGTGCAGCACGGCGTTGCCGGCATCGACGGCCAGCGCCCGCCGGAGCAGCGCCTCGGCCTCGTCGAGGCGTCCCCGAGTGCGCAGCACGCCGGCGAGATTGTTCAGGGCGCCGATCGAGGCGGGCTGCAACTCGAGCGCCGTGGTGTAGGCGGCGACGGCGCCCGACGGCTCGCCGAGCTCGCGCAGCACGTTGCCGAGGTTGATGTGAGCATCGGCGCGGCGCGGCTCGAGCTCGATCAGCTGACGGTATCGCGCGGCCGCCTGCCGGAGCTCCCCGAGTCCCTGGAGCGCAATGCCGAGGTTGAGCAGCGCCTCGACGCAGGCGGCGTCACGCGCGAGCGCGGACTCGAGCACCGGCACCGCGGAGGCAAAGCTGCCCCGGCGGCAGAGTGCGAGGCCGAGATTGACGGCATGGCCGGGTTGGCCCGGATCGATCTTCACCGCGCGCTCGAGCGCGGGGATCGCCTCGTCGAGCGCGCCGCGCGCGAGCAGCAGCGTGCCGAGATTGGTCAGCGCGGCGGCATTCCCGGGGCTGAGCTCGAGCACCCGCCGGTACGCCGCCTCCGCGCGCGGGCGTGACCCGCCGTCGAGGTACTGAGCATTGCCCAGGGCGAACCACGCGTCCGCGTCGGCCGGCTCCAGATCGAGGGCTCGCCCGGCTGCGAGCGCGGATTCGCCGGCACGTCCCAGCTCCGCGAGCGACCACGCGCGAGCCAGGTGAAAGCGAGCCTGGCCGGCGTCGAGCGCGATGGCCCGATCGAGCTCCGCAAGAGCGCTCTCGAGCCGCTTGGCGGTGAGCTCGACCAGGCCGAGCCGGAAGTGTGCGAGCGCGTGGTCCGGTGCGGACCGAATCAGCTCGCGGTACACGCGCCGGGCCTCGTCCAGCTCGCCCGCGCGATGCCGGTCGGCGGCAATTTGCAGCAATTCGTCGTGGGTCACATCCTCGCCCGCGGTACCGCTCGAAACCCGACGGCGAGACCGGCGCTAGCGGCCCATCTTGTATGTCGCGGTCAGATACATCTCGCGGCGGTACACATTGTAGTTCGTGACGTTGTACCGCGTGTTGGTGTTTCCCTGCTGGCTGTGGCTCGCTGCAGCTCCTGCAGGCCCGTCTCTTCGAAGTGGAGGAACATTTTGAGGTTGGCGAGCCGTCCCTGGGCTTCCAGGGTGCGGCTCGCGAGGTCATCGAGATCGCGCGCATCGAGTTTTTCCGGCGTGTCACTCGTTGCGATCGCCCCCGCCATCTGGAGCGTGGTCTCGAGCGTGTGCATCGACTCCATCACCGAGGCGAGGATTCCGTTGAACCATGCGTGGAGCTGCAGCTCCTGGTCGGGCATCAGAATCAGCGAGCCGCTCTGCCGGGCGGCTTGCCACGGGCCGTCCTTGGCGGCGAAGAAGGCCACGGAGTAGTCGAGCTTGCCCTCCGCGGGCGCACGGGAGCGCACCGCCCGGATGATCTTGAGATCGGCGTTGAGCTCGTCCTGGATACGGGAGGCCTCGGCCACGTTTAGAGCCCAGCTCCGCCCATTCTCAGTCACCTCCGCCGCGAGATCGCGCCGCGCTTCCGACAGCTGCCGGCGCTCGTGCACGTACTCGGCGAGCTTTTCCAGCGCGAGGGCCAACAGCAACCCGATCGCGATGGCTGCGATGTGGGCGAGAAAGTCCCGCCAACCGTGAGTGGGGCCGTGCGGCGCGTGGACATCGAGCATCGGTCAGTCGCGCTCCGGCGCCCCCAGCGGAAAGAACCGGCGGAAGGGCCGGGCTTCATCGACGACCCGGGCCACGGAAGGACGGGCGAGCAGACGCGCGCGATAGGCGCGGACCTGGGGGAAGCTCTCTGCGATCGGATGCGCCCAGTCGGCATAGAAGAGGGAGGGCGCCGCCGCGCAATCGGCCAGGGTGAAGTCGCTGCCGGCAGCCCAGCTCCGCCGCGCGATCGCCCCGTCCAGCCATCGATACGCGGCTTCCAACGCCGAGCGCGCCTCGGCAACTCCGAAGCCATCGCGCTGATCTTCGGGCCGGATTCGATCGGTCACGATCTTGGTCATCGGCGTCATGACGTAGTTGTCGAAGAATCGGTCCAGGAAGCGCACCTCGAGCGCCGCCTGCGGGTCGGCCGGAATCAGGCGCACCGGTCCCGGATGGCGCAGCGCCAGGTACTCGATGATGACGCTCGATTCGATGGCCGGCCGGCCATCGTCCACCAGAACGGGAAATTTCTTCAGCGGCCAGAACGCCTCGAGCTCGGTCGCCGCATCCGGGTCCTCGGGTCCCAGGGACCGATAGGTGAAGGCGGTGCCATTCTCGTAGAGCGCGATGAGGACTTTCCAGCAGTACGAGGCGAAGGGATGTGCATAGAGTACGGGTTTCATGACAGGCGCACTCAATCACGAAATCACGCCGGCTTCAACTGCCGCGGCCGGGCGCGAGCGCCGGTGCGAGGCGCGCGTTTCTTGAGACCGCGCCGGGAGCGTGCGAAGCTCCAGCGGTGAGCACTGCCCGCATTCTCCTGTACGCGTGCCTGTTCGCGGCGGACGCCGCATTCGTCGTCGCATGGGTGATCGCGGTCCGCAAGGGCAGGTTCAAGGGCCGCCCATCGGGGAGCGATGTGGCCATCGGCTGCGGGACGACCTTTCTGGACAACCTGGGAATCGGCAACTACGCCCAGATCACGGCCTTGTTCAAGCTGCGCGGTCACCCGCCGGACGAGCTCATTCCCGGCACGCTCAACGTCGGCAACGTCATCCCATCGTTCGTCAGCTCGCTGCTGTTTGCCGAGTCCTTCAGCGTCGAGCCCGTGCTGCTCTGCTGCATGGTGATGAGCGCAGGCGCGGGTGCGTGGGTCGGCGCCGGCGCGGTGAGCCGGATGAAAAGGCGCACCATCCAATCGTTCATGGGCGTGGCGCTGCTCGTGGCCGCGTGCTTCTTCATCATGACCAATCTCGGAATGCTGGCGCAGCCCGGCGCGGCCATGGGGCTCTCCGGTTGGCGCTTCGCGGTCGCGGTGAGCGCGAACTTCATCCTCGGCGCCCTCATGTGCGTCGGCATCGGGAACTACGCGCCTTGCATGGCGATCCTGGCCATGCTCGGCATGCATCCGATTGCGGCCTATCCCATCATGTTCGGGAGCGACGGCGTGCTCATTCCAGTCGCGAGCCTCGGGTTCGTGAAGTCGGGCCGCTTTTCGCAGGGAGCGGCGATCGGTCTCACCATCGGCGGCGTCGCGGGCACTTTGCTTGCGCTGCCGCTCATCAAGACGCTCTCGGCCCACCTGACCTTGATGCGCTGGGTGGTGACGCTCGTCATCGCTTACGCGGCGGTCACGATGCTGCGTTCGGCGATGCGGCCGGCAGCGTCCTACGCCCGGTGAGGCTCAAAATCAGTCCTTTGCGGTGGACCAAACCGCTTCGGAGGGCGCGAAGTAGGTCGCTCGCACGGCTGCATCGGTGCCGTTGGCGGCCAGCGTCCCTGGGATGCATGGCATCGACGGCAGGTTGATCGACATCTGGCCGCCCGCGGGCACGAGTCTGGTCGCATCGAGGACGGTCCTGAACCATTCCGACTGGGACTCGAGCCCGAGGTCCCCCTGGAGGATGTCGCGATTGCGCTGGGCCTCCTCGTGCAGGTCGCGCTGGAGCTGATGCCGCTGGTGCACGTGGTGCAGATACTCGACGCTCTGCTCGAGGACGATCGCGATCAAGAGGCCGATGGTGATCGTTGCAATGTGAACGAGGAAGCCGCGCCAGTTCCGGATGGGCTCATGGGGTGCGTGCGGCTCCAGGATCGGCATGGGAGCGGGTCAATTCTTGGGCACGCTGGTCCGGGTGGACCAGCCGCTGCTCTGGACGCGGTCCCAGAACATTCTGCGCGAGGGCACGTAAGCAGCCGTCTTGCCGCTCGCCGGCGCCGCGACGAAAACCTGGAATCGCCAGTTGAGCACGTCGGCCACGAGCAGCTTGCGGTCCGGCGTCACCGCGAGGAAATGACCCCAGGCGAGTTGTCCGGGCGCGTGACCCGGTTCCCCGATCGCGCCGAGAACTCTGCCCTTCTGATCCAGCTCGATGATCCGGTCGTAGCCGCCGTCGACCATCCAGACGTGCTGATCCGGCGTGATGAACAACCCGTATGGGTAGCCGATGTCCGTCCACTGCGTCAGAAAATTCCCATCCGCATCGAAGATCTGGATGCGTTTGTTCTCGCGGTCGCCGACATAGACCTTGCCCGCCCGATCCACGACGATGCTGTGCGGAAGGTTGAACTCCCCCGGGCCGGTCCCGTATTTGCCCCAGGACTTCAAGAATCTTCCGTCGCGATCGAACACGACCACCCGGGAATTGCCGTAGCCATCGGCAACGTAAACCCGCCCATCCTTGCCGAACGCGACGTCGGTCGGCTGGTTGAACAGCCAATCGGACTCCGCGGCCACGTCCTTGCGGCCGAGCACGAGGAGCACGCGCCCAGCAGGGCTCAGCTTCAGGACCACGTGACTGCCGTCGTCGGTGGTCCAGAGGTTGTCGTCGCCGTCGATGCGCAGGCCGTGCGGGTGGGTGAAGAGCCCTTCACCGAGGCTGCGGAGGTATCTGCCGTCGGCGTCGTACTCGGCCAGCATCGGCTTCACGCGCTGGAACAGAAATATGTGCCCCTTGGAATCCAGCGCGACGCCGGAAGCCTCGCCGGCGCCCAGGTGCTCCGAGTCGCCGAAGAACTGCGAATTCACGCGATATCCGAGCTCGGGCACGGGCTGGAACGTCTCGCCGCTCGCGGGCCCGGCCAGGCCTGCCGCGATCATGGCGACCAGATACAGCATGCCAGCGCTCCTGGGTCCCGCGGGAGCTCCCTTGCCGATCGCTCTGGACATGTTGCGTTACTCCTACCCTTGTGACCGAAAAGTCGCGGCCCGGCGGTCAGAAATTGGTGTACGGGACCGAAGGTGCTGCAGCCTACCTCATCGCCCGCGGAAGTCTGCGTCGAGCCGCCCGCAATCAGTCGTACCAGGCCGGCGATTTGCGCACCGTGCGGAAGAACTCCATGCTGTGCCCGATCCAGAGCTGCGCCCCGGTTTGCCGCAGCAAACCCTCCACCTTCTGGCGCGACTCAGCCGTGCCCGTGGATTTTTCCTGATCCGGCATGCGTTTGAGATCGCGCTCTTCCGCGTAATGGTATAGGTCGCCCGAGAGCACGATCGGGCCGGTGTTCTTGAGGCGCACCAGCAGTGAGCAGTGCCCCTCCGTGTGCCCCGGGGTGGCGATCACGACGACGGTGCCGTCGCCGAAGACGTCGTGGTCGCCGTTGAGCAGGATCGTCTTGCTGCGCTCCAGCGCCGAATACTGGCTGAACCAGGGATAAGCACGCGCCTCCTTGCCGAACATTTGATCGCGATCGCCCTTGTATACGAGCCACGTCGAGCCGGCGAAGTCGCCGGCGTTGCCGATGTGGTCCCAGTGATAATGCGACAACACGAGATAGTCGACCTTGGCAGGCGCGATGCCGATGTCGGCCAGCTGCCCGCTCAACGTGTTGAACTTGACCTGGGCATAGCCATCGAGGACGTTCTCGTAGAGCGGCCTGCCGACCAGCCTGTCATTGAGGCCGGTGTCATAGATCAGCATGCCCTTCGGATGCACCACCAGATAGCAGGTGACGCCCATGTTGGTGTCCTTGACCTCATCGCGCGTCAGGTTGTAGTCCTCCGGCTTGTTGTAGACCAGGGTTCCGCAGTCGAATACGTAGAGCCGCGGGCTCGTTACCTTGGGTGCGGGCGCGAGCTCGGCAAGACCCGGGTGCGGCGCGAGCATGGCGGCGCCGAGCATGGCGGCGGCGATCAGTTGGACGATTGTTTTACGTGCAAGGCGCACTTGGGATACTCCGACGCTGAGGCCTAATAGTCCCTCTCCGAGATGCTGCAGCCTAACTCATGCCCGACATCAGGTCCTATGACAACCTGATGTCGCTCACCCTTACCGAGGGCCGCCGAGCATGCCGATGGTGTGCAGCCACTCGCGGTCCGGGGGTGGACCGACGGATTCCGGCTTCGGGTTGGGCATGGCATCGGGTACCGCGCCGGGCCATATCGGCACTTGTACGTGGCCGGGCACGGGTTGCCAGACATCGGCGTGCGCGCGCGGATGGACGAACGCAAACGCGAGCGCGAGACCGAAGGCTACGAGGATCGGCTCGTTCACGCCAGCGGCGTGCCGCCGGCCATAACACCGCGATTTCGAAGTGAGCGGGGGATATGAGCAGCGCGAGGGGCCGGCTGCAACATAGGCCATAGCTTACGGCCGTTGACCCGCATATAACTCCGCGGATTTATAGGGAACTCCGCAGCCGCCGATGCCGCAGTACCCGTCCGGATTCTTCGCGAGGTATTGCTGGTGATAATCCTCGGCGTAATAGAACTTCGGCGCGTCCGCGATCTCGGTGGTGATCTGCCCGCGATGCGCGGCGGTCAGGCGCGCCTGATAGAGCTGCTTCGATCTCTCGGCGGCCGCCTTCTGCCCGGCATCCGTCGTGTAGATCGCCGAGCGGTACTGCGTGCCCATGTCGTTGCCCTGGCGCATGCCCTGCGTGGGATCGTGCGACTCCCAGAACACCTCGAGCAGGTCCTCGTAGTCGATCTTCCCGGGATCGTAGATGACGCGCACGACTTCGGCGTGACCCGTCTCGCCGCTGCAGACCTCTCGATAGGTAGCGTTCGGAGTGAAGCCGCCGGCGTAGCCGACCGCCGTGGAATAGACGCCGGGCAGCTGCCAGAACAAGCGCTCGGCGCCCCAGAAGCAGCCCATGCCGAAAATCGCCTCCTTCAGCGGGGCCGGGAACGGCGGCACGATGCGATGGCCGTTGACGAAGTGCAGCTCGGGAACCTCGAGCGGTTGCGGGCGGCCCGGCAGCGAGTCGGATGCGGCCGGTATGACGGCTTTCTTCTGAAACAGGGCCATGGGAAGCTCCTCGGGTGTCGATTGAACGGAAAGTGTGGGGATGCGGTGCGAATAACTCAAGAACACCGGCGCAGGTCGCGGGCATTCACAAAAACGTCACCAAAAACCCATATAAAACAGTGATATGCAAGAGAGCTCATTCGTGAACCCAGCGCCTGTTTCTTCCCTCGCAGCACCGAGCCGCGAGCCGCCGCCCCGCCGCCGCCCCGTCAAGAACGTCATCTTCGACTTCGGCGGCGTGCTGGTGGAATGGCAGCCCCAGCGCATCGTCGACCGCTTCTATTCGGACCCTGCCTTGCGGCAGCGTGTGCGCGACGCGGTCTTTCAGCACCCGGACTGGATCGAGATGGACCGCGGCACTCTCGAGGAGCAGGACGCGGCGGTGCGCTTCGCCGATCGCATGGATCGGCCGGTCTCCGAGATGATCGAGCTGTTGCAGCAAGTGAAGGAGTCCTTGCTCCCCATCGCCGAGACCATTGCGATCCTGCGCGACCTCGAGCGGCGAGGAATCCCCGTGTACGGACTGTCCAACATGGCGGCGACGACCTTTGCCTATCTGCGCGAGCGTCACGATCATTGGTCGCTCTTCAAAGGCATCGTGATCTCGGCGGAGATCAAGATGATCAAGCCCGAGGCGCGCATCTTCGAGCACATCTGCGCGACCTACGCGCTCGACCCGCACGAGACCGTGTTCATCGACGACAATCTCCCCAACATCGAGAGCGCGAAGCGTTTGGGATTCAGCACCATTCTGTTCTCGAGCCCCGGACAATGCGCGGCGGAGCTCGAAGGCCTGCTCGCGCAGGCGGCGTAAGGCCAACTAGCCCGGAACCAGCTCGAACACGTCGACGGCCGCCGCTGTGCCGCCGCCCTGCGGCGTGCGCGATGCTGCGGCTGTGCCGCGCCGGGCCGCACCCCCGGCGCCCCGCGGCTGGACGCGCTGCGCGAGGAATGGGCGGCAAGGTCCCGCCCCCGATTCCTCAGCCGAGCGCGTACAGCACTTCGACGAACGAGGCAACGGCGCCGTCGAGACCCTGCACCTTCGTATTGGTCGAATCGATGAGGTAGTACTCATCCGGGGCGTGCGCGCCCGTGCCGTGGCCGAGTCCGAAATCCGACGCCGGCAGACTCAGGGGCGGGCTCGTGAAGCGATAGCCCGGCCAGGAGCCGGGGCTGCGCGGCAGCACCTGCGGACTGACGCCGAGCCTGCGATACGTGGCGAGGATGGCCTTGATGAGCGCGCTGTTGGGGTCGGTCTGGGTGGGATCGTAGCCGCCGCTCATGTTGACCTCGATGTCGGCGAAGCCGTGCTTGGCGAGATGCGCCTTGAGCTTGGCGAGCGTGTCCTCGGCGGTCATGTCCGGCACCAGGCGCATGTCGATCTTGGCGACGGCGCGATGGGGCAGCACCGTCTTGCCGCCGGGACCCGTGTACCCGCCGACCAGGCCTTCGATGTTGATGGTCGGCTGGGAGTAGAGGCGCATCAACGAGTCCTGCCAGCTGAGGTCGTGCACCCAGTGCTTCACGCCCAGCTCCTTCTGCATGACCGACTCCTGCACCGTGGCCGCGTAGGTCGCGATCATCTGCTTCTGCTCGGCCGAAAGGGGCCTGGCCTTCTCGAAGAACCCTTCGACCGCCGGCGTGTGCCCGTCCTTCTCGACCAGGGTGTTGAGCGCCTGCACGAGGTGCCAGGAGGGCGAGTCGACCTGTGCCTCCAGGCTCGAGTGGATGTCCTTCTCCGGGCCGCGGCCCCATTTCTCGCCGCTCGAGACGAGCTCGAGCTCCACCACGCCCTTGGCGCCGAGGTCGAGCTCGACGCTGCCGTCGATCTCCTGGCTGGCGCCGGGCAGGAGCATTCCCGAGCACTTCTTGAGCTCGGCGAGCACAGCGGGGCTCATCACGATCTCGCCGAAGTGCGGCGAGGCGATCTCCTCCTCGCCTTCGCACACCAGCACGAGATTCACCGGCAGCTTCTTGCCGGCGGCCTTGAAGGCCGCGAGCGCGCTCAAGAATGAGTTCTGCGGACCCTTCTGATTCACGGCACCGCGCCCCATGCATACCGTCCCGAGGCCCTCCTTCTTCACCAGTTGCGCCTCGAGCGGCGGGGAGCTCCACTCGGAGGGGACGAACTGCTTGACGTCGTACATGAAGTACACGCCGATGGTTTTCTTGGCGCCCGAATCGAGCACGCCGAAGACGCCGGATTTGCCCGCGGTGGGGATGAGCTTGACGCCGGTGAAGCCGGCTTGCCGCGCGAGCTCCGCCATGCGCTCGGGTCCCTCCGGATAGTTGCGGTTCTCGGCGGCGATCGACGGCAGCGCGATCCACTCCTGCAGACGTTTGACGTTCTCATCGTGCATCTTTGGAACTTGCGCGAGCACCGCTGCCTTGTCCCCCGATGCCGCCGCCAGCAGCGAGGCCGGTGCCGCCGCCAGCACGGCGCCCGAAACCGCCCCCTGAACGAAACCGCGCCGGCTCAATCCGTCATTCGAATCGGTCATACATCCCCTCATCGTTTTGTGGTGCCCCGTACGCCATTGTGCCGCAAAGCAAGAGGCCGCGCCGCGCAGGCGTTCCCGGCACGCGACGCGGAGGAATTGGCCGGCATGGAGGATCTCTAGGGCCGAACCTTGCCGTGCTCGCGCTGCTTGGTCCTGCAGATGTCGGGCGAGTCGGTGCTCTTGCAGGTGGCGCAGCCCGTCAGGGCGAGGAGCAGCAGCCAGGCAATCCATTTTTTCATCTTGCCTCCGCGGGGGGCGTCCGCGCGCGCCTGCGTGTATAGTCTCGCGAAAGGCGGACAGGAGACAACGATGATCAAGGTCAGCGTCATGTACCCGAACAAGCCCGGTGCGCGTTTCGACCACGAATACTATCGCGACACGCACATGCCGCTCGTCAAGAAGCGCATGGGCGACAAGTGCAGGTACTACACGGTCGACAAGGGGATCGCCGGCGGCACGCCGGGCTCGGCGGCGACGTATGTCGGGATGTGCCACATCTTCTGCGATTCGGTCGAGGCTTTTCAGGCGGGCTTCGGGCCGCACGCGCAAGAGATCCTGGCCGATATCCCGAACTACACCGATCTGCAGCCGGTCATTCAAATCAGCGAAGTGGTCGTCGATCGGTGACGGCGGGGCGCGTCAGTTCACGGCGCGCCGCCTTGCCTTGATCAGCACGTCGACCGCCTCGGGCCGATCGTCCCAGAAGTCGAGCCGAATCCGGCCGTCGGGAAGCTGAGAAATCGTCGCCGGGGCCGCGCTCGAGGTCAGATACCACCCGGATGGCAGCACCACGGCGTTGCGCGGACGGCCGAGGCTGCGGTCGAACACCAGATCCTCGCCGTCGAGCCGGTAGCTCACGGGCGCGGTATACGTCTCGGCGATGCGCAGCCGCACCGTTTGCCCGGTCTTGATCCCCGCGAACGGGATCACGACCACGTGGGCGCCGGGCTCGACCGTCTCGCCGGTGTTGATCTTCGAGGCGATCATCTCGGCCCCGGTCATTTCGGCCGCCTTCAATTGCTCGCCGGTGTCGAGCACGCTCGCGGAGGGGCGGCTGGCGATGCTGCCCTCGCGGACCACGTTCGCGTAGCCGTTCACGCCGGGCCGCGACTCGGTGTAGTCGTGGTACAGCATGAACGAGTGGGTCTCGGGCTGCTGCAGGAAGTACACGATGGAGCGGTCCTGATGCGCCCGTTCCGAGAGCCGGTCTTCCTCGGTCTCTCCCTTGAACGGGGATTCCCAGCTGCGCTGTTGCGTCGCCGTCCTCGGAACCGCGGCCGCGCCGGCCCGGGCGTCCTTGACCGCGCGTAACTCGAGAGGCGCTTCACCGGCGCCCGCGTGCAGAAAGCTGATGGCGATGCGGCCGTCCGGCTCCGTCAAGACCTGCGAGGGTACCGTCGATCCCACGGCTTCATAGCCCGCGGGAAGCACGACCTTGTTGCGCTTCACGCCGAGCGGGCGATTGAAGACGATGGTCTTGCCGTCCGCAAAGTAGCTCTTGGGGTCTTGGTAGGTCTTGACGATGACGATGCGTCCCTCGCCGTGCTCGGGCACCGGACGCGCGAGCGTGACCTTGATGTAGCTCATCGAGGTATCCGCGTCGGACATGAGCGGGTCCTTGCGCGCGTCGCCGCCGCTCACCACCTCGAAGCGCAGCGGAGTCCCCAGCATCGCGTCGTAGACGCTCTCGTCGCTGGCGGAGCTGCCTTTGCGGATCGGGTTGTAGTAGAACTTCGCGCCGGCTGTCGCCGCGGCGACCTCATAGCGGATCTTGAAGCTCTGCGTTTCCGGCGCGAGCAGCTCGTAGCTCGTGTATTCGTCCGTCTCGGTCTGCCCGGCGGGGGCCGGGAAGTAGAGCCCATCGGCGGATGCGTGGCCGGAGTCCGCCGCGCGCGAGATGCCGGCGGCCGCGGCCGCGAGCGGCACGATCATGCAAAGCGCCACCGAGGCCCTGCCGGGGCCGGCACGGGCCGGAACCCGGGAACATTCACCTCGCGACATTGAAGCACCCCATCCTTCGGTCATTGTTTGAGTTGCGCGACCCAAAGCTCCGTGTCGGGCCACGCCGGCACGGGCTTGGCGCAGCGGAATCCGCTGTCCTCGTCGGCACGCGAGGGCACCTCGTAGCGGCGCGTCGCGCCGCGCTTGTTGGCGGGATTCGGCTCGAGCCAGGATCCGCCCTTCAGCACCTTGCGGGTGCCGACCTTGGTGTCGACCCATTGCCAGACGTTGCCGGACAGCCCGCGGTACTGGCCTCCGATGCCTTCGGCCGGCCCGTCGCCGACGCGCGGCGGAGCCGAGAGGGCCGCGGCGGCCGGCTCGATGCTTTCACCCCACGGGAAAGTCTGTCGGCCGGGACCGCGAGCCAAGTACTCCCACTCGTCCTCGGACGGCAACCGCTCTCCCTTGGAGCGGCAGTAGGCGAGGGCGTCCTGGAAGCTCACCCCGATCACCGCCGTGTCCTCGCCGGGCGTACGTTTCTTGATGGCGTTGCGCCACGAGCCGCCGGGCACGGCCTGCAGGCTGCCGCCGATCACCGCATAGGCGACGCCGGCGGTCTCGGCCTGCGTCCTGTATCGGCTGCTCTCCACGAATTGACGGAAGGCGTGAACGCTGACCGGGGTCCGGTCCATCTGGAACGGGTCGAGCGTGACCTCGCGCAGTCCCTCGTCCGCGTACCAGCTCTCCTGGCAGTCTGCCGAGTATTGCTGGCAGAGCGTGTACGCCGCGCGGATCTGCTCGGACGCACTGCCGAGCGTGACGCGCCGCGGCGTCGAGTCCAGCAGCTGCCGTATCGCGGTCTCCTGATAGTTGTGACCGCTGTCGAGCTTGTCGGTCGGGATGCCCAGCGACTTCAGCAGGATGATCGACCGCGAGCCGGATAGAACTCCATCGGGCCGCGCCGCGGGGGCGGCGGCGGCGGGCGGGCGATTCGGGACCGCGGCGAGATGCGTGCCGGCCGCCGGCGGGGCGGGCTTGCTGTCCGAGCCGAACAGGCCGGAGAACCACGATCCGATCGAGCCGCCGCGGCTGGCGTCGCCGTTATCGGCGGCCGGGACCGCGCCCGTGACCAGCGCCTGCGAGGTCTCGGGCGCGACCTTGCTCGGCCCGGCGAAAAAGAAGTCGCCGGTGAGCGAGGAGGCTTCCCACGGGATTTGCTTGCCGCCGGTCTCGGCCATGACGCCGACGCGGACATGCTTGAACACCTGCTCGACCGGCTCGTGCAGCTCGCGCATCGCGCGGGTCAGCGTTTCGGTGTACGGGCTGTCGCGTCCGCTGCCGTCCGCGGCGACCGAGCCCGGCGCGGTGGAATACGCGATGATGATCCCCGCCGGCGCGTCCATGGTCGCAAGACCGTGATCGGCGGATCGCATGCTGCGGGTGAAAGGATTGTTGCGGCACGCATCGAGGATCACGATGTTGAGCTGATTGCGGGCATAGCGCATCTGCTCGATGACCCAGTCCGCGCTCACGGCCTCGATCTCGACGTCGCCTTCGCGATCGATGCGCGCGGTGGTCGGGATGAGATAATTCTTGCCGTTGAGCTGCACGCCGTGACCGGCGTAGTAGAAGAGCCCGACCGCGCCGGCCCCGGCCTTCTCCAGGCGCGAGCCGAATTCCTCGATGGCGCGCTTCATGGTCGTCTGGTCGGCGTTGCGCCGCGCAATCACGTCGAAACCCAGCGAGGTGAGCGCATCTCCCATGAGCTTGGCGTCGTTGGCGGGATTCGGCAGCGGCCCGCTCGCGTATTCGCTGTTGCCGATCACCAGTGCGATGCGGGTCTCGGCGCCCCAGGACGCCGTCGAGATCAGAGCCGCCAACGCAACGAGGAGTATTCGAGCCCAATCCATGCGGCGCACAGTATAAGGTCTTCGGCCGGACCGATGCGGCTTCGCAACGTCATTATTCACATAATCGTATTCGAGCTGCCACGCGGTCGACAGCTTGCGCGGCGGTGCCTTGCGAGGGTGGCGAAGCAGCCGAGGTTGGTGGCATCATTTGCCCCTCGTCTCGCGTAGCTCCTAGGGGAATAAAGCAATGAAAGGGCGCCACCTCGAATCACGGGCGCGCCGGCGCAGGATGGGCGTCGCAACCGTGCTCACGCTGTCGCTGTCCGCGCTCCCGCTTGCCGCCCACGCCGGCATCTTTCGCGACCTCTTGTCGGACGTCGGCATCGTCAAGGATCCGCAGCCGCCGAAGGCCGGCACGGCCGCCGCCCAGACCTTGCCTCGGCAGGGTTTCGCCTGCTGCGTCTTGCACTACAAGAAGGACACCATCGAGGACAGCAACTACGCGTCGCTTCCGCTCATTCCCGCCGGAACGCCGATCGAGGTGATCAATTACGGCCGGCATCGCGCCTACATCAAGATCGAGAACAAGAACATGCTCCTGATGCAGGAGGAGAGCCACGATCAGGAGCCGCTCGACAGCTGGGTCGGCAAGATGGTGGTCAGCACCGATCCGCGGCCGCACATGGCAACCTATCCGAAGCCGGTCCAGGAGGCGATCCGCATCGGCAAGGTCATGGTCGGCATGACCCGCGAGCAAACGATCGCGGCGGTCGGGTATCCGCTCGCGAGCGAGAACGTCACTCTCGATGCGCCGACCTGGCGCGTTTGGCGCGCCCACGGGGAAGAGTACGATCTCAACTTCGGCTCCGATGGACGGCTCAAATCCGTTACCGGCGACGACAGCGTCACGGGCCAGGTCATCTACCAACCCGGGC